>JAABQB010000048.1:326-20234 GCA_011391695.1 Desulfobacteraceae bacterium | reverse complement strand
AAAAATATAATTTGATTTGCGTATGGCGGCTGTGATATGTGGGAAACATGGTTTTGTTCGAATGTTTCATGATGTGTGCGGCAGACAGAAAATACCTTATTAATTCTTTCATGAAGAAAGGGAGGTGTGAAATGAAAATTAAAAAAGTCAAAAAAGTTCCAACCGGTCTTTGTAAATGCAAACGTTCCTGTTAAACGGAAGTTTTTTCAAAAAATGAAAGCCTGTGCATAAAATTTTGTGCACAGGCTTTTTGCTTGGATCGAGTCTGAAACCACTATTTTATTATGGCTAAAAAAGATTTCAAAGACTATATCTGTCGCCCCTACTGCATGTTTTTCAAGGAGGGACAAAAAGAAGAGATGACCTGCAAGGGCGCGCAGATTGCTGAATTGCTGTTTCACCGTAAGCGGGTCAATTTGGAAAAAACCCCGAATTTTGCAAGCGATCCCCGAATATGGAAAAATCAACAAGCAAAACTTGAAAAATATGTCTGCCATAAATGCTCATTTCAGGCCGAAGACTGTGATTTTCAATCATCAGCACCTGCCGATGATATGAAACCATGCGGTGGTTTTATTCTGCTGGCCTGTTTGTTGGAAAGCAATCTAATCGATGAATCCGCCCTGGAGACAATTGAATGAGGGGCAAAGACTGGCGTAAATTCTATCTGCGTCTATGTCCGGAAGCCGCGCTGAAAAACCTGGAAAGTCCCTTTGTGTATCATATCAGAAGAGACGAGCTTTACGAAATTGATGAACTGGCATTAGATTTTCTGACCCGCTGCAACGGTACGTCAAAAGGTGAAGACCTGACCGCTGATGCTGAATTTGTTGAATATTGCCTGGAGGAAGGGATACTGGAGACTATTTCACAGCCGGGTCCGGTAGAGGTTCACGTCAGCAGACATATTCATCCGTCATTTAGATATCTGGAACTGCACCTTCTGCACAGGTGCAATCTCAAATGCGCTCACTGTTATCTGGGCTCACCCCGGTCAGATGAAATGCTGTTGCCCGATGCCGTTAGTATCACACGGGAGTTTTCCGAACTCGGCGGACTCAGGCTTCTGATTTCCGGGGGAGAACCCCTTCTTTACAAGGATTTGCAAGCCTATATTGAGCAAACGTCAGAGGTCAAGGTCCGCCGCATTTTGTTTTCCAATGGAACTCTCATCAATTCTGACAATGCCGGATGGCTTCATGTGGATGAGATTCAATTCAGTCTTGACGGATGGGTCAAGGGACATGAAAGCCTCAGGGGCGCCGGAACATTTGAGCGGACAATGCGCGGGATATTTGCAGCCAGGGATGCGGGAATTCCCGTATCATTTTCAACGATGATTCACCGGGAAAATCTGGATGAGTTTGACCGTATGAAAGAGTTTATGCTTGAAATCGATGCGATTGAATGGGGCATAGATGTGTTGGCTGTGGCGGGCTCGCTTGCGAATCATCAGGAATTGACTGTGCCGTATAAAGTTGCGGTTCCTTTTCTGGAATATGCCTATGGAGGCGGATACCACGGGTCATCGGAAGGCTATGCCTGCGGCAGACATCTCATGGCAGTGATGCCGGATGCCCGCGCGGTTAAATGCGGATTTTATGGGGATAAAACGCTTGGCGATGCGCGCAGAAGTCTTAAAGACTGCTGGCTGCGGATGGAGCATATTCCGCTTGGCAAACTGGAATGCAAGGATTGTTCTGTAGTCGAAGAGTGCAGGGGCGGCTGTCGTTTCCGAGCACCGCATTCTCTGGCGCCGGACCCGGCGATGTGCTGTTTTTACGGCATACAGGGATAGTGTTTTATATTTAAGACGATCGACCGCCATTTCAATCTCTGATGTTCGCATAAGCACCCATATCAAAACGGAATAAATTTATGACATTTACTCTCGGAGTTCAATAAATCGGTCGCTAAAAGTTTGTTTGGGGGATATTTTTATGAAAATGGTTGAAGTGAAAAAACGTGCGTTATCTTCAGAAAGCGGAGAATATATCTTTGGATTGGAAGATACGGGAAGCCATGCCTGTTACATGATATACGGAACTCTGAAACCCGGAGAAAAGGGTCGGTTGATCAAGCCGGGCAAGGGACATGAGGAAATAGTCCTTGCCGTGAAGTCGGATTTGCAAATATCCGGCGCATTCAGCGGCCGGCTTGAAGAAGGAGCCGCCTTTCATATAGTCGAAGATACTTCGGTCTATCTTGAAAATACCGGATCGAACGAGGCTGTTTATGTTATTGCAGGAGGCCATTCAGCCAAAGGACATCATCATTGAAGAAAGAGACCTGAGATATAAGAGGCCAAATCCGTTACCGAAAATAACATCAAGGCCTGATTCCGGATATGCCCGCTTTACGGTTGTTACCGTGCTTTAATTTCGCTTTTTAAAAGATTTTTAAGACCTTCAAGAGTTCCTTTCCATTGAGTATCCTCACCGAGCATTATTGCGATAATAACACTTTTTTCAACGCTGACCTCAAAAACGATCTCTTCGTCTCCGATTTTAAAAACTGCCTCTCCCCATCTTTCGGCAGGCAGGCCGGAAATTTCACAGTCGTAATCTGTTCGGATTTCCCCCGTCATTCTTATATCACTCATTCGTTCTCCTTTCTGGCTCCTCTCCCAATTAGTTGGGAGAAAGGGGTCCAGGATTCGAGGATTCAAGGGTTCAAGTGTTTGTTTTCTAATGATTCTATATTATTCTATTTCTACTGTGTCACCCGGCCTGGGAGCAAAGGCGGAATATCCTGCCTGCGTCAGAAAACCGGTAAAAGAGAGCGTCTGTTCTTCTTCACCATGAACAACCGCGATTCTTTTAATTTTAAGATTCGATTCATTTAAAAAACGTAACATTTCATTTTTATCTCCGTGAGCGCTGAAACCGCCAAGCTTTACAACATGAGCCTTAAGGGGATATTCCTTGTTATAGATCTTGATAACAGGCGCCTCGCCTTTTCTGCCGGATTCTTCATATGCAATTCCATAATCCTGGATACGGCGTCCGAGTGTGTTTTCGGCCATGAAGCCTACTATGAGAATTGTGTTATTAGGGTTATGAACCTTATACCGGAGATGATGGAGAACTCTTCCGGCTTCACACATTCCCGACGCTGAAATTACAATATGCGGTGTGTTATCTCTCATAAGCGTCATTGATTCATCTACTGAAGAGATGAAATTAACCTGTTCGAACGAAAAGGGGTTTTCCCCTTTCGAAAGAAACGTATCTATTGTCTCGCGGCTGTAAACTTCCGGGTGTTCTCCGAAAACTTGTGTTATCTTTGATGCAAGCGGGCTGTCCACATATACCGGAAGCCTGGGCGTTTCTCCTTTATTATACAGTTCATGAAGAATGTAGAGCAGTTCCTGCGTCCTGCCGTATGCAAAGGCCGGAATAATTATAACCCCACCTCGTTTCACGGTGTCATTTATAACTTTTTTAAGCTGAGGCTTTAAATCAGCTATGGGTTCATGTTCGCGATTCCCATAGGTGCTTTCAATGATGAGAAGATCTATGTTTCTGTCTTCTTCGGGGAAGAGGGCATTCGGATTTTGTATTATGGGTTTGTCGTATCTTCCAATATCGCCGGTATAACATACCGTAAACTGGCGCCCATTTTCTTTTATTTTGATTACAGAGAGGGCAGATCCAAGGATATGCCCTGCTTCATAAAATGTGCAGGTTGCGTTTTGTCCGATTTCCACAGGCGCGCGATAGGGGTAGCCATCGAAACTCTTGAGGGCCTCTTCAGCATCTTCAATTGTATAAAGCGGGCTTATCCGGTCAAGATTATTTTCATCTATTAACGCTGTTATTCGTTCGATGTTCAGTTTATTGCCCTCGATCTTTAACATGTTTGTTATTTCGTTTCTTCTGTTTTTTTTGCTTTTATTATGGGCAGAGTTATTGTCCTTTGATAACAGGACATTTCGAAGGGATTTGTAATTCAGGTAGTTTGTATCAGATTCCTGGATATGTGCCGAATCTGGTAAAAGATATGTGCAGGCATCAGCAGTTGCGCGTGTACACATAACCCTGCCGGAAAAACCATTTTTGGTTAAAAGAGGAATTCTTCCGGAATGATCTATGTGCGCGTGGGAAAGAACAAGATTTAATATTGATTTGGGATCGAAAGGGAATGATTTGTTTTTATCCTCCGTATCTTTCCTGCGGCCCTGAAACATTCCGCAATCAAGCAGTATTTTGTCCGAATTTGCAGATATAAGGTGCATTGATCCGGTTACTTCTCTGACGGCTCCGTAAAATGTGACTTGCATGATAATTCTCCTGAAATAGAGTGTTTTAAAATAGTCCATTCAATATCAATGCCATTGGCTACAACAGATGCGATATGACCGTTGAAAAAATTATGCCTGATTTCCCATCTTTTGTTGTTATAGTTTACGATAAGGGAGTTGTCGCTTAATATTTTTTCAATCCGGCAGACTGAAAGACCGCTTATTCCCGTCCTCGCGGCCTTTAATACGGCTTCTTTGGATGTCCAGAAACGGAAAAAAAGAATCTCCCTGTCCGAATCTGAAAGTGCCCATTCCACGGGATCTGCAATTTTATTGCACAGAGCCTTAGAACAGGGCTTGATTTTTTCAATATCAATTCCGGTTTCCATCCGTGCGATTACTCCTCCCACATATTCGCTCTTGTGAGTAACAGACCAGAAGTTGCCGTCAAAAGGGACAGGCGCGCCGTCCTCATTTTTAGCAAGGCAGCCGAGATTGACCCCGCTTTTGATGGAAGAAACTTCGAGTGCGAATCTTGCACGGGCGCTTAATGCTTCAACTTTTTTTCTTCCATTAAGATTTCTTTCATTTTCCGGTACCTCAAGAATGACCGGAAATATAATCTTACTTTTTAATGTCTGTTTCACTTAGAATTATCCTGCAATCGGCAACCGTTGAGCCCTTTTCATGGGAAAGAAGCGGGTTTATATCCATTTCCAGTATTTCGGGATGATTCAGGCACATTTCGGAAAGGCTGACAACGGCTTTTTCCAAAGATTCAATATCGCAAACCGGTCTTCCCCTGAATCCCCTGAAGAGCTTGAACCCTTTTATGCCCCGGACCATTCTGCGGGCTGAATTCCGGCCCACAGGAGCAAGCCTGAATACGACATCCTGGAAAAGCTCCACGAATATTCCGCCCAGACCGAACATCAGCAACGGGCCGAAAATCGGATACTTGTTCATTCCGATAATGACCTCCTCCCCTTTTTTTGCCATTTGCTGAATCAGTACGCCTTTGATTTCAGCATTCGGGTCAAACTCTGACGCCCTTTTTACTATTCCATCAAATGCTTTTAACAAATTCTCACTGTTCTCAATTCCGAGCACCACTCCTCCTGCATCGGACTTGTGAAGAATCTGGGGAGAAACAATCTTCATTGCGACAGGAAAAGTAATTGCTTCAGCTATTTTAGCGGCTTCATCCTTTGTTGTTGCAAGCCCGGCACGAAGTATTTTAAATCCGTAACATTCCAGCAGTTGCCCGCCTTCAATTTCGCCGAGTTTAAATCTGCCTTCGGCAATACAGTCTTTAATGATTGCAGCCGCGCGTTCTTTGTCATGTCTCAGGTCATACGGCGCAAGCTGCTGGCGGTTAAGCCATGTTGAATACTGATAAAGAGCTCCAAGAGACTTGGCCGCATTTTCAGGGAATCTAAAAACCGGAATTCCATGTTCCTGAAGGTATTTTACACCTGCGGATACGTCAAAAATGCCCATGAAGCAGCAGAGAACCGGCTTGCTGGAACGCCTCGCGATTCTTGCGATAGCTTCAGCTGTGCCGAGAGCATTTGTCATTGATTGCGGAGTAAGAATTACAAGCGCCCCGTCGACACCTTCGTCCCTGATCACCGCGGCGAGCGCATTTTCATATCTGTCCTGAGCCGCGTCACCAATGATGTCAACGGGGTTGTGGACGTTGGCGGTCAGCGGGAGATGACTTCTTAGAGCTTCAACCGTTTCTTCGGAGAATTTTGCAAGGGCCAAACCGGATGAGACAGTCATGTCGGTTGCAACGATGCCGGGACCGCCGGCATTTGTGACTATTGCAACCCTGTTGCCTGTCGGAACTTTCCTTCTCAGTTTCCCGACCTCATTTTCATTTTTATAGGCAAAAGCGCTTGCAAAATCAAAGAGTTCATCGATTGAATCAGCCCGGATTATGCCGGACTGTTTGAAAATGGCGTCGTATACCGCTTCGGTGCCGGCCAGAGCGCCTGTATGTGATGCCGCAGCCACGGCGCCGGCGCTTGTTCTTCCGGATTTGATTGCAATTACAGGCGTGGGTCTGAAATCCCCCGATGTGATTTTATTCACAGCTTTAATGAACTCGGGTCCGCGACGGAGCTCCTCAAGATAAATCATTATTACTTCTGTCTCTACATCCATGTGCAGGTATTCAAGAAGGTCAAGCTCATCCACATCCGCTTTATTTCCTATTGAAATGAACTTGGAAAAACCAAAATCCCTGTCCGCGGCGAAATCGAGCACCGCTGTGCAAAGTGCGCCACTCTGGGAAATAAATGATATATTCCCAAATTTGGGCATGCGGGCTGAAAAACTGGCATTAAGTCCGACCAGAGGGTTGGGATTGATTACGCCAAGGCAGTTGGGACCTACAATCCTGATTCCGGCTTTACGGCAAACGGAAACTATTTCATTCTCAATTTCAAGTCCCTTTTTGCCTACTTCGCGGAAACCGGCCGAAACGATTACAAGTCCCTTAACTTTTTTTTCAACCGCCTCGTAAACTGCCTTAACCGCAACAGCCGGGGGTAAAATAATTATTGCAAGGTCTATATCATCAGGTATTTCCGTAAGTCTCGGGTAAGCCCTTACGCTTAATACCGATTTTGCCGACGGGTTTACAGGATAAAGAGTTCCTGTATAACCTCCTTTTAAAATGTTCGCAAAAATATCGTGCCCCACCTTGCCGGGCGTTGTGGAGGCGCCTATTACAGCTACCGATTTTGGTGAAAAAATTGGATCAAGATTGTTCATTTTTAATCCTCAAAGCCTCTTCATAGACTGCCTTTCTGGAAAGACCGAATTTTTTTGCCGTCTCTTTTGCAAGAACGGAAAGGGGTTTTTTATTTGAACAGAGACTTTCAATAAGTTCCTTCGTGACTGTTTCAGGAGAAGAAGCCTCTTTTTCTTCACAGCCTGATACGAGAAGAGTGCATTCACCTTTTATTTCAGGCCGATCTTTTAAAACGGTGAGGATCTCAGAAAGAGTTCCTCTTATAAATTCTTCGTGAACCTTCGTTATCTCGCGGGATAGAACGGAATGCCTTTCACCGGTTACTGATATAATTTCTTCAACAAGCCGAAGAATTCTCCTGGGAGATTCGTAAAATATAATCGTTCTTTTTTCTTTTTTCAGATCTTTCAGCAGATCGAGACGCTTCTCCTTTTTTTTGGGGCAGAAGCCGATGAAGATAAAAGAATCTGTAGCAAGACCTGATACTGATAAGGCTGCGACGGCTGCCGATACTCCGGGGACAGGGACGATATTTATGCCTGCTGCGATGGCTTCTTTTATCAGGCGGTACCCGGGATCTGAGACAACGGGAGTTCCTGCATTGGAAACAAGAGCAACGGACGATCCGTTTTTAAGCCTGTCGACCAGGCCAGGGGTTTTCACTCTTTCATTATATTCGTGATAAGATATTAAACGGCCTTTAATGCCGTGCAGGGATAAAAGCTTTCCGGTATGGCGTGTGTCTTCCGCTGCGATGAGATCGGCATTCTTTAAAACCGACAAGGCTCTTAAGGTAATGTCATCCCTGTTCCCTATAGGAGTAGCAACCACGTAAAGAGTTCCGGGTCCGGCATTTGGGCCGGTATCATCAGTAAGCGAGGTCGAAGGCATTTTTTATAATCTCTATTTCAGGATCTTTTCCTCCGGGACTTATTGAAACGACATCAAATCTTGCTTTTGAACCGCTCTGATTCGTAACTTTTAAAAAGTAGAGGGCAACCATCGATATTTTTCTCATTTTTTTCGGGGTTACAGCATACTTGGGATTTCCGTAGCTGACCGATTTTCTTGATTTTACCTCAATAAATACTATGGTGTTTTTTTCTTTTGCAATTATGTCGATTTCTCCAAGCTTTGTCCGGTAATTCTGCTCGATAATTTTGTATCCCTGCTTTTTAAGATGCTTTACCGCCGTTGATTCGCTCTCTTTTCCGAATTGCTGGTCTTTTGACGGCATATATTCCTTCTCTCCGGGGAGACCTTTGCATAACACCCGGCATCGAATATCGAATATCGGACATCGAATATCGTTAGTAAAACGATAGTTTTTGGTTTCTGGTTTGTAGTTTCTGGTTGTTTTTAACCAGGAACCAGGAACTGTGAACCAGGAACCCAAGCCTTTATAATGTTTCCCTTACCCCCTTGAAGCTTTTCCTGTGAATCGGGCAGCATCCGAATTTTCGGACAGCGTTTTTATGTTCTTTAGTAGGATATCCTTTGTGCTTGTCAAATCCATATTCCGGATATTCGTAGTGGTACTTTTCCATGAGCCTGTCCCGTGTAACTTTTGCCACGATTGATGCAGCGGCAATAGAGATACTTAAACAATCGCCCTTCGGAATTGCCTTTTGAGGAAGATCATACGGAATCTGGAATATTCCGTCAATAAGAAGGAAATCGGGTTGAGGCACCAGGTTTTGAACGGACATTTTCATTGAAAGGAGTGAGGCATAAAGAATATTTATACGCTCAATTTCAGCCGGATCAACTATTCCTATGCCGACGGAAACCGCATGCTCATATATTTTTTTGTACAGCAGATCACGCTTTTTGGGTGTCAGTTGCTTTGAATCCGTAACACCTTCTATTGGAGATGAAGGAGGAAGTATGACTGCTGCTGAAACGACAGGGCCGGCAATGGGACCTCTACCGGCCTCGTCAATGCCTGCTATTCTTGCATAGCCGTTATTGCCGGCCTCCGTTTCATATGCCCACAGATCAAGTACCATGGATTTATTGAATAAATTAATCAGTTCATGCGGCGTTCTTTGAGCCTTGATGCTTTGCCTCTTAATTTTCGCAGGTAATAGATTTTTGCCCGTCTTACACGGCCGTGACTGATAACTTCAATCCTGTCTATAACAGGTGAATGAAGCGGAAAAATACGTTCTACCCCGACACCATAGGATACTTTTCTTACGGTGAAAGTAGAATTCGAAGCGCCTCTGTGTTTGCTGATAACAACGCCTTCAAATGCCTGGATGCGCTCTTTTTCACCTTCTCTGATTTTAACATATACTTTAACCGTATCTCCTATGGCAAAATCAGGATGATCGAGCCGCATGGCTTCAAGTTCCAACTGCTTTAACGGGTCCATTTATAATCTCCTAACTGATCGAAATTTTATACCTTCATGAAATTTATATTTGTTTCAACCTCTAATAATCCTGTCTAAAATAATTGAACAGGCGGACCTCACCGAAAGATGGTTGTAGTCCGTATTTCCCTTTATCGGTTCAAGCAGATAATCTGATTGAACAATTGTTTCTTCAGCGAGTCCCCATCCTGTTCCGAAAATCAAAAGACAAGGATCAGCGTCTTCAAGTAATTCGTGGAAATCCGCAAAGCTTATACATCCGGAGCTGTCCTTTGCGCTGGTTACAACTGTTTTCGGGCGACTCTTTTCTGCCGAGCAAATTTCCTGCAAAACATCTTCTATCGAATCCTTTATGGTAATAAGCTCAATGGCCTGCCGTCTTTCGGGGTTGAATGTTGAACCTGTTCCGCTTGTCCAGTGAGAAACAATTTTCTGAGTAAGCTCCTTCTGGTCCGCAAGCGGAGTAACAACATAAAGCTGTTTTACCCCGTATGTCTTTGCCGCCCTTGCCATGTCGTGCAGGTCAAGGTTTGTTACGGCAGATGTTATAATCTCGCCGGATTTATTAATTACCGGATAATGTACCAGGGCCACGTAAAGATTGGGTTTGAATAATTTTTTCAATATCGCGGCACCATTTTTTCAGTATTTCAATTTCCTGTTTTGAAAAAGTCCTGCTTTCAAGGAGATCCGGCCTTTTCAGAAAAGTTCGTATCAGCGATGCCTCAAGCCTCCAGTTTTCAATATCTTTGTGGTTGCCGGAGAGCAGCACATCGGGAACTTTTGATCCTTCAAAATCTCTTGGCCTTGTGTAATGGCCGAAATCAAGCAGGCTGCCGGAAAACGAATCCTGCAAGGCCGAGTCGGCGCTTCCAAGTACTCCCGGAATCAGCCTTGTAACCGCTTCAATGACGACCATTGCGCCGATCTCTCCGCCGGTCAGAACATAATCGCCTATCGATATTTCTTCATCGATAAAAGAGTTGCTTATGCGTTCATCGATGCCTTCATACCTGCCGCAAACAAGAATCAGCCCTTCCGATTCGGCGAAATCCCCGGCTGTTTTTTGATCAAAAACACGCCCCTGGGGGCTTAACAGAACTGTCTTTGAAACAGGCGCGATCTCTTTTGCCGCCTGTATGGCCTTTGCCAGAGGCTCAGGCTTCATAACCATTCCGCAACCGCCTCCAAAAGGCCTGTCATCTGTTGTTTTATGCCTGCCTTCGGCGAAATCCCTTATATTTATTGTCGAAGCAAAAATATGCTTTTCGGCTATCGCTTTACCGATTATCCCATACGCCCAGAAAGAATTAAACATTTCCGGGAAAATGGTGAGAGCAACAAATTTCATCCGGGAGCCGTTACAAGCCTTCAGGTAAATTAACTTTCATTCTTTTTTGATCAAGATCAATTTTTAAAACCACAGATTCCATTGCCGGAACCAGAATTTCACTTTTACCATCTTTTACAACATACACATCGTTGCTGCCTGTCTGAATTATAGATTCAACCCGTCCCAGAAAAACATCATCTTCAGCATAAACGGACAGACCAATAATATCTTCCCAGTAATAAGTGTTTTCTTCAAGTCCGGGCAACCCAGCCTTTTCAATAAAAAGTTCGCATCCTTTTAAATTATCAGCCAGACTGCGCGAGTCGACGCCTTCAAACATCAGAAGCACAAAACGCGAATGAGGCGCGGACCATTTTACCTTGTATGACTTCTCCGGGTAATCACCGGGATTTTTAACCATAACCATATTGCCCGGATTAAAAACAGACAATGACTCCGCATAGGAATAAACCTTTACGGCGCCTTCAACGCCATGGGCATTAAGTATCTTCCCGATTGAAATAAAACCATCATTAATCAATGGATTATTCAATTATTTCAAGGACAGTGCGTTTTTTAACCTTAGCAGAAGCCGCGCTTAGAATTGTCCGCATTGCCCGGGCAGTTCGACCCTGTTTTCCGATGACTTTACCCAGATCCTCTTTAGCCACTTTAAGCTCCAAAACAGAGGTCTGGTTTCCCTCTATCTCCGAAACTGTTACTTGTTCAGGATTGTCAACCAGGGCCTGGGCAATGTAATAGATCAGGTTTTTCATGGTTCCATCTCCTATGTATGCGGTTGAGGACAAGAGGGTATGCAATAACCACTGCTGTGATATATTACTTTAAAAACCTTCTTTTTTCAAAAGATTTTTTACTGTAACAGTAGGCTTGGCTCCCTGATCAATCCAGTATTTTATGCGGTCACCCTTAAGTGCGACTTTTGCGGGATCCGTAACCGGATTATACGTGCCGACTGCCTCTAAAAATCTCCCGTCCCTTGGGCTTTCCGAATCGGCAATAACAATTCTGTAAAAGGGGGTTTTCTTTGCCCCGTGCCTTGCCAATCTTATTTTAACGGCCATATTGTTTCTCCTTTAAAATGGAAGCATGCCGCGACCGAGGCCGCGCAAACCTCCTTTATTAATTTTTTTCATTAATTTCATGGCTTGAGCATAATTTTTCAGAAGCCTGTTAATATCCTGTACGCTAGTTCCACTCCCCAAGGCAATCCTTTTTCTACGACTTCCGTTAATGATTATATATTGCCTCCGCTCATGCGGGGTCATGGAGTTTATGATAGCCTCTATTTTAACCAGCTCTTTTTCATCTACTTCAAGGTTTTTCAGCTGTTTATTTTTACTAAATCCGGGGATCATGCCAAGAAGGTCGGTAAGAGACCCCATTTTACGTATCTGAACCATCTGGTCTCGAAAATCTTCAAGCGTGAACTGGTTTTTTCTAATCTTTTTTTCAATATCAACAGCATTTTTCTCATCAACAACAGACTGAGCTTTTTCAATGAAGGTGAGAACATCTCCCATTCCGAGTATTCTCGAAGACATCCTTTCAGGATGAAATTGCTCAAGAGCGCTCAGTTTTTCACCAACGCCTATAAATTTTATAGGTTTGTTGGTTATTGCCTTTATGGATAAAGCCGCCCCGCCGCGGGCATCACCATCCATCTTGGTAAGAATCACACCGCCTATATCAAGAGCGTCATCGAAAGACTTTGCAATATTAACGGCATCCTGGCCTGTCATCGCATCAGCCACCAGGATGATATCAGATGGTTTTACCGAGGCCTTTATCCGGGTGAGCTCAGCCATCAGCTCTTCGTTAATATGCAGGCGTCCCGCGGTATCGAGAATAAGAGTGTCACATCCTGCTTTCTGGGCGGCAGTTCTGGCCTCGATACATATATTAACCGGGTCCATTTCAACCGTTGATTGAAAAGCAGGGACACCTATCTGTGCCGCAAGCTTTTTCAGCTGGTCTATGGCCGCCGGTCTGTAAACATCTGCCGGAACAAGGTACGGCCTTTTGCCTTTTTGTTTCAAGAAAACCGAAAGTTTTCCAGCAGTTGTTGTTTTGCCTGAGCCCTGTAAACCAACAAGCATAACAGATGCAGGCTGCTGGCCGGACAGATCAATATCCTGATGATGCGAACCCATAAGGAGGGTAAGTTCATCATTTACGATTTTTACTATCTGCTGGCCGGGTGTCAGGCTGGCCATAACTTCCTGCCCTAAAGCCCGCTCCTTAATATCTGCAATAAGCTTTTTTGCAACTTTATAGTGGACATCGGCCTCAAGAAGAGCCATCCTTATTTCCTTAAGGCCCTCTTCAATATTCTTTTCTGTCAGCTTGCCATGCCCTTTAAGCTGCTTGAATATACTATTCAGTTTATCGCTTAGATTTTCAAACATAAAGACACCGTCTATGTAATTTAAAATCTTGAAATTAAATTTTAAATGGTGTTATGTCAAGAATATTCGTAATATCGAAGGACAAAATGATAAATCAACAAGTTAAAACAAACCTGATTGAACTGACAAAAGATGAGCTTGTTATCTGGCTTACTGAAAAAAGGATTCAAGCCTACCGGGCTGACCAGATCTTAAAATGGGTTTATTTAAAGCAGGCCGACTCTTTTGAGGAGATGACAGACCTGGGGCTTGCAATAAGGAGTCTCGTTTTACAATATTTTTCAATAAACCGCCTTGAGAAAGAAAAAATTGAGACATCAAGGGACGGCTCGAAGAAATATCTTTTCAGGCTGACAGACGGAAATTTTATTGAAAGTGTTCTTATTCCTGAAAAAGACCGCTATACTCTTTGTATATCAAGCCAGGTGGGCTGTGCCCAGGGCTGCAAGTTTTGCCTGACTTCAACAGGCGGTTTTGTCCGGAATCTCACAAAAGGTGAAATTATTTCCCAGGTTCGGGACATTCAAAAAGATATTGAAGATCCCAAGCGCCTGACCAACATAGTTTTGATGGGGATGGGCGAGCCGCTTGCCAACTATAAAAATGTTGTTGGCGCAATAGAAACAATTACTTCCGGCAATGCAGGCCTTGCTTTTTCAACACGCAGAGTTACTTTGTCAACGGCAGGTCTTGTCCCCTTTCTTGACGATCTCGGGAGAGATACCATGGTGAATCTTGCCGTATCTCTCAACGCGACAGAGAACAAAACAAGGGATATCCTGATGCCGATTAACCGCAAGTATCCCATCGAAGACCTGATCGAAGCATGCCGCCGCTATAATCTTAAGCCAAGAAACAGGATAACCTTCGAATATATTCTTATTAAAGGTATTAATGATTCAGTTGATGATGCAAAGCGTCTTGCCGGGCTGCTTAGGCCTGTTAAATCAAAAATAAACCTGATTCCTTTCAATGAGCACGAAAAAAGCGAATTCAAAAGGCCTGAAGAAGCAGTAATAAGAGCCTTTCAGGATATCCTTGTTGATAAGAATTATACCGCGGTTATCCGCCGCAGCAAAGGAGAGGATATATCCGCCGCATGCGGCCAGCTTCGTGCAAGAAGCATATGAATTTTTAAGAAGCCGTCGATTTTAATGGACTCGTAAAAACTATATTTTCTCACAAAGGCACTAAGAACACGAAGAAAAAACCCATTTAATATTAACACGTTAACTTTGTGATCTTTGTGGCTTGGTGTGAGATCATGACTTTTTAAGAAACCGTATTATATGATGAGATGCCCTATCTTTGCGGGTGGGATTGCGAGAACCCTCATTGTTTCAGTACCCTCCGGAGTTCTCGCATTTACAGTGATCGGTGAATATGCCGGAGCCTTGCTGTAGCCTCCGCATATTGATGCCGCAAGAATAATGATTTCCATGCTTCCTCCATTAGGCATTACCGCAGTCGGACCCGGGAAGCCGTTTACATTCAATACGATATCTGAAGCCGGGTTGAAAAGCCTTTCAATGTTTTCATTGTCCGACTGGTTCCTGCCGACAATTATTTTTGTGCTTTGATTTAAGCGCAGATGCCGGCCGCATTTCAGAATATTAAGCTCATTTTCTGAAAAATATTTCTGGTGTTCAAAAAGATCCTTTAATCTTCTTGAATATCCCTTGTCGGTCAGAAGGCACCCGCCTGCAGGGTTGGGATAATCGGTAATCCCAAATTCACCGGCAAGCACTGCCTGCGGTTTTCTTGATCTTCCTGAAAAACCAAGCATAAACTCTCTGCTTATGAGACCCTCTTTTTCGGGTATTGTCACAGAAAGTCTTTTAGCGCTTAAAGGTCTTACGATATATCCTTCGTAGCCGGAATGTTTTTCAACATAACGAAGAGAAGATAGTGTCTGGGACATGGGGCGTTGCCCGAGTACTTCACCGCTGAAAAGAAAATCAAAACCGTATTCTTTCATCAAAGTTCCGGCAATTCTGAACATAAGCGAGTGGCAGTCCATGCACGGGTTCATGTTTTTGCCGTATCCGCAATGCGGGTTTTTCAGCATTTTCAGGTATTCTTCCGTAATATTTTTTACGGTCAGGGGTATGCCGGTTGTTTTTGATGCTTTTATCGCTTTTTCAGGTGAAAAAAACGGAGTTTCAAATGTTATCCATTCAACTTCGATTCCCTGTCTGCGCAGAACCAGGGCCGACAGAATGCTGTCGAGTCCGCCTGAGCAGAGTCCGAGCGCTCGCACCTTTTTGGGGTAAGTTATCATGATGCCTGTTAATTTGGAGAAAGGGTTCAAGGATTCAAGGGTTCAAGGATTCCAGGGTTCAAGTATTTGTTTTTATATCATTTAGATGTTTGAATATCCTAAATATTGAGCGCTTATGCTTCGCTTCGCGTCACTCGGACTCTCGAATCCTCGACCCCTTGAATCCTTTTTTATATATAAAGGATACAATATGCAAGTTTAAGTCATGTTACTTCGTTGACTTTTAAGTGCCTGCTTGTTACTATAAAATCATGGAATCAGGAAATATAGTTGAGTTTATTGACTCACAGAAAATAATGTGCGCTGTGGTACTTGAAGTAAAAAATCACAGGCTTAAGGTGTTAACAGAAACAAACCGGGAAGTTAACCTCTCCTCAAGCCGCCTCTCTCACAAGTGCAAAATGCATCTTGACCCTTCAATGAGCAGGATCAAGATGGTCGATACGCTTAAGGAAATTTCAGGCAGGCGCAAAGAGCTGATAAACAATATAGATATCAAAGAGTTGTGGGAGGTGCTTAACTCGGAGCACGAATGGATAGACCTTAATACAATGACTCATTTCTGTTTTCCGCAAAACCCGACCGGTGATCATGAATCTGCTGTTGTAAGGGCTTTTTTCAATAACAGGACCTATTTCAGGTTTGATTATGACAGGTTCTTTCCGAATTCCGAAGAGCTTGTCGAACAGTATGATGCAAGAGAAAAAGAAGCTGCACGCATAAATAAACTGATTGATGAAGCCGGGAAATGGGTTCGAAATGCGATTGTCAATCCTCCTGCCGCAAATCCTTCGATAAGTGAAACAAGAGAATTTGCCGAGATATTGAAATCATTTTATCTTTTTGGAAAAGAGAGCGCCGGCTATGAAACCGGGAGAGCTATTCTTGAAAAAGCCGGTGTTGATCCAAGTGACGGGCTTTTCAGGCTTCTTGTGAAGCTCGGAATATTCAACGAGAATGAGAATATCGAACTGCACAGGCTTGCCATTCCGGTTTCGTTTCCCGAAGCAGTTTCGGATAAGGTCGATGAGATTGTTTCCGCCTCTCTTAATTTTTCTTCGGAGGTTAAGAGAAAAGACTTTAGCGATCTTCCTGTTATGACTATAGACGGCCAGGCCACCCTTGACTTTGATGATGCAATAAGTATCGAAGATATGGGCGGTCATTACCGCCTCGGAGTTCATATTGCGGATGTTGCCCATTTTATAAAGAAAGGTGATTGTATAGACAGGGAGGCGTTTTCCAGGGGAAGCTCCATTTACATGCCGGATCTCAAAATACCAATGCTTCCCCAGTCCCTTGCAGAAGACCTTTGCAGTCTTAAGGCTGGAGATCTGCGTCCCTGCATAAGCATAATGGCAAACCTTAAGCCATCTGCCGAAATCATTGATTATGAAATAGTCCCAAGCCTGATAAGAGTCAGGCACCAGATGACTTATTATGACGCAAACACGGCTGCGGATGACGGCAGGGGAATAGTTCTTCTGTGCGATCTGGCCAGAAAATTCCGCCAGAAAAGAATTGATTCAGGAGCTGTTCATATATCTCTTCCGGATATTAACATATGGATAGATGAAAACGGGGCAATATCGGTAAACAGAATAAACCGGGAAAGCCCCGGGCGCATGATGGTGTCCGAAATAATGATAATGGCGAACTGGCTCATGGCAAGATTTCTTGCTGAAAACAACACTTCAGGCATCTTCAGATCCCAGCCCGGCCCCAAGGACCGTCTGTATAGAGGGGAAGAGGGGACTCTTTTCCAGAACTATATGCAGAGACGGCTGCTGAGCAGGTTCATGCTCGGTTCGAAACCGGAACGCCATTCCGGGCTTGGGCTTGATTGCTATGTTACGGCTACCTCACCTATCCGGAAGTACTATGATCTTGTGACGCAGCGGCAGATAAGGGCAATACATGGTCTTGATACGCCGTATCTGCCGGAGGAGATAGAGAACATGATCCGTCTTCTCGAGCAGCCAATGTCAAACGTATCGGGCCTTCAGTCAAAAAGAAGCAGGTACTGGCTCCTGAAATATCTTGAATCAAAGACAGGAAGCAAAGAGGAAGCCATTGTTCTTGGTAAAAGGAGGAACTGCTACCAGGTACTTATTCCCGAGTATATGTTAGAATGCGAGCTTCCTTCCTCAAGCGGGATTGATCTGAAACCCGAGGATCTTATCCGGGTCACCATAATGCATGTCAATGCAAGAAAGGATGTCATTTCCGTGTTCATGGGATAAACAAGCCGAATATCGCCCCGTTTCACGTGTACATCGAATTTCGATATTCGGCTTTCCGATCTTCGGCTTTTCTGTTTTCAACCTGGAACCATGAACCAGAAACCAGAGACCAATCTTTTCCACGATATTCGATAATGGGCGTTATGCTAAGGTCTCGATTTATTAAACAGCAGGAGGATCAACTTGAGTCATCCGGGAAACAGACGGAAAAATGGGAGAGTATATGTTCAATGGCCTGTAACGATTATTATGAACAACGGGACATTTGAATGTGAGACGACAAATATAACCGCCCGTGGAGTAGGAATAGTCTGTGATGAACCCCTTCACTTGCATGAATCATATACAATGATAATAAAGCCTCTAAATTACGGGGCTATTGAAGTTGCCGGAAAAGTTGTATGGTCAGATCTGTATGGAATAGACGGTGATAAGACGGTAGGGATTGGAATCTGTTTTGTTGAGGTTTCGGAGAAAGATCGCCTGTTCTTCAATGAGGTGATGTCCGAAAATCTCAAATGATACCTGCCAGTCTTTATTTATGGCTCTTCTCCCAATTAGTTTTGTCGTGAAGTTCCAGGGAGCAACATAACGTTCATCAATATATAAGTTAATAGTGAACAGTGAATCGGAAATACATTGGGTCGTCCATGAAATTATGCGTTTCTATTCTTTCCTGGGTTATGCCCCAATTCCTCATTGAAATTCTTCAATACTGAGACCCGTCTGAATGAATTGGCGTAGCCGGAATTCATTTGTTTCCGATTTGACATACATGGTACAAAAGTGTAATACCCTAATCATCAAGGCTGGAAAGCTGAAAAACGATAGATAAAGGAGGAATTAATATATGCCTCAATTGACATTGAAAGAGACAATCACCCGAAAAATAGATATTTCGACAGATACGCTCTGCAAAATAATTGAACAACTAAGTGAGCAGGAACGGAAAAGCATTTTAATAAAACTCAAATCGAACCCGACAGCCTTGAAGGCCTTTAAAAAGGATAAAGTTCAATCAATTATTGCAGATTTTGCCGAGCTCAATATGTATGAGAATGATTTTTTGAAAGATCTTGAAGAGGGTCTTAAAAAGACTTCTCTTTACAGGTAAATATGATGAAGCAAATTGTCGATCTTCGCGCTGATTTACAAGACTACATCCACATCCACGGCCTTTTAAAAAAATGGGAAAAGGCCAAAAACCTTTTTGAGCACAATCCCTTCCATCCATCATTAAATACCGAGCTTCTTGAACCGAAGCATCGGCTTATCTACTCGTTTCGCATAGATCTCAAATACAGAGCAATTTTTATATGTATGCCCGATGAAAAGATTGAAATCATTGCGATAACAAAGCATTACAGTAAATTTCAGGGGACGTCCTAAACTTTTAAACTTGAATGGAATAGTGGATAGGACGGACAGAATTTTAGACAGGATCAACAGGCCCGCCCTGGCGCGACTTTAAAGTGGATCGCCGAATATTGGAAAAACCAGGTCTGGGCCAGGGATAGACAGGATTGTTGCCTGCCGGCCGGAAGCGAGAGGCGAATATCGGAAAATGCGTGAATGGTGAAGAGTGAAGAGTGAATGGTGAATGGTGAAGGCTGAAAAAAAGTGAATAGTGAATCGGGAATCGGGAATCGATCAAAGAACCACGAACGAGAATCAACGAGTTACGAGTGGATAATGAAAAGGCTGAAGGCTGAAGGCTGAAAAAAAGTTGCAGCTATTGCCTGGATTATCTGCCTATGACCACAGAGGGGTAAGAAAAGCTTCTAAAACTTATCGTTAGATATCCCGGATTCGTTTGCAAAAGAGGGCGGACTGAGTTATGTATATGCCTGAAGCAGGAATAGTTTGAATGAGTTTTCTATTCCGGGCATGATTTTATAATGAATTCCGGAGGATGAACCTGGTAATTTATAATAATCTTATAAGGAGAAACCAGAATGACCAAAGGTCATAAAGAATGGTTAAAACAGTCGGATTATGACATGAAAACTGCGGACGCCATGTTTATTTCCAAGAGATATGTTTATGTTGTTTTTATGTGCCATTTGTCTCTTGAGAAAGCTCTTAAAGGTTTATATCAAAAGAAGCTCGGCTCAGTTCCACCTAAGGTTCATAATCTTCTTTTTCTCATTGAGGCAGTCGGGCTAACATTACCAGACGATTTATACGAGGTGGTTTTTTCCCTCAACCGGGCAAGCATTCCGACACGTTACCCAGAAGATC
>JAABQB010000048.1:0-316 GCA_011391695.1 Desulfobacteraceae bacterium | reverse complement strand
AAAAAGATTACCCAAAGCAAAAAACCGAAATTTTACTCGTCCAGAGTAAGGAGGTATTAAAATGGCTCAAAAAAGAGCTAAAGAAGTAGTTCAATTTTTTTCCAATTGTTTAAGAGAAAAAGAATTAAAGGTCTCCAGGATAATTGTCTTCGGTTCACAGGCCAAAGGTACGGCAACAGAGGAAAGTGATATCGATATCATAATTGTTTCAGAAGATTTTAAAAGGAAGAATATTTTCAAGCGCGCTGACATGACAAAGGATGCAGAAATCAGGACAATCAGGAAATTTATGGTACCTCTCGATATTATTACACTG
>JAABQB010000047.1 GCA_011391695.1 Desulfobacteraceae bacterium | reverse complement strand
CTCGGATCAGGTCTGAGAGCAAGGCGCAAGCCGATGAAAAAGCGCAGCATACACTTAGAGTATGTGAGCATTTTGAAGAGGCTTGCAACACAGCTGTCAGGCCTCAGACGGGGTTTTGAAATAGCTTCTAGACTTTTTCTTTCGGCATACATATAGCCAAAACTATATAGACAACCAGACCGATACCGCCGCATAATGTTGTTATAATAAATATTGCCCGCCAGAGCCATGACGGAACCGGGGTATATTTACCGAGCCCGCCGCAAACACCAAATATTTTCTTGTCATCTTTAACTTTGGCAAGTTTCCGAAGAGAATTATCTGTTTTTTCATTTTCATCAATGATCATAGCCGTTTGTTCTTTCAAAGTTATAAGTAATAAAAGTTCTTCTCCCAATTATTTCAATCAGTATTCCTTGAACCTTCAGCTGCGCTGATGGTCCAGGCTATCTGAAACGTGTAACACACGCTGTCTTGCAATGCAAATATCATGTTGTATGTTCTTTAAAGTCTCGATTACGGATATTTAGTGTTGAAGCAGGTAAGTCAGCCCGGGATGCTAATTGTTGCAGGATAATAAGAGAGTCAGCGGGAAGAAGCGATAGATTGACAAAAATATTCCGATTTGTTAGCTGTGCTGTAGAATAGTTCTTGCCACATTCTAAACGGAGGTGCTCATTATGGGAAATTATATCCGGATAGGTGCGCTTATATCGGGCGGCGGAACCAATCTGCAGGCTATTATTGATTCATGCGAGTCCGGAAAAATAGACGGGAAGATGGTCTTTGTAGGATCTGATAATCCGGATGCAAAGGGTCTTGAGAGGGCATCAAAACACAATATTCCGACCTTTGTCGTCGATTATTCTTCTATTATCAGAAGCCATAGAAATGAACCGGACAGGATTAAATTGCCTGATGATTTTAATATGGAAGATATCAGTTCAAGGCTTTCTCTTTTTCCGGCCGGGTCTGATCCGCTAAAGATAAAATCTTTCATTATCACAAGAGCTGTTGCCGAAGCCGGACTTCTTGAAAAAATGCAAAGCTATCCTTTTGATCTTCTTGTCCTTGCGGGTTTCATGAGAAACTTTACACCGTATTTTATAGACAGAGTGAATACAGGCTCTGGTATTCCGCGCATCATGAACATACATCCAGCCCTGCTGCCCGCTTTTCCGGGAACTGACGGATATGGAGATACCTTCCGTTACGGGTCGAAAATAGGAGGATGCACCGTACATTTTATCGATTACGGGGAGGACTCCGGCCCCATAATCGGACAAAAGGCCTTTCAGATAGAACCGGATGACACAATAGATTCGATCAAAAAAAAGGGGCTTACTCTCGAATGGGAGCTTTATCCCGAATGCATTCAGCTTTTTGCCCAAAACCGCCTTAAAACTGCCAGGATGACTTATGCCCTTGAAGGCGGGAAAAGAGTCGAAAGAACGATTGTTCAGATAGTGAACGGTGAGGAGGCTTTAGGTAGATAGGCTGAAGGCTGAAGGTTCTATTAACCTTGCGCTACAACATTTTTATCATAAGAGGTATGGCAATCATCGAACCGATAGTAGCTCCGAGATTTGTAAAGGCAACCACAAGCAGGATTCTTGTAACCTTGTTTCTCCAGAACCCCCTTATCGAAAGTATGTCTTCGGGAAGACTTTCGAGATCCCGTACTTTCGGTTTACTGGAAAAGGCTTCCACAAGTCCCGAAACCCACCCTGCAGCTATCAGCGGATGAATTGTTGTCAAAGGCGCTGCAAGAATCGAAGATAAAATCGTTAAAGGATGTGCCATGGCAAGAAGAGCGCCCAATCCTGCAAGAAGCCCCGTAATAATTATCCACCAGGTTATCATGTCCGCACCGGCCTTTGCTCCGCCGTAATAAAATCCGAGAGCAAAAAGGATTATTATTCCGGCAGCCATGATCCATTGGACAGCATCCGAGAGCCTGCTTTTAGGCGGAATTTGTTCTAGAGAATCGGTGTCGATTGTATCTTTCCAGTATGATTTTATGCCTTTCACATGGCCTGCGCCGACAACCGCCACTATTTTTTTGCCGGGAGCCGATTTTATCTTCTGAGCAAGGTACATGTCCCTTTCGTCAATCAATATTCTTTTTAAAACAGGAAGCGATTTCCCGACTTCGGCAAGAAGGGTTTCCAGGACATCTTCCTGTTTCATTTTTTCTATATCTTCTTCGGTGATATCCTCTACTTCTCCGAGAGATAAGAGTAACTGAAAAAGGAGTTTGGTTTTACCCCATAAGCCCATTTTATGCCAGACTCTTGACAGGGTTATGCGTATATCCCTGTCGGACGGATATATTCCGGCTCCGACCGCTTCGCCAGCCACAATCGCTTCTATCATTTCCTGACCCGGCTTGATATCAAACTTTTTTGCAATTCTTTTCTGAAAAGATGCCATGAGGAGATTGGAAAGAAGGAGAAAAGATTTCTTTTCTTTTATTACCTTGACGATATCCGTGTTAAGCCACAAATCTTTATTCTTTATTGCCTGATATCTTGTTTCACAAAGCTCGACACACACGGTATCAGGTTTTTCCTCGTAAATAACTGAAGTTACAAGTTGAACACTCTCTTTTGAAACATGAGCTGTTCCTATCAAGATTATCTCTTTATCTTCATGGGCCAGGCGATGGACCATATCACAGTTGCTTGTTTCCGGCATTTAACGTTAATTCCTTTTGTCATTATTATAAAATTTCTGATAGAATAATACGCATACGACACTTAAGCAAGGTTAAAACCCGAGTCTGTCATAAATGATGCAAATAAAATCCTGTAAAAGGAGGAAATATTTAAATGAGTTATGAAACCGGCGTGGAAACAGCCTTTAATATTATTGATCAGGAACCCTATTATCTTGCCACAGGCAATGAAATAAAAATGTTTCAAGCCGCTTATGAAATAAGACTTCCTGTTATGTTAAAAGGCCCGACAGGATGCGGAAAAACAAGATTCGTGGAATATATGGCACACCGTTTAAAACGGCCGCTTGTAAGTGTTTCCTGTCATGAAGATCTTTTTGCAACGGATCTTGTCGGCCGGTTTTTGCTGAAAAAAGATGAGACGATCTGGATGGATGGTCCTTTGACAAGAGCTGTGCGAAAGGGGGCCATATGTTATCTCGATGAGATTGTGGAAGCACGAAAAGATTCGACCGTTATTATACATTCCCTGACCGATTACAGAAGAACTCTCGGGATTGATAAAAAAGGAGAAGTGATATCGGCACATCCTGATTTCATGATTGTTATATCCTATAATCCTGGATATCAGTCCGTTCTGAAAGACTTAAAACAAAGCACGCGCCAGAGGTTCGTCTCCATTGAATTTAACTATCCGGAGGCGGAAAAAGAAGCTGAGATTGTATCGCATGAAGGCGGAGTTGGAAAAGACGAGGCGCTGAAGCTTGTATCCCTTGCAAAAAAAATAAGGAGCATGCGGGAGCACGGCCTGACCGAAGGGGCCAGCACCCGCCTTCTGATATATGCGGCACAGCTTATCGGCAGAAACATCCCTGTTCGTGAAGCCTGCATGTCTGCCATCTGCCTGCCCCTGACCGATGATATAAAACTTCTTGAAACATTGAACGATCTTATTGACGACGTATTCTGATGCAGCTGTTAAAAGAACTCTCTTTTGCCGACCCGGAAATTGCGAAATCAGTTAAAGAGAAAATAGAACAAAAAAATGTTACGCTTTCAAAAGGGCAGGAACGAACACTGTTTGAGGAAGTTACATGGGCCTTATCTATTGAATATACCTTTGGAAACACTCTTGCGGCAGGCTATATCAGCCTGTATGAAACAGCAAAACCGGATAAAGTTGAAAAATATAAAGAGCTTGTAAGAAAAGCCGGCGAAAACGGCTCCACTTTTGGTCGATTACTTGCCGAGCACCTTGTTCCCGTTCTTGCAGATGGAGATGAAAGGCTGCTCGAAAGTTTTATTGATGCGGTCAATTCGATGCAACAAAAGGGAACTTATACTTTATCCGACCCTCTTAAGGCTGTTTCTCTCCTTCTTTCAAAAGAAGATAAAAAATCCTGTTGCGTATTTCTCGGGATACTCAAAGATCTTTTTTCAAACGAACTTACTTACGGCGAGAGTCGTCATTTCTCCCATATCCTCCCGAAAGAAGTGCTCTCTTTTCTGCCTTCAAAAAGGTATTGGCAGGCAAAAGAGCTTTATAGAATAATCCGCGAAGATTATCATCTTGCCGACCTGTTTTTTGATGGCATGAGAAAAGGTCTTTCTTTTCTTTCACAGGAAGCTCTCAAAGAATTTGTAACGCTTGGCCTCCAGAAATACGCTAAAGACAGGTTGCTCGGCATGAAGTTTATCTCTCTTGAGTCCAAATTTGGCGCGGACACACTTGTAAAATTACAGACATCAGCTCCTCTTTCAGATGTGAGACTCCAGATTGCCCGCTATATGAAGGCAAAAACCGGCCGTTTTATATCTATATGCCCTTTATCTTTAATGCCGGGAGTTGTCCGCGAGGCTACATTGAATGAAAACGGCGACAGACCCTTCGTCTTTTCAGACGGTAAATTCTTGTATCTCCCTGATGAAATAGATGTTTATGAAAGTTATGAAGAAAACAGAGGACTCTATAAATGTCTTGCAAGGCTTGAGTCGGGATTGTACGAATTTAATACTTTCGGGTTTGACCTCGAAAAAGCCGTCAAATTTTGCGGCGCATTAAGTGATGAATTTTCTTTTCCTGAAGTGTTCCGGAATGAAGATTATGATGTCCATGGGGATTGCTCGGATCTGGAAAAGTTTTTCAGAATTTTTCCGGTATGGGAGCTTGCCCGCGATCTGTTTAACGTATTCGAACACGGGCGAATAAGGATTATCAGCGCCGAAAAATATCCTGGACTTGTCAGGCTTTCTTATCCTCTGCTTATCCGTGAAGCCGGAAAGATATATAACGAAGAGAATCCTGATAAATTTCTTTTTCTGCTTTACGTACTTATTGCTCTCGGAGAGCCTGCCTTGGAATTTTTTGCTCCTGATGCTGCAACAAAAGCTTCTCTGATGCTGATATACGGCATGTTTGAAAAAGCCATGAGCATGGAAAGAAATGTTGAAACATGCGCTCTTCTAGTTTTTCAGACATATGGAAAAGTTGATCAACTCGTATCTTACAGGCCTTTTAAAATGCCTTTTGGGAGGCGCTTAAGGCCTGATTTATATTTTGCCGCCCATAAAAAATATGAGGAGGAAGGAAGGCGAATCAGGTCGGAACTTCAAAGGAAAAATATCACTGTGTTTAAATCGGATGTGGTATCACGCCTTGTAAAAAATGGCGGAACCCTGTCAAATGAAGATCTGAAGGATATTGTATTTTCTTTCCGTGATTTTTCAGATTCCCACGGAATGAAATACCAGGAAATACCTCCTGAGCTGTCTCTCTCCTTATTTTCGGAATTGAACAGAAAGCATGATGGGCTTGTTTATCCTGAAGAGAATTCCGGTTCTCCGGTATTCTGGTACAGGGAATGGGATGCGAATCTGTGCGACTATCTTAATGATCATGTAAGAATTATAGAAAGAAAAGTTGAAGGGATAAAAAGCGATTTTTATGCGGAAACCCTCAACCGGTATAGGGGAACGGTAAATAGAATACGCCGGGAATTTGAACTGCTCAGGCCTGAAAAGATTAAAACCCTGCGGCGGTGGGTTGAAGGAGAAGAATTTGATTACCGCGCGCTCCTTGATTTTGCAATCGACAAAAAAGCCGGTCTTATACCGTCAGAGAGGCTCTATATCAAAAGGATTAAGCAGCAGCGGGATATTGCGGCGCTTTTGCTTATAGATCTTTCCCGGTCAACATCCGGCCTTGTTATGGAAGCAAATAAATCGGTACATGAAATCATAAAAGAGGCTGCGGTGCTTTTCTGCGAAGCTCTTAATGTTGCGGGAGACAGGTTCGCTGTTGCTGGCTTTTCCGGAACAGGCAGGTTCGGGGTCGATTACTATGCCATTAAAGACTTCTCAGAAATCATGGATGATACGATAAAAAAGAGAATCAATGCTGTTTCTCCGCAAAGAAGGACAAGAATGGGAGCTGCAATACGCCACGCAACCAGACGGCTTGAAGAAGCGCCTTCAAGAGCGCGCCTGCTTCTGATTATAAGCGATGGTTTCCCCAACGACACGGATTACAGGCAGGTTTATGCCATAGAGGATACGCGCAGGGCGATATCTGAAGCGCAATCCGGAAAAATATATGTTCGCGCCATAACCGTCGACATCTCCCCGGATTCCAGGCTGGATGATCTTTACGGACATTTTCACCATAATGTCATTTCAGATGTTCGTCAGCTTCCGGACAGGCTTCTAAGGATTTACGGCGCCCTGACCAGGCAATAAAGCTGAAGCTTATCTATCAAGCGGCAGACAGGATGCTGTTGGCCTGGGAGGATGCGTAACTTCGGAGAAGAGGCGAGAAATCATGAACCGGAAAGAAGAAGCTGTGAGGCTTAAGGAACAGATTCTTGAAGCAGTGTCGGATTCTTTGGAACCGCTGCCTTTCGGAAAGCTCGGAAATATTGTGAGGGAACGGTCTGGCGCTGAGAGAAAAGAATTAAAAAAAGCCGTTGATGATCTGATAGCCGCGGGTGAATTGACATACACATACAGGCACGGAAGCTCTTTTATAGAAAAATCTTTTGCAAAACCCGTGCGTGTGTCGGAGCGTATAGTTCTTGTTCCTTATGGGATGCGATTTTCAGGCGACCCGGGCGATATGCTGATAAAGATGCGGCATGGAATATCTTTTGGAAGCGGTGATCATCCTACAACAAGGCTTGCTCTTCGCGGAATTGAACAGGTTTTTTATGAAACCGGAAAATTTATAAACGAAAGGAACAGTTCGGTTCTTGATATCGGGACGGGAAGCGGTGTTCTGGCAATTGCCTGCCTGCTGCTTGGCGTCAAAAGGGCAATCGGAATTGATACGGACTCGTGTGCCAGAAAAGAATCAAGGGAAAATGCCGAAATTAACGGCCTCGGTAACCGGATTGAAATATCGGATATGCCGGTTGAAAAGATTAAAGGGGAGTTTTCAATTCTTACCGCAAATCTGCGCTATCCGACATTGATAAACTTGTATCCAGTGATGATTAAGCTGACCGGAAAAGATTCCATGCTCGTTTTTTCAGGTATAAAAGTTTCTGAAGCAGATGAACTGTCCAAATTTTATTCAAAGGAGCACTTCAGATGCCTCTGGGTGGAAAAAGAGAAGGACTGGGCAGGGATTGTTTTTAAAAGAATTTAGAAGACTTCTTTTGCTCTTGCAATATTTTCCACATCTCCCATAATAATAATGGTCAGATCTTCATTTATAACTGTTGAAGGCGGCGGATTAAAATGTATCTCTCTGTCCTGGTACCTGGAACCAAGGACAACGAGATTGAATTTGTCTGTTAATTCCAAGTCGCTTATCTTTTTCCCTATCGCCTTGGAATTTTTTTTAATATCAAGCTGGCCTATACGGATATGTCCCTGGCTGCTCCGAAGCATGCTGTCGAGGAAATCTACAACGGTCGGACGCAGCATTTCTGAAGCCATACGAAGACCGCCAATAAAATTCGGAGAAACCGTGCTGTCTGCACCGGCTTTTTTAAGCTTGGGCTGAAGAGCCTGATCAACCATCCTGCTTATAATACGTATATTGCCGTTCAGCATCCTTGCCGTCATTGTCACATAAAGAGTATCCTTATCAGAAGGAAGGCAAATGACAATGCCGGCAGCCTTATCGATTCCAGCCGTTATCAGGTTATGGTCATCTGTGGCATCTCCCTTTATATATAGAAGGCCTTCTATGTGCCCGCATTTTTCGATGTTGTCTTCAAGATGCTCAATTAAAACTACTTTTTCCCTGTTTTTGATAAGCTCTGAAACAACATGGCGCCCTGTTTCACCGCCGCCGCAAACTATATAGTGATTGATCAATTTTTTTATCTGTTTTTCCATTTTGTTTTTCCTCAAAATACCTGTGAGTTCGCCTTCAATTATTATAGCAGTCAGTGTGCTTATTCCGTAAAGAATAATACCCATTCCAAAGGTAATAAGCAGCATGGTAAAAATCTGGGCGGGGACATTTCCGGTTACTTCCAGGATTTCGCCGTATCCGACACTCGTCAGGGAAATAACTGTCATGTACAGGCAATCCATGTATTTCGGCTTGCCGCCGAAAAGGATATAATAGCCGCTGCTTCCGGCAAGAACCACAAGGAAAATTACTAAAAGAATATAATAAAGTCTTTTCTTGATATCCATTTATTTATGATGCTCTCGTAAATATTCTAATTGTAATTATTATTTAATATAACCGAAAATATTTGTAAAGAATTATGGATCATCTTCAAATTGGTTGGTGATCCTGGCTCTCTTTCTCCCAACCAATTGAAAAATACCTTAATTTTTTTCCTGATTCGAGGGTGGTGAAAAAACTTTACAAAGGGGAAGCCATGATTTATAGATAGTTACCATATCAATTTAATGACGAAAGCTTTCAGCATGGACAATTTAATAACTCTTGTCATAGCCACACGAAACCGCGGTAAAACTGCAGAAATAGAAGCCCTCTTGAAAAATCACCCCGTTAAGATCAAAAATTTACAGGATTTTGGCCCGATTCCGCAGGTTGAAGAAGACGGGGATACATTCGATGAAAATGCTTACAAAAAAGCGAGCTTTGCTGCGAGAGTTCTCGGATTTCCGGTTCTGGCTGATGATTCAGGTCTTGTTGTCGAAGCCCTTTCCGGCGCTCCGGGTGTTTTTTCAGCGAGATACGGCGGCGAAAATCTGAATGATGAAGAACGGTGCGTCAAATTGCTCTATGAGATGAAGAACAAGACCGACAGAAAAGCTTCTTTCGAGTGCGTTATATCAGTTGCGGTTCCAACCGGCAATGCCCTCACGTATGAAGGACGCTGCGAGGGTATTATTGCCGAGGAACAATCAGGAACAAACGGATTTGGCTATGATCCCGTATTTTATTACCCGCCTTTAAAAAAGACCTTTGCCGAAATGAGTATGGCAGAAAAGAGCGCTGTGAGTCACAGGGGAAAGGCTTTAAATGAACTTAAAAATGAATTCGGGAAAGTATTGATATGGATACGGCAGAATATGCCGGTACAGAATAAGTTTAAGGTGATGCCGGGCTGTGAAAAAGCTGATATAAAGATCTGATAGAGGGAGATATTATGCTTACAAAAAAGAAAGGTATCGATATTGTTCAGGAGATAGGCGGAGTAAAAACTTATGAATCGGCCCTCAAACTTTTTGAAAAAAGGCTTGATAGTGAGAATTTTTCGAGGATTTCAACAATAAAGCATGAAGGAGTTCTGTTAAAAATAGCAAATTCGATTGTGATGTGTCAGCCGGATTCCATTTTTATCAATGCCGGAACTGAGGCTGACAGGCAGTATATCAGAGATCTTGCCATAAAAAATGGTGAGGAAGCGAAACTTCCCATGAAAGGACATACAATACATTATGACCTGAAGGAAGAGCAGGGGCGCATTACGGATCGAACCTATTATATTGCCAATGAAGGGGAAGAGATAAGTTCTCTTGCAAATAAAACATTAAGAGATGAAGCTTTAAAAGATATCAGGGACAAGATGACCGGGATAATGCGCGGTAAAGTTATGATAACCGGTTTTTACATGCGCGGGCCTGTCGGTTCACCCATGTCAAATCCTGCCATAGAGATAACCAGTTCCGCCTATGTTGCCCACAGCGCCGAGATTTTATACAGGAATGCATTCTTTTCTTTTGATAATGAGGTAAAGCGGCTTGGCCATTTTTACGCAAACATCCACAGTCAGGGGAAAAACAGGGCGGAAGATCTTCCCAATGCCCGTGTTTATATGGACAGGAGCTACCAGACGACTTACAGCATAAACTGCACATATGCAGGAAATACCCTTTTGCTTAAAAAGGGAAATCACAGGTTTTCAGTAGATAAAGCTGTTTATGAAAACAGGGGCGGGGAGCTGTCCGAGCACATGTTCATCACAGGCATTGAAGGGTCGGGAGGTCGTGTATCATGGTTTGCCGGGGCAGCCCCGAGCGGATGCGGAAAGACGACTACTGCAATGGCCGGACATTATTTTATCGGGGATGATCTTGCCCAGCTCTGGATTGACGAAAAAGGGGCGATCAGATCAATTAATCCGGAGTGCGGAATATTCGGAATTGTTGAAGATGTCAATATGGAAGGTGATCCGAAGCTTATGGTGCTTCTCAGAAATGAAGGCACAGAGGTTATATGGTCAAATGTCCTCATTGATGAAAATGGTGTGCCCCACTGGACAGGAAACGGTGAGGAGCCTCCTGTAAAAGGTTTTAATTTCCAGGGTCCGTGGGAAAAGGGAATTATTGACAAGAACGGAAAGCCTGTTCCCATATCTCATCCCAATGCACGTGCCACTTTGACATCAAAGGCTCTTGCCAACTATTCTCCTAAGAACGAAGATCCTGAAGGAGTTATCACCAGAGTATTTACATACAGCGGCAGGGACAGTGATACCATGCCGCCTGTAAGAGTTGCCAAGAATTCGGATTACGGCGTTGTTATCGGGGCTTCAATAGTATCGGCAGCAACGGCAACGGAAGTTGGCGCGACAGGAGTAAAGCGAGCTCCGTGGGCAAATGCGCCGTTTATTCCCGGTTCCCTTGCCGATTATATGGATGCACAGTTCCTTTTTTTCGGTAATAAGAAAATAGCCGGGGAACATAAGCCTGTCATGGCCGGGCTCAATTATTTTCTGACTGAAAAGGCAAGGGGCGGAACATCAAACAAGCTTCTTGGCGAAAAAAGAGATGTAAAAGTCTGGCTGGCCTGGCTTGAAAGAAGGGTATATAACGAGGTCGGGGTAATAGAAACGCCGATAGGCGAAATACCCCGATATGAAGATCTTAAGGAAATGTTCCGGGAAATAATAAAAAAAGATTATCCGGAATCGTTTTACGTTAAGCAGTTCTCCCTGTACGTTGACAATATAATTGCAATGATCGATCTCCAGATTAACGCTTATGGGAAGGAGAAAAATATACCCGGCAAATTGTTTGAGGTTTTAAATGAACAGCGGGGGGGACTTCAAAATCTGAAGCAGATATTCGGACCTGTTGTAACGCCAGCCGATATACTGAAACATAATACAAGCCTAACGGCATAACCTCATTGCAGACAGAACAGGCAAACAAAAGCGGCAAATCAGGAAATCGGGAACCGGTTTTCAGCGTAATCTTCAGCGGCCGGATGCTTGTGACATTTGTGATGGGTTTTTCATGCGGCCTTCCTCTTCTTCTCACCATAACATTATTGCAGGCATGGATGAAAGATGAAGGGGTTGACCTTGCTATGATAGGCATGATGTCCCTGGTCGGCCTTCCCTATACTGTCAAGTTCCTCTGGGCTCCCTTTTTAGATCGTTATATACCGGCGTTTCTGGGAAGAAGAAGGGGATGGCTTCTTTCCGCACAGCTACTTCTTGTTTTATCTGTTGCGGGACTCGGATTTACCGAGCCGGGAAGAAACCCTCTTTTTGTCATCTTTGCGGCGATCCTGGTAACATTTTTCAGCGCGACCCAGGATATTATAGTTGACGCATTCAGACGGGAAAGCCTCCCCGATGAAGAGCTCGGCCTGGGTTCCTCGCTTTATATCAACGGCTACCGGGTGGGCATGCTGCTTGCTTCAGGCGGCGGCCTGATAATGGCTGATACGCTCTCTTACAGGGCGGTTTATCTGATAATGGCTGCCTGTCTTTTACCGTGTATCCTGGCATCTATTTTGTCTCCTGAACCTGAAATTTCTGACGGCACTCCAAAAACCATCAAGGAAGCCGTAATAGAGCCGCTCATTGAATATTTCAGCAGGAAAGGCGCAATATGGATACTCGCCTTTATTGTTTTGTATAAGATCGGCGATACAATGGCAAGCGCCATGACTATCCCGTTCTATATAGACATCGGGTTCTCGAAGACTGAAATAGGCGCTGTTGTCAAGCTTTTCGGTTTCTGGGCGACAATTGCAGGGAGTCTTGCCGGGGGGTTTGCAATGCTTTATATCGGGATAAACCGGAGTCTCTGGATCTTTGGTTTTTTCCAGGCATTATCGACAGCAGGTTTCGCCTTTCTTGCCCATACAGGATACAGTATTCCGGTTCTCTCCGGCGTGATTGCTTTTGAGAATTTTTCAAGCGGAATGGGGACTGCAGCCTTTACTGCTTTTATGGCAAGCATTACAAATAAGAAATTCACCGCTACACAGTATGCACTTTTGAGCAGCCTTATGGGTATTCCAAGGGTGCTTGCTTCGGCTCCAACCGGATTTCTGGCCGGAAATACGGGATGGGAACTCTTTTTTATCGCATGCACCCTGATTGCAATACCGGGCATGCTCCTCCTTATGAAATTTGCGCCATGGACGGGCGGGAAGGTATGATGAATAAAGGAAAGGAATATAATCTTGCGTTAAAGAGATCTGCCGATCTTCTTTCACAGCGTAAAGAGATCATTGCGCTTTCTTCGGAAAAAGCCCTCGACCGCATTCTCGAAGCAAAACATCCTGCTGCTCTTGTACACTCTTTTTCCGAAGATGACTTCTATTTTCTTGTACATGATATAGGTATTAACGATTCCTATGAACTGCTGGCCATGGCATCCGACAGGCAGTGGGACTATATTCTTGATGTTGAACTCTGGGAAAAAGACAGGATTGACACAGATTCATTAACAATATGGCTTGATATTCTGTTTCAGGCAGCCCCGGACCGTTTTATAAAATGGGCGATTGAAAATAAATCAGACCTTATAGAATATTATCTTTTTAACAATATAAGGGTTGCAATAAGGGAGCATGATCAGGACCCGTCAACTTTCGGAAAAGATTTTGTCACGATTGACGATATCTTCTATATCAAGGTCCTTGACAATCCTGAATATGAGGCGCCTGAGACTGAGGCAGAAACAGAAGAAGATCAGCCAGGCAGGGCGCAGAGAGAAGAATTTATAATAAAGATGCTGGAAAAGATTGCGGAACATGACCATGGGATATACCAGAAAATACTCTTTGAATCATCATCTGTTCTTCCGGCTGAAATGGAGGAGGAATTTTACCGCATAAGAAATGTCAGGCTTGCGGAAAAGGGGTTTTTACCGTTCCATGAAGCTGCCGGAATTTATTCTCCCTTAAAGCCGGAAGCGCTTGTGCACCGTAAAAAAATCTCAAAAATAAAGGATGAAGCTGTTTCCCTGATGCCGGTTCCCCTTTATTCTTTCGGAATGCTTAAAGAAGACAATCTGTTTACGATGTCCCTGAAAAGCATTTCCGCCGGTGAAGTGCTTCAGAATCTGCAAGTTGAATTTGCAGCTCTTTGCAACCAGATTATTGCGGCAGATCAGAAAAGCATTAAAAACAGGAATGAATTGAAGGAGGTTGTCAGGAAAGCATGCGGATATTTGAGCATCGGGCTCGAGCGGCTGTTAAAGGCGGGCCAGAAAGCTGATACCGGACATACTGCTGCAATGATTGAACAATATCACATTGAACATATTTTCAGGACAGGTTTCGGGTTTGCGCTTGAGCTCAAGGATCGTGCCAAAAAATGGGTGCAGAGTGCCTGGTTTGCAAAATCAGGGCTTCCGCTTTCCTTCTGGGGAGAAGAATGGATGGGTGTTCTTGGGGGGCTCTTGATAAAAAAACCGCTTTATTTTGACAACTATAAAACAGGCCGTATTTACAGAGAATTTGCCGCCTTTTCGGAAGTGGCAGAAAGCAGGAGGGTGCTCGAAGATGTTATAGCTTTCGACGATCTTATGTCCCTTATGAATATTGAGATGAGGCAGGTTCAGGATAGCTTTTTAAATTATAAAAAGCTTATTCTTACCCTTTTCGCAAGATATCGCCTCGGCCTTCCCGAAGAGGTGGCCCCCATGCCTTTTGACGATTTCATGCGTTTTTTCAGGTCAATGTGGGCAGGAGGGAGAAAACCCGGGAAAACAGATATTTTGATTAAGGAATCGTTTTTAAGCTGGGTTTCCGAAAGGGCCGGGATCAAATCTTCGGAAATAATCCGACTGCTCGGACAAACTTTTGAGGATCTTTTTGCGGAAATAGAAAACGAGTATGGCAAAATTGCATTTAATGATCTTGATCCCAGGTATATCAGTCTCTTCCTTGTGCAGAAAAAAGACTGACAGCTTCCTGATTCGTTCAGAAAAAGGGTGGTATAAATGGATATTAAACGGGTATTTTTAGCAGGAGACCATGTATGTCCCTGGTGGTTTGCCTATACTTTCGACAATCCACTCAGGCGTTTAGTGCATAATCCGGATAAGATGCTGCAAAAATTCATTAAGGAAGGAGATACCGTAATCGATATAGGATGCGGGATGGGATATTTTTCAATCGGAATGGCGAAGATGGTCGGAGCAAAGGGGCGCGTTATTTCAGTTGATCTGCAGGAAAAAATGCTTGAGAGGGTCAGATTCAGGGCAGAGCAGAAAGGTCTTTTGTCCCGGATCACCCTGCATAAATGCAGTTCAGATAAATTAGAGGTAAACGAACAGGCGGATTTTGCGCTTGGTTTCTGGATGGTGCATGAAGTCCGGAACAAAGAATCTTTTTTTGATGAGATTGTCTCTTTTTTAAAACCGGGAGCACATTTTCTTCTTGTTGAGCCCAGAATGCATGTAACGGAGACTTATTTCAGAAAGATTGCGGATATTGCTGCGAAAGCCGGGCTTAAGCCGTGTTCTGAAGAGAAGGTGGGCTTGAGCAGAGCTATTCTTTTTGTAAAGTCTTGAGGCGGATGGCTGTCCGCCTTTTATTATTGTAACCTTCATTATCTTTTAATATGATGAGCCAATTGCAAAAGTCTCAACAATCCCCTCTCCCCTTGCGGGAGAGGGTTAGGGTGAGGGGAAAAACAATAATTATCAATGAGTTTTATCTCACCCTCCCCTTAATCCCCTCCCATCAAGGGAGGGGAAACATACTTTTGCAATAGGCTCTGATAGGTCACGAATTAATATATCTAACAGGAGCAAAAAGTCCAATGTATTTAGATCTTAAAGGATTAAAGATAGTAATAATCGGTGGAAATAATCCTTGCAAACAAATTCTCGAAATATTGCTCGGCCCCGGATTAAAGGATTTGGCGACAGAAGTCCTTGCGGTTGCAGATACCCTGACACATTCAGAAGGAATAATCTATGCCAGGGAAAAAGGCATCATGATAATCAAGGATTATAGCGATATCTGCAAACTTTCGAGTGTTGATGTCATATTAAAACTGAAAAATGATAAAACCTTGAGCTGCATACTGGATAAAGTCGATACGGAACGTACTATCATAATTGATCTTGATGATTACCAGAGCGTATCCTTTCTGAATTTTCTTCAGGCTGAAGAAGAAAAAATCAGGATAAAAAGGAAAATTCAGATAGAGGGGACGGATAAAAAGGAGATAATTGATCTTTTTGATCAGTTTTTTAGGAAAATCCAGAAGAATGCCGAGGAGGAAAACCGATACCTTAAGGTTGATAGGGAAGAACTGATAAAGATAGAAAAAGAGCTGTCCCAGATCATTCAGGGCAGTATGATCCCAACATTTATCATTAACAATGATCATATTATATCACACTGGAACACCGCCTGTGAAGAGCTTACAGGACACAAGTCATATGAACTGGTTGGAACCGACCGGCAATGGGTCCCGTTTCGATCTGCCAAGCGGCCCACCATGGCAGACGTCATTGTGGGCGGGATGTCGGAAGAGGAGGTTTCGAAATATTATGGTTCTTCCTGGAGAAAATCCGCCTTGATCAAAGAAGCCTATGAAGCAGAAGAGTTTTTCCCTCATCTCGGGGATGGGGGAAAGTGGATATTTTTTACTGCCGCACCGATCAAATCACCGGATGGCAAGATTATCGGCGCAATTGAGACTCTAAGAGATCTCACCGAAGACAAGAAAGCAAAGGAAGAGCTGGAGATTCAGGATAAGAAGCTTTCCCATCTGTACGTAAAACATAAAATATCCGAAGATAGATACAGATCTCTGTTTAATGATAACCCCAATCCGATCTTTATTGTTGACCGGCAGACGCTTGAAATTCTGGATGTGAACCAACGGGTTGAAACTGAATACGGATATTCTAAAGCAGAGATTCTGGGCAAGTCCTTTCTTTTCATCGGAAATCAAACGGATGAAACCATTAAGCGCAGCCTCCAGGAGTTGCCGGAAAATAATTCCATCCTTTTTACCAAGAAAAAACATTTCAAGAAAAACAAAACCTCTTTTTTCGTCAATGTCAAGGTTGTTCACGCCACCTACGCCCAAAGGAATGTTCTGATTGCATCGACAACCGATATCACGGAGAGTGTTGAAAAAGAAACTCAGTTGATTCAGGCCGGAAAACTTGCGACCCTTGGAACAATGGCTGCCGGTATGGCTCATGAAATCAATCAGCCCCTGAATGTCATTCAGATATGTGCTGATCTGATTATTAAAATGATAGCAAAGGGGAAGGCCATTCCCGATGATGAACTTGTTATGATCGCAAAGGATATTATTGAGAACGTTGCCAGGGCTGCAGGAGTTATCAAGCATGTCAGAGATTTTTCAAGGCAATCTGAAAGGGATCTTAAAAAGCTGATCGTCAATGATCCTATTCGAGATGTGTTCAAGGTATTGGGACATCAACTGACAATCCACTCCATTAAAGTTGAACTTGATCTGGATTCCGGCATCCCGGAAATTAACGCAGAGCATAATCGTCTGGAGCAGGTGTTCATAAACCTGGTCACCAATGCCATTGATTCCATGGATGAAAATGCTGAAAAAGTCAAAAAAGAAGGGGGCAAAGCTGAAAAAACACTTCGAATCAAAACCTATTCTGAAGACAATCGGGTGGTTGCCAAAGTTTCCGATACCGGACACGGTATGACTGAAGAAGTAAAACAAAAGATTTTCGAACCTTTTTTTACCACAAAGGAAACCGGGAAAGGAACCGGCCTCGGAACAAGCATCAGCTTTGGAATAATTAAAGACTATGGCGGGACAATTGATATTGAGAGCGAATATGGTAAGGGCGCTACGTTTATTATCAGGTTTCCGAAAATTCAGACGGGGGAATAAATGATGTCAACCATCAAGATATTGATTGTTGATGACGAAGAAATAATTGTTAAATTGCTTTCCATGTCCCTTAGAAGTGACGGATATGAAACCTTTTCTGCCTACAGCGGCCAACAGGGGCTGGAAGTATTTAAATCCGAATCTCCTGATATTGTGATTACGGATATAAAAATGCCGGGGATGGACGGACTTGAACTCCTTAAAAAGATAAAGGAGATTGATCCTGAAAAAGAAGCCATTATTGTAACCGGTCATGGTGATATAGATTCGACCATCACGGCGCTTCAATATGGCGCCAGCGATTTCATCAACAAGCCTGTCCGGGATGACGCCCTTGCCATTGCCCTTGAAAGGGCAAAAACAAAAATTGCCCTCAGAAAAAAGCTCAAAGATTATACAACCAATCTTGAAATTAAAATTGCAGAAGCCACGGAGGAGATTCGGCGCAGGGCAGATTTTCAAAAACTGTTGATCAAGAGTTCCCATGATGCCATTATTGCCTTTAACCATGAATGGAAAGTAGTGATATACAATCCTGAAGCAGCAAGAATATTTGGTGAGGCGCCAAAGGATGTCAGGAACAAGATGACTATTGATGAGTTATATACCCCCCGGATTGCCAATATCTTCAAAAATCAGTTCAGGAATGAAAAAGACAAAAAAGTGCTGCCGTGGAAAGAAAATATCATCAAAACAAAAGATGGAAGGCAGATTCCGGTGAGATACACAAGCGATACCATTTTTGAAAATGGCCAATTTGTGGGAACGGTCAATTTTTTCCAGGATCTGACTGAAATAAAACGGCTTGAAAAGGAACTGGTTCAATCAGAGCGGATGGCTGCTGTGGGCCAGACCGTCAGCGGGCTCGCCCATTATGTGAAAAATATTCTAGTCGGGCTGAAGGGCGGCAGCTATGTTGTGGATGTGGGAATTCAAAAAAACGATACGGAAAAACTGAAAGCCGGCTGGGAAACCATTAAGAAGAATATCAAACGGGCGGGGGATTTGACACAGGATCTGCTGACCTATTCCAAGCAGAGAGAACCGGAAATGGAAACGTGTTCACCCAATGGAATTGTAGAGGAACTTACTGAATTATTAAAGGATTATGCAATTTCAAAGGGCATTCGTTTGACAAAGGAACTTGATACCGGTATTGGAGAAGTCATGGCTGATCCTAAAACCATTCACAACTCACTGTTGAATATTATTAACAATGCTATTGATGCCTGCATAGAAGATGAAAATGTTTCCAAAAAGCATGAAGTAACAATCAAAACATATAAAGACGAAAAAAATATGCTCTGTTTTGAGGTCATTGATAATGGCTGCGGAATGGATGATGATACCAGAAAACAGTTGTTCACTCCTCTGTTCAGCTCCAAGGGAGGTAAGGGCACAGGACTGGGACTCCTTGTTACCGGAAAGTTGATCGAAGAGCATAGGGGTTCCATTGATATTGAAACAAGCCCCGGGAATGGAAGCACTTTCAGGATTAAACTGCCCTATGAAAGACCAAAGGCACTTGATATAAATTGACCAAGGAGGATAAATGATGAGTAAAAAGGTTCTTGTGGTTGATGATGATCCGGATGTCAGATCATTTGTTATTACAGTTCTTGATGAAAACCAGTATATTCCTCTGGTCGCTAAGGATGGTGTGGAGGGTTTTGAAATGATAGAAAAAGATCCTCCTGACCTGGTGATTCTTGATGTGCTGATGCCCCGTGGAAGCGGAATTCGGCTATATCATAAACTGAAAACAACGGAAAAGTACAAGCAAATCCCCATTATCATGTTTACAGGAATTGCTCTTAACTCTTTTTTAAAATCCCAGAAAGTTCTGGATGAATTCAAGGGAGGGGAGGTTCCGGAGCCTGATATTTATCTGGAAAAACCGGCTGATCCCGAAGAGCTGGCTGCGGCAGTAAAGAAGAAAATTGGCTGATCAAAATTTAAGAATAGTGACTGGAGAGATTATGGAAATAAAAAAAATCCTTTTTGTGACAAAGTTTGAGAAGCTTTGTTATAACGCGCTGACTTCTTTACTGGTTCTTAGAAAAGCATCTCTGGAGCATTTCGTTTTTTTAAATGTAATCGAAAAAGACAAAGTTGCCATGAAAAGAGGGGTGGGTTACCTCAAGGAAGAAGCAGTTAAACTGAAGGAAATAGCAAATATCCGGTTTATTGACTGGGCGGAAAATTTATTTGAAATGGGAATGGAAGTAGGCGCCTATATCGAAGTTTCAAGCCTTGTCCCGGAAATTCTTAAAGTTGTAAAACAAGAATCCCCTGATCTGATCGTCATCGGTCGTTCCAGCAAAGGAACACTTGAACAGTTGTACGCTGGTTCTGATGTCTCGGAACTGACCCGGCAAACAGATGTTCCCATTCTGGTATTCAAACATTTGACAGAGGACAATATTGTTCCTGAAAAATTGTTCGATCGACCTTTGTTTGCCACGAACTGGTCCGAAACAAATAAAATAGCAGTTGAATATATAAAGGGATTGAAAAATGTTATTGGAGAAATTCATGTCATCCATGTCGTAAAAGATAGCGCACTAAAAAGTCTGGACACCCACGAAGTACAGAAAATCAGAAAATCAGAGCGTAAACGACTGGAGTCCCTCTGCAAGGAGCTTGAAGATGCAGGAATAAATGCCAGAGCCCATGTATATGTCGGTGATCCCCAAAAGGAAATTGAAAAGGCGGCAAAAGAATACCAGGCCAGCATGATAATACTGGGATCGAGTGACAAAGCAGCTATCCTGGAGCGATGGGTTGGGTCCATTTCTAAAAATATCGCTGACAATACCATTTTCCCCTGTTTGCTTATTCGTAGCAGAAAGAACGGATAGTTCTATCCCTTCCGGCAGAAAGATGCGTTGGTTTTTGCATAAAGATAAGCAAGTAAATAAGCATTGACTCAAAATATTACTTTTGTTACACGGAAAAACCCGTTTAAGACAGAAAACAGTTTATTCAAGGATATAGTATGAAACTCCTGTTTATAGACGATGAACAGACATTTTTAAAATACCTGGCCAAACGGCTTGCGCTTGACGGATTTACGGTCAAGACGACTTTTTCCGGTGAAGAAGGAGTTGAAGCAGCCGCAAGGGAAGAGTTTGATGTTGCTGTGGTGGATCTGCAGATGCCCGGAATTGACGGGATTGAAGTTCAGAAACGGCTTAAGGCCCTTCAGCCGAATCTACCCTGCATTGTTCTTACCGGCCACGGAAGCGTTGAAAAAGCATTGGAATGCGGCAAATATAATGCATTTAAATTTCTATCAAAGCCGGTGGATATGGATACTCTCATCGAAACCATAAATGCGGCTCATGATTGCAGAATTCAACAGGAACGATTATCCTCTGAAAAAGACGGTTCCCGGAATGGAGCCGGCAACGAAGGCGCTATAACAA
>JAABQB010000046.1 GCA_011391695.1 Desulfobacteraceae bacterium | reverse complement strand
TCCCGCGTATGATCCCCTCCCCCACATGGTTGCACCATGAAAAATGCCTGTCTTTATATAAATATGGCGGCCAAGCATGATGTTTTCCATGGTATTCATATGGCTGAAAAGCTCGATATTCTGAAAAGTGCGGGCTAAGCCGAGACGCGCTATTTTATCCGGCTTTTTGCCTTGTATCTTTTTTTCTTTAAAAAGAACATTCCCGGAATCAGGTTTGTATATACCGTTTATGCAGTTAAAAAGGGTTGTCTTCCCGGCCCCGTTTGGCCCGATGATTGCAAAAATCTCCCCCTTATTGACCTCAAAGCTTATGTCCTGGAGAGCTTTCAGTCCGCCGAAAGAAATAGAAAGTTTATCGACATTAAAAAATGGCATTGGTTTCTTTATATTTTTATAAATTTGGTTATTCTCTCAATTATTGGGGAAAAGGGTTCAGGGGTTCAAGCGTTTGTTTTCCGACCACTCGAATCCTCGAACCCCTGACCCCTCGAACCCTTATGTCATTACTCGTATTTTGTCCAGTCGGTCAGCATCTTGTAACCGCTTGTTTCGGTGCATTGAACAAGAAAGACCTCGTTAGTTCCCTGCCTGCTCGAAGGATCTTTTTCATTAAAAGGCTTGAAATTGACCTTTCCAAGAATGCCTTTGAAATTTTTCAACCCTTCCATCTCCTTTACAAAACGCTCCCTGGTAACATCCTTCCCGCATCTTTTCAGGGCTTCAACAGCAGGCTCAACAAAACCAAATCCCGCATAGAAGAATACGCCCCATCTTTCCTCCTTTGCAGCATACTTTTCATGTGCCTTTTTGTATTTCTGCATAAGAGGATTGGGAGAATCGGGAACTTCACCGAAACTTGCAGCTATCACATTTGTCCATAACCCCTTGCTGATTGTGTTCATGAACGGAAAATCGGAACAGGTGCTTGTGCTCATCCACTGGGGGGCAAACTGCATTGCTGCCCCAGTCCCTATAGTGCGGACGGCGTGAGAAGGCGTAACCCACAGCAGTACGACATCGGCTTCAGACTGTTTCAGCTTCATTACATGAGGTTTCAAATCTGTATCAGTCACTTCAACCGGAACAGCTTCAACAAGTTTCAAACCCAATTTGCCAAGCTCTTCCTGAGCCCCTGCCAATCCGTTCTTACCATAGTCATCATTCTGGTAAATCATGGCAAATTTCTTCTTTCCAAGCTTTGTTGCGCCGTAATTACAAAGAGCCTTTGCCTCAATATAGTACAGGGGATAGTCAGCAAAGAGATATTTACTGGGAGGATTAGTCCATACCTGCGAACCCGATGCCGGGCCTACCCAGGGAATTTTCTTTTCCATAAGATACTCCTTTACCGCAAGACCCGTGGCAGTACCGACCCCTGAAACCCATGCAAACATTCCTTTTCCTTCCTGGAGCTCTTTTACGCCTGCCATTGTTTTGGCCGGGTTATAACCGTCATCGAACATGTGAAGGACCAGTTTCCGTCCGTTTATACCGCCCTCATCATTAATCATCTTGAAATAGGCATCCGTTCCGCGCGCAACCGACCCCCAGGCTGCTGCAGGCCCTGTCTGCGGCCCCCACTGCCCTATATGGATTTCGGTATCTGTGACGCCCTCTTCCGCCGCGGCATAAAACGAAATGCCAAAAACCATGGCTGCTGCAAGTAAAACACTCAGTAATTTCTTTTTCATCGCTCCTCCTCTTGTTTGTTACAGTTGATGGTTACATAAAAGCCAATTTCTGTTTTTCACACTAAAACACAAAGGCACAAAGAATGGTTTATCGAAAAAATACATGTTTCTCTTTGTGTCCCTGTGGTCTTTGTGTGAGAACTTTCTACAAAGCCGTCATACCTTCTTCACATAATGGCGGGCAAAAAGCCCGCTCGGTTTCACACACAAAACAAGAACAATTATAACAAAAGCGACTACCGACTTGAATTCAATTGAAACATAACCTCCGAACAGATTTTCTATAATACCAAGCATATATGCTCCGAAAACAGCGCCAGGAAGAGAGGTCATCCCGCCCAGGACAGCCGAGGCAAAACCTTTTAACATGGGATCCCACATCATGAATGGATCCATCGAAACAGGAGTAAGGAGCAGTCCTGCAACGCATCCGACAACGGAAGACATACCCCATGTAAACATCATTATCCGGTTTGTTCTGATTCCCATAAGCCTGGCAGCCGATCTGTTCTGCTGAGTGGCTTTTACTGCCATGCCAAGCTTTGAGAACCTGAAAAAGAGAAAAAGAGTCACCATCATGACAAGAGCCACACAAAGGGTAAGGACCTCAAGGGTACTGACAAACATTTTGCCTATCGCGAAACTTTCATAAGGTGAAATGGGAAACGGCATATCTTTGTGATCGGCACCGAACTTCCAGGAAACAAGCCCCAGCAGTATCATCTCAAGGCCGATGGTTATGACGATCATGCCGAGCACATTAGGATTTTTTGCCCTTCTTAAAACTGTAAATTCAAGAAAGAATCCCAGGATTGCCGCAAAAGCGAGTGTTGAGGGGAAAGCGATGTAGCTTGGAATACCGTAATGAGATAGCAGCATAAAGGCAAAAAAGACCGATATGAGAGCCATCTCGCCCTGGGCAAAATTCGGCACTTCCGAAGTCTTATATATAATTACCATTGCAAGCCCCATAAGTGCGTAGGAGCTTCCCACAGCAATCCCGCTTACTACCATCTGAAGAAAATCAAGCATGACTATACCTTACTTATTAAAACGGCCATGTTTTCCAGTACTTCTTGGTTCTGATCCAGATTCCGAATATTCCCAGAGGTTCAAAAAGCATTATAAGAACCATTATTAAACCGAACAGAATGAACTGGATATTTGAAACGCCGGTTAATGAAAAATAGCTTTTGGAAAGGCTCTCAAGCCATGATCCGATGTACGGCAGACTGAGAATATTTCTTAACTGCAAATCAAGCCAGCCGAGAAGGCATGCCCCTGCGATGGAACCCATTATTGATCCAAGCCCTCCAACAACAACCATGGCGAGAAACATTATGGACATAAACAGCGAAAAGAGTTCAGGTTCGATGAATCGCAGAACAAAGGCAAACAAGCCCCCCGCAATGCCGGTGTAAAATGCACTTACTGCAAAAGCAAGAGTCTTATAAAATACAAGATTGACGCCCATCGTTTCCGCTGCAATATCAGCATCCCTTATTGCAACAAATGCCCGCCCTACACGGGTCTTTATCAGGTTGCGGGCACCGACGGTCATCAGCACCGTAATAACCATAAGAAGATAGTAAAAATCCCGGTCTGTATTAAGATGCCAGGGGCCTATAACAAGCTCAGGCGCATGAAGCCCCTGCCTTCCGCCAAAAAATTCGATTTTTCCGATTACACGGGTGATCGTAAGGCCGAAACCGAGAGTCGCTATTGAAAGATAGGGGCCTTCTAGGCGTAGAGCCGGAAGTCCGAGGAGAAATCCGAAAACAGAAGCAATCAGTGCTGATACGGGAAGCGCCAGAAGAAAAGGGAAGCTGAGCTTGGTCATCAAAATAAGAGTCCCATAGGCGCCTATGGCAAAAAATCCGGCGTGCCCCAGAGATATCTGACCGGTATAACCTACAAGAATATTAAGACCAATTACTACAATTATATTTATGGCAATGTAATTTGCCACGTAAACGTAATAGTTTTTGACAAGAAAGGGATATGCGGCGAGAAAAACCATAAGGACCAAAAACCAGAAAAAACCCACGCCCGAAGTAAATAATTTAACATCCTCATAATAGTCCCGCTTCATGTCCATGATCCGGTTTCTCCCCGCAAAACAACTTTCTTCAGATTCGGTATGCAACTGCGCCATCTTTGCCGGATGGCGTCAAAAAAAACATGGTCAATATCCAGTGCTTTCTTGCAGGAAGAAGCTAAAATGTCAATATAAAACAAACTTAAGATATCCTCCTTGACACTAAAAAGCCTATTATATAATATCTTGCAGTTAAATTTGGCAGGATCGGTCATTTTGTAATGCTTAAAAAACATAATAACTGAACCCGGAATAAAAACATATGAAAAGCCAGAAAAGTTTTCCCGCATCTCTTGTTCGGTTCCAAACAATTATCTTTATTTTCTTTATTCTTGCCGTATTCTCATGTTCCAAAAAACCGGAAACTCAAATGAACTTTTCAGGAATAATGGATGCCAATACGACACGGGTAAGTTCTCAGGCAAGCGGCATAATAACGAAGCTCAATTTCGACGAGGGAATGGGAGTTAAAGAAGGGCAGGTGCTTGCAACCATAGAAACTGAAAAACTCGGATATCAGCTCGATCAGAACCGGTCCGCTATTGAAGAGATCAACAACCAATACAGCGCCGCTCTTTCGCAGCTTGAAAGCGCAAAAATTGAAAGAGAAAATATAAGTATAAAATATAACCGGTTCCTTGCTCTCCTTAAGTCAAAGGCCACATCACAGCAAAGTGTGGATGATCTGAAAACACAACTTGATGCGGCAGACGAGCGGATCAGGTACATTAAATCCTCCATAGACGCAGTCACAAGCAGGAAAAACCAGGTTGAATCCGGCGCCAGGATCATAAAAAAGCAGCTTAAAGAATCAACAGTCACGGCTCCGGTTTCAGGGACAGTCCTTGTCCGTTATGTTGAAAACGGGGAACTCCTTTCTCCCGGAAGCCCTGTTTGCGATATTGCCGATTTAACTTCTCTCTGGACAAAAATATACATAGATGAAAAAAATCTCCCCTTTATAAAACTTGGCCAGAAGGTCCGGATAAAAATAGACGGGATTGATGATAAAACACTCGAAGGGCAGGTAACATGGATTTCCGATAAATCCGAATTTACTCCCAAAACAATAATGACCGAAGAGACAAAGGCCTCCCTGGTATTTTCCGCAAAAGTTTCAGTTCAGAATATGGAAGGAATATTAAAAATCGGCATGCCTGTATCTGTAATTGTACAACGGGAAACATAATGCAGCCTGTAATCAGCATTACAAACTTCTCAAAATCATTCGGTAAAAACATAGCGGTAAAAAATTTGAGCCTTGATGTCGAAAAAGGCGAACTCTTCGGTTTAATAGGTCCTGACGGAGCCGGAAAAACAACGACAATAAGGACTCTTGTCACACTCATTTCACCTGACTCCGGGGAACTTTCAGTATCCGGCCTGAATGTATCAAAGAGCGTAAGAGAAATAAGGAGCATAACAGGCTACATGCCCCAGAGATTTTCTCTCTACCCGGATCTTTCAGTCAGTCAGAATTTGAATTTTTTCGCAAATCTGTTTGAAGTTCCGAAAAAGGAGATGGCCGAACGGAGAAAAAGGCTTTTCAAGTTCAGTAAACTTGAGCCTTTTTCAGAAAGGCTCGCGGGTCAGCTTTCAGGGGGAATGAAGCAGAAACTGGCTCTTTCCTGTACTCTTATTCATAACCCTGTTGTGCTTATTCTTGATGAACCGACAACCGGCGTTGATCCTGTTTCAAGAAGTGAATTCTGGGAAATTTTACAGGAATTAAAAAAAGAGGGTGTTACAATTCTTGTTTCAACACCATACATGGATGAAGCGCTTTTATGCGACCGCATAGCAATCATGCACGAAGGCTCCCTCCTCGCTTTAGGCAGGCCCGAAAAAATTACCGGCCTGATGCATAATCATATCTATAAAATAACCGGGCATAACCTGGTCCTGCAGTCAAATCGTATTGCTCAAATTCCTGGGATAATTTCAGTTCAATCTTTCGGAGACAGCCTGCATCTTACTTTTCCACCCGGCTTTTCAAGCGAAGATATCCGTTTAAAACTTTATGATCTTTTAGGGCAACAATTAAATATTGAACGTATTGCTCCATCACTTGAAGATGTTTTCATAGGCCTTATTGAAGGGAAAATCGGGCATGGAAACTGACAAAGCGGTCAGCGTATCAAAACTGAGCCGCCATTTCGGAAAATTTATAGCCGTAGATGAAATCTCTTTTGAGGTCAACAGGGGTGAAATATTCGGATTCCTTGGCGCAAACGGAGCCGGCAAGACAACCGCGATAAAAATGCTTTGCGGTCTTTTGAAACCCACTTCAGGAGAAGCAACAGTCGCCGGTTTCAGTATCAATTCAGAAACTGCGAAGATAAAAAAAAATATCGGCTACATGAGCCAGAAATTTTCCCTTTATGACGATCTTACCGTTAAAGAGAACATAGAATTTTACGGTGGAATATACGGACTCTCCAGGGAAAAGATTTCAGGCAAAACAGATCAACTTATCTCAGAGTTAAATCTTGATAAAATGAAAAACTCTCTGACAAAATCGTTGCCCCTTGGATGGAAACAGAGATTGGCTTTGAGCACTTCATTGCTCCATGACCCGTCAATAATTTTTCTTGACGAGCCGACTGGAGGTGTTGATCCGATATCAAGGCGCAATTTCTGGCGAATAATATATGAAATAGCAGGAAGCGGAAAAACCGTCTTTGTAACCACACATTACATGGATGAAGCAGAATACTGCAACAGGATATCGATCATGCATAAAGGGAAAATAATCGAGCTCGGAACTCCGACAGGTCTAAAGCAGAAATACAACAAAACCACCATGCAGGATATTTTTATTCATATTGTTGGACGGAACTAATCAGCCGCGGATTCACACAGATGAGCGCAGATAGATTTGAATGCAAAGAAAATATATCAGTGATATTCATCGTAAATCTGCGGCTTGGTGATGACAAATTCAGATGAAGCTAAGAAGAATAATAAGCATAATCATTAAAGAATATACCCATATCTTCCGGGACTGGCGATCTCTTCTTATTATTATCCTGATGCCTGTTCTCATGATAATTCTTTACGGGTATGCCATCACTCTCGACATGAAAAACCTGACCTTTGCCGTGATTGATGATGCCAAAACTCCGGAAAGCAGGGAATTAATACGGGGTTTTACCGAAAACCGTTTCTTCGTACTCAAATATACGGATATAAAACGCAATGAGATAGAATCATTATTCAAAAAACGAGCTGTTCAGATGGCGCTTGTTATCCCGGAAGATTTTTCGGAAAGTCTTATTTCAAACCGCATTACAAAAGTTCAGCTTATTGTTGATGCAGCCGATTCGAACATCGGGACATTCATAAACAACTACAGCAACCGGGTCGCTCAGTTGTTTAACGAAAAACTGAACCGCCGGTCTCCCGGAATACTCGGCCTCGAACCCAGGATTCTTTATAATCCGGATATGAAGAGCGCGAATTTTTTTGTGCCGGGCCTTGTCGCCCTCATACTTCTTCTTATATGCTCTCTTCTGACATCCATCACCATAACCCGCGAAAAGGAAACTGGAACCCTTGAACAGATCCTTGTGTCGCCGGTTCACCCTATAGAAATCGTCGTGGGAAAAGTAGTTCCGTACATCACCCTCGGTTTTTTTAATGGAATAATCATAATTGTTTTTGCCCGCCTTTTGTTCAAAGTGCCCATCAACGGAAGCCTGTCCCTGATCGCCATCCTGTCGCTTATTTACATATTTGTCGCTTTGAGTTTCGGGCTGATGATTTCGGCAGTCGCAAAAACGCAGCAGATAGCAATGCTCGCCACACTCATGGCAACAGTTCTTCCCACCATAATGCTGAGTGGTTTTATTTTTCCGATAGCAAGCATGCCTCTCCCGCTTCAATACATATCAAAAGTGGTGCCTGCCACCTATTTTCTTATAATCATCCGAGGCATAATGCTCAAAGGAATCGGCCTTGCGGAGCTGTGGCAGCATGCGGCAGCCTTATCCGGCATAGGACTGTTCATGCTCTCAATTGCAACCATACGGTTTAAAACAACCCTGGAGTGATGAGAATGCGTCAGATATTTTATCTTGTGCAGAAAGAATTCAGACAGATCTTCCGGGACTTCTCTATGGTCAGAATTCTGTTTGTAGTTCCTCTCATTCAAATATTTATTCTGGGAAATGCCATAACGACCGATGTAAAAAACATAAAAATTGTTTTTCAGGATCAGGATAAAACTCCATACAGCAGGGAATTTATCAACCGGTTTGTTCATTCAAAATATTTCAAAATCACAGGCTTTGAAGAGGATTACACCAGACTTTCATCCTATCTTGATTCAGGAAAGGCAAGTCTTGCCATAGTGATTCCCAGGCATTTCCAGCGTGACATTGTTCTTCAAAAAAAACCTGACATCCAGCTTCTTGTTGACGGGGTGGACGGAAATTCCGCCGGAGTATCGCTCGGATATATTACGGACATTGTACAGCAATACCAGGAAAGGCTCATCGAATATTCGCCTGATTTAAGCCTTCAGGTTAAAAATATACGCAGGGTTGAGACGGAACCGAGGTTCTGGTTCAATCCGAATCTTGAAAGCAAACTCTACATAGTGCCGGGAATCATCGCTCTTATTCTTCTCATAATAACCCTCTTTCTCACGAGCATGGGCATCGTTCGTGAAAAGGAGATAGGAACATTGGAACAGCTCATGGTAACTCCGATAAGGTCATATCAGCTTGTTATCGGCAAGATAATACCTTTCAGTATCCTCGGAATGCTGGAGATAATGATTTCGATGGGATTTGTCTACCTTATTTTCGGAATAGGAGTAAAAGGGAGCCTGCTTCTTCTCCTTTTTGAATCTTCAATTTTTATCATTTCGACACTCGGTCTCGGTATCTTCATTTCAACGATATCGGATACACAGCAGCAGGCCCTTTTTGTCGCCTGGTTTTTCATGATATTTGCAATTCTTCTTTCGGGTTTTTTCATACCTATCGCCAACATGCCCCCTGTAATTCAGCATATAACGCGCCTTAATCCGCTGCGGTACTATATAGTGATACTTCGTGAGATATATCTGAAAGGGACAACCTTTAAGGATCTTATACCCGAAACTCTCGCAATGGTTACATTCAGTACCTGCCTGTTTTTTGCCGCAGTAATGCGCTTCAGGAAAAAACTGGGATAATGCAGGGGCATGGCACCTGCCTGGTTTTTAAAAGCAAATGAGCCTTGACTGATAGCATCTACAACTAAATGATTTTATTAATTTAAATACTTAAGGATTACTTGAAAGCTGGTAAGAATTGAGCAAAACAAAAAATCAATATTACAAGGAAGTTGTTTTTACTTATAGGCCTGTTCCAGCGACGCCATCAATTGCTTCAGCTCTCCACGATTCAGATCCAGAGAAACATTACCTCCGCCGGGGTGAGCAAATATGAGGGTTGCACCGGTTTCCGTCTTCTCTACTTGCCACCGAGTATCAGGAGAAAATTTTACCTTCTCGGACAGCCAGTCCGAGGCCTCGAATTCAGCAATCTGAATGAGGACACCGAAGGCATGACGGGGGTGTATGAAGATCTCCTTCCAGACACCGCCTGGATACTCGTTGTATCCGAAGAAGGCCCTTGTGAGTCAAGAGGATTATGGCCGTAAAATATTGCTGGTAACGTTACCGGCCATTGTGTGAGGGATATATCTCATCGGCTGGCTTTTTGATAAATCATCAACTTCTATTGGCTCATGCAGATGACTGATTTCAGGAATCAGCATTCTTAATCTTTTCTGAACATTTAAGTTTTATCGGCTTTCTCACGCACAATACCGGCGTGATTTTACATTGACATACAATTTTATGTGTGCTAACAGCTTGTTTTAAAAAGGAAGTTCTTATCAATTGGGTAACTCCCGGAAGGAGAACAAAATGGATTTTAGCCCAGCGGCTATTGCAAAGCGATTGCAGGTTGTAAGTGAGCTGATACGAACATGCCTTTCTCTTGCTGATTCCAGTGCAGGTGAGGAAATGCTTAAGATATTTTCAACCAGAATCAAGACGGTTCAGCGAACCTCACAGTTGATAGGCCGCTGACTATGCCCCGTTGGACATAAAAGTAATAGCATCGGAAATATCCCGAAATGAGTAAAAAAAATAAAGATTGTGTCCTTAATGACTTCATAAAATTAAAAGACGAAATCTTTTTGACAAAGTGAGTGAGATTTTTCGTAACCATCTTTCAGACTTGTCATCCTTCCATGAGTTCGAAAACATTCTCGGTATTCTCATCACTTATTACACTCAAGAGTGCGTCAAACAAGAGGAGGTGGAGACATTTTCAGAATTAGCCCAGGATTTTTATTATTCCACAGATCCCGATGATTACGACGCTTATTATGCTCTTCGGGAGTTGTTTGAACCGGATACGGACAAAAGAACAATTATTGATTTTCTAAGTTCGCCTGACGATAAAATATAAGGAGATAATTAATCCCATGCATCAAGAAACTCTTTGCGTTCATAGTGGTACGTACCATGATTCGGCAACAAGAGGGGTAAACACGCCGATTTTTACCTCCTCTTCATTCGAATACATGGATCGGGAAAGCTGCCCTTACCCCCGTTATTTCAACACGCCGAACCAGGCTGCGGTGGTTAACAAAATGAGTTCGCTTGAATCTGGAGAAGATGGCGTATTGTTCAGCTCGGGCATGGCCGCGATGAGCACCTCAGTGCTCGCCTTCGCCGGTTCCGGAGACCATGTTGTGCTGATGGACGAACTGTACGGCGGAACACACGCATTCGCAACGGATCTTTTCGACAGGCTGGGTATCCGTTACTCGTTTGCCGCGACAGATGCCGAAGCGGTTATAAAGGCGATCACTCAGTCAACCAAACTTATCATAATCGAATCACCGACCAATCCGCTGCTGGGAATTATCGATATCCGCCGTGTGACAGAATTTGCAAGGGCACGCGGGATTACCACGATTATCGACAATACCTTCGCGACACCCGTAAACCAGCGCCCTCTAACTCTGGGAATAGATGTGGTGGTTCACAGCGGCACCAAATACATGGGAGGCCACAGCGACATTTGCTGCGGAATCGCAATTACATCAAGAGAATATGCCGGCAGAATCCTTGCAACAGCCAGGCATCTCGGCGGAAGTCTTAATGCCGTTTCCTGCTACCTGCTTGAAAGAAGCCTGAAAACGCTTGCTATACGGGTTGAACGGCAGACCCAAAACGCGCAGCGGATTGCCGAATTCCTTGACAATCATAACTTTGTCAAAAAAGTCAATTATCCGGGTCTGCCGAACTTCAAGGGACATTCTGTCGCGCGATCACAGATGACAGGCTTCGGGGCAATGTTGTCTTTTGAATTGAATGAAGATCGAGTATCCGCAAAGACTTTCCAGCGCCGGCTTCGAATGATCCATCCCGCAGTAAGCCTTGGAGGAGTTGAGACTCTCATCTGTTCACCTTCAGAGACATCGCATGTGAAAATGTCGCCTGAAGAGAGGCAGAGGGTGGGCATCAGCGATTCTCTTTTAAGGCTTTCCGTCGGAATAGAACATGCGGACGATATAATTGAGGATATATCTCAGGCAATGAACCAATGATAAATGCTTGGGCTTTAACCAGGCATAAATTTGTATTGAGCTGAATCAAGACATTAAATTCAGCTCGAGAACGAAAGAACAGTTATGAGTAAACGTCTTAAGCAGATCATGAGCCGGCTCAGGGAGCTGAGTGACAGCGACATCGCAGCTCATTCCCAACGATTTTTCAAGACAGGAAAGGGAGAATACGGAGAAGGAGACAGGTTTCTTGGGATTCGTGTTCCGACCATCAGGCAATGTGTCAGAGAATACCGCGCAATATCCCTTGAAGATACAACAGAACTTCTGAAATCTCCTTTCCACGAAGCGCGACTTCTTGCCCTGCTGATACTGGTCGCAAAGTATGCCTCAGCAAACGAAAGCGTCGAGCAAGGGTCTATTTACAGAGCGTACCTCGGTAACACGGAACTCATAAACAGCTGGGATCTGGTTGACTGTTCGGCGGAACAGATCGTGGGAACTCACTTGTATTTTAGAGACAGGAAGCCGATTTACCGGCTTGTAAACTCAAAAAGCCTCTGGGAGCGGAGGATCGGCATTATATCCACTTTCCACTTCATTAAAAAAAAAGACTTCCCGGACACCCTTGAATGCGCGAGATTGCTGCTTAATGACAAGGAAGACCTGATCCACAAGGCCGCAGGATGGATGCTGCGTGAAGTCGGCAAACGGGACATCAATGCCGAAGAAAAATTTCTCGCAAGATATTATAAGCAGATGCCGCGCACCATGTTACGCTACGCTATTGAAAGATTTCCAGAAGAAGAAAGGCTGGCATATCTGCATGGGACAAAATAGGCATTCGGCAAAATACCGCGTTTTAAATGGAGAAGTAAAATATGAAAATCATTACAATGCTGTATATTGTGAATGCGACCTTCTTATTATTGCATGAAATTGAATCAGCTTATGAAAAAGAGTGGGAGATATTAAAGCTGCCCGGTAAAATAACGGGTTTTTTGCTTCTTCATATTCCGATTATTATTCTGCTGTTTTACGGGCTGATTGAAATTGAAAGAAACTCTACTGTTGGACTGATACTTGGCATTATTACAGGAATCGGCGGGATTATTCCCTTCATAGTTCACAAAATTATCGTCAAAACGGCAAGTAATTTTAATCTTTTAATATCAAATGTTATAATATATTTGAACGTTATAACCGGTGCCGGCCTCTTGCTGTTGTCGGCACGCCTTTTAGCCTGACATATAACTATCCGATAAATAAAAGAAATGAAAACCGTTTACAGCGCTCCAAACATATCACTTGTAAGCATATTTCAAAACATCCTGGAAGGACACGGGATCAGGTGCTGGTTAAAAAATGAATTTCTCGCCGCGGGAACAGGTGAACTCCCGCCTATTGAATGCTGGCCGCAACTGTGCGTTGACGATGATGATTTTGAGGAGGCGCAACAAATCGTGGAAGAGGCTCTTTCGGAAAAAGACGTCGCAGCCTGGAAATGCGATTCATGCGGCGAAGAGATAGAGGGGCAATTCACCGAATGCTGGAATTGCGGCAAGAGCCGGCCTCTGTAGAGACTGACAGGGCGCTTCCTTCCGCCATTTCAGTAAAGTTACAATTTTGTATGAACTGAAACAACGAAAAAGCAGACTCTATACAAGCCTTCAACAGAACTTAATAATACCTAATAGCAAAGAAACAAAAAAGTATTTGGGAGGTAATAGATGAAAAGCGGAAAATACCTTGATAAAGATGAAAAGGAAAGGTTTCCATATCAGGTGAGGCATAACATCGGTTTTCACAGGAACGCTGATAAATCATCGTGTTCTGTGAAACCGGGCGTTATGAAAGAATATTGACAGGTCAATCAAAATTTAAACGGAGAACATTATGAAAATACTTGCCATTAATTCAAGTCCGCGCACAGGAGGCGGAAGCAAAACCGAACTGATGCTTAATAATCTTATAGAGGGGATGCGCGATGCCGGAGCTGAGGTCGATGTCGTGAACCTGCGCGAGAAAAAAATCAAAAACTGCATCGGATGCTTCGCCTGCTGGACGAAGACTCCCGGTCATTGTGTTCACAAGGACGACATGACCAGGGAACTTTTTCCCAAGTGGCTGGAAGCCGATCTCGTTGTCTACGCGACGCCTCTTTACTATCACTTAATGAATTCTGCCATGAGCAGATTCAGGGAGCGAACCCTTCCGGCTATCCAACCGTTTTTTGAGAAAAGCGATGACGGAAAAACATTTCATCCGTTAAGACATAAGATCCCGGCGGCTGTGTGGCTTTCTGTGTGCGGCTTCCCGGAGGAATCGGAATTTGATGCACTCTCATCCTATTTGAACCGGACACGACATAAAGGCGAAACACTTGCTGCTGAAATTTACCGGAGCGCCGCCGAAACAATATCGCATCCTTTTTTCAAGGAAAAAGCAACCGACGTGCTGGATGCGACAAAACAGGCTGGAAGAGAACTGGTAAAATCGATGGCTATCTCCCCAGGTACAATAGCAAGGATAAGACAACCTCTCGTAGATCCCAAGTTGTTTGCTGAAATGGGCAACCTCTTCTGGAAAACCTGCATAAACGAAAAAGTGACACCAAAAGAGTTTGAAAAAAAGCACATGATTCCTCGTCCTGATTCTATTGAAAGCTTCATGTGGCTCTTTCCCGTCGGCATTAATTCCGCGGCAGCCGGTAATCGGAAGATAATCCTGCAGTTTGACTTTTCCGGTCAAACGGAAGGTTCGTGTTGCTTCATTATTGATAACGGCAAAATCAAAGCAAAAAAAGAACCTGAAGCAAACCCCGACATCACTATCAAAACGCCCTTTGACGTGTGGATGGACATTATGACCCGCAAGGCCGACGGTCAGCAAATGTTTATGGAACAGAAATATACGGTAACCGGTGACATAGGATTGATGATACAGCTGTTTACTAAGAAGGGTAACAAGTAACGGAGTGCGCCCGGCGCCACTTTTCAAGATATTTGTTTATCTCGGCGTCCCATTTGGCTTCATCCCACGGCAATACGGGAGAACACAGTGTTTTTATCCGCCCGATATGCTCCTTTCCTCCCTCCGGAGTAATCAGGCCTATGCGGACCCTTCTTAAGAGCAGGTCCTCAAGATGTCTTACTGTTTCATTTTTTGCCGCGTAGCGCAATTCAGCCCAGACAGTATTGGTTCCGGGAATATAAGACAAATCGTCAGTCCCGGGATTTTTTAAAATCTCTTTTGCTCCTTCGCCATATCGACCGGTAAGACGCCGCAACAGAAGGGGAGAAAGTCTGTCATCTGTAAACACGCCGGGAGATTGCCTAAAAACAGGTTCATGCCCCGCCGGCTTAACGGAAGGCAGAAAAGGCATGGCCGCTTTCAGAGCATCCGCCGCGAGTTTCCTGAATGTGGTCAGTTTTCCGCCTGTTATCGTTACAAGCCCTTTATCAATCCACACGACATGCTCACGCGACTCCTTGGAGGGCGCAAGCTGTTTTCTGCTTAAAACAGGCCTGACTCCGGCATAGGAGGATAAAGCGTCCCTTAAAGATATTTCAAGAGAAGGGAAAAAAGCGTTAATGCCGTCCATGAGGTATGAAATCTCTGCCTTGCTGATAACCGGCTCCAAAGAGAGATCTTTTTCATGGTCAACGTCCGTAGTGCCGTATATCACCGCACCTTCCCACGGTATAATAAATATGGGTCTTCTATCGAAGGGATGAAAAAAGGTAACCGCCTCGGGAAAAGGAAATGCCCATTCCGGAAAGACAAGATGACTCCCCCGCAATGGTCGCAGATGAAGGCTTTTGTCGGGAGAAGGATGAATCTTTTCCGCCCATGAGCCTGTAGCATTTATTACCGCGCGGGTTAAAATCTGTTTTGTTTCACCCGTTTCACTCTCTTTTATGACAACTCCGGCTACATCACCCCGCGCATTCCGGCTTATTTCAACCGCATCGGCGTAATTTAAAGCAAATCCGCCCGATAAGAGAGCTTCATTAATTACCCGGAGCACAAGCCTGGCATCATCAACCTGCGCATCCCGGAAACGAAACCCACCCTGAAGATTTTCCTGTTTTACGCAGGGAACACGCATTGAAAATTCATTCTGCCCGTAGAACTTGTGATCTCTCCGGTGTGACATCAAATCATAAATTCTGAGACCGGCTTCAAGGGAGAGTCTTCCGGGTCTCCTGTTGCTGTAAACCGGTGTCATGAAATTAAGTGGCTCAACCAGTCCTTGTGCCTCTTTTATGAGCCGCTCACGTTCTCTTACTGAGAGATACGTCAGATAGAGGCGGCCTTCTTTGAGATAGCGCAATCCCCCGTGAACGAGCTTGGAAGAGCGACTCGATGTTCCGGAAGCAAAATCATTTTGTTCAACGAGAAGAACCTTCAATCCCATCCGGGAAGCTTCAAGCAGAATACCCGCTCCGGTAATTCCCCCGCCTATAACAATCAGATCCCAATTTTCCTGCAAGTCTGCTATGTTCATAAGATTGGTTCCCGGTCCCTGGTCTCTGGTTTCTGGTTCCTGGTCCCTGATTACTGGTCCCTGATCACTGGTCCCTGGTCCCTGATTACTGGTCCCTGATCACTGACTACTGGTCACTGATCACTGATTACTGGTTTCTGGTCTATCGTTTTTTTCGATATTCGATGTACGATATTCGGCTTTTACCTTCCGCCTCTCGCCTTATATCAACTTGCCCGGATTCATGCGCCTGTCGGGATCAACATTGTCAAACACATTCTTTAAAATGCTCATTCCGACAGGCCCTTTTTCGGCATCCATGTATTCCTTATGATCCAAACCAACCCCATGATGATGGCTTATTGTTCCCCCAGCTTCAACCACTGCAAGGCTTGCGGTTTTTTTAAGAATTTGCCACCGTTTTAATATTTCTTCTGCCGTCTTTGGAATGCGAAAAACAAATGTAGTGTAGATGCTGGAGCCGGTCGGATAAAGATGAGAAAGATGGGTGAAGACATGAACCTTTTCATTATACTCCGCGAGGGCGCCTCTTATCCTTTCTTCAATCGATTTTACGGCAGGCAGAACCTTTTCCCATGTGAGGGCAGTCTCAAACGTATCTACAGCATAACCCGCTTCCCAGAGGCTGTTTCGCAGGTAGGGCATCCGGAACCTGTTTTTCTTCCACGCTTCACCCATTACTTTTCCCACATAAACGGCGTTGAAACGCTTCAGGATCGCTTTCGCCTCTGTTTTTACGGCTGAAACAAGGCGATTGGCGCCGATAAAACCGATAAGGCACATGCATGCCTCTTTCTCTCTTGCGCCGCGCAGATTTAGATAACTCACAAGCAGGCCGGTCTGTTTTTCATGCCCTGCCAGGGCAAGGCTTGTAAACGTCTCGACCGGATTGCTAAGCCTTATCATTGAAAGGGGCAGTCGGCTTACCGCAAGCTCTCTCACTGCTTCGACACCCGATTCCCATGACGGGAAAAAATACCCGTAAACATCATCCCGCTCAGGCAGGGGAGATATCCTCACAATAGCCTTTGCCAAAACACCCAGCCTTCCTTCGGCACCGAGAACAAGATGGCGCAAATCAGGCCCGGCCGCAGATGCGGGAAAAGGGGGCAGATTCATGACTCCTTTCGGACTATGAAGTTCGCCTCCTGCAAAAAGATTCTCTATTTTACCGTAATGAAGAGACTGCTGGCCGCTCGAACGCGTCATGATCCAGCCGCCCAGAGAAGAGTATTCGAAAGACTGCGGAAAATGACCGAGAGTAAATCCTTTTGCTCTCAGTCTTGCCTCAAGTTCAGGTCCCAGCACACCGGCTTCAAAGGTTGCAAGCAGGCTTTCCGGGTCTATCTCTGTCAACCTGTTAAGCCTTCTCAAAGAAAGGCTCAGCACTGGCCGCACGGTATCCGGTATTTTGAGATGCCCGGCAACACTTGTCCCCCCGCCGTATGGAACAATCATTATCCCGTGCTTTCCGGTAAATTCCATGAGATCATCAAGATCTTCCACTGTCGATGGAAAAGCAACCCCATCCGGAAATTTATTCAGAGTGCCGCACCTGAGATCTATCCAGTCGGGCATGCTCTGCCCGTGTGCGTGGTTGAGCCTTGTTTCCTGATCTACAGACACAAGGTCATGTGAAGGCGTTTTTGAAGCGGGTACGCGTTCTACTATCTTTTCAAGAGGGCTCTCTTCCACGGGGAATCCTTCTCCGATAAGACCTTTCAGAATTTCAAGCCCCTTTGCAGGGAGTTTGACATCAACCGAAAGATCACCCCAGCCGTTCCATCGTCGCATTTACCACACCCCGTCTATATGAACTCCGCAATTCGGGCACATGCCTTTATCAATCGTATTTTTTTTCACATAAAACCCGATTCTTTCGATAAGCATTTTACCGCAGTTATAACAGAAAGTGCTTTCTCCCGCTTCTCCCGGCACATTTCCCGTATAAACATATTTCAAACCGCATTTCATGCCGATCTCCCTTGCCGAAACAAGTGTGCCAAGAGGCGTTGATGGCCGGTCGTTAAGTTTATATGTCGGGTGAAACCTGCTTATGTGCCATGGAGTCTCCGGGCCAAGTGAATCGGCAATAAACATGGCGAGTTCTTCAAGCTCTTTTTTATCATCGTTTAGGCCCGGAATAAGAAGGGTTGTGACTTCCACAAAAATGCCGGAAGACTTCATATCTACTAATGTTTCCTTTACATTTTCAAGCTTTGCTCCGCACATTTTTCTGTAAAAATCTTTACTATATGCCTTCAGATCCACATTTGCCGCATCAAGAAAGGGCTGAATCATGCCAAGAGCCTCCCCGGACATGTAGCCATTTGTTACGAAAACATTCTTCAAACCTTTTTCATGGGCAAGTCGTGCCGTATCCCTTGCAAATTCAAAAAAGACCGTAGGCTCAGTATAGGTATAGGAGATACTACTGCAGTTTCCACTGACCGCTGAAACTACAACATTTTCGGGGGTAAAACTGCCTCCCATTATCAAACCTTTGTTTTCAGACGGCATCTGAGAAATATCCGCATTCTGGCAGAAAAGGCATTTGAAATTGCAACCGGCAGTCGCAATCGAATAAGAGAGACTTCCGGGCAGGAAGTGAAAAAGGGGTTTTTTCTCTATGGGATCTATGTGCCTTGCTATGAGTTTTCCGTAAACAAGGGTATTAAGAATCCCCTCCAGGTTTTCACGTACACCGCATATACCACGTTTGCCGTTTTCTATGATACACCTGTGTTTGCAAAGATTGCACCTGACTTTTTTATCCTTAAGGTGTTCATAGAGAAGGGCTTCCAAGGTCTCTCCTTATGGCGGGTTATCCCGCAACAGCGCTGCTGGTCTGTTTAGGGTAGGTGATTGTAAGAGGAGTTGTCCTGAACCTCGGAACGAGGGTAACAACTATGCCGGCAAAAGATCCGAACGGATATTTTTTTGCTATGTTGGTTTGTTCAAGCTTATCAGCGATTATCTGCGCGGGAAAAGAAAATCTGTTTACCGTTCCCCATGATACCGGGACATCTCCCAGCATGCCTCTTATAATCTTCTTTATTTCCCAGACATGAAAAAATCTTGCGTGCCTGTAAACCGACTCGAAAAAAATCCCTTTTGCCTGCATTCTTATGAAATTAATCGATAAATTGTTGAGAAACCCTATGAACACCTTGTCTTTTGCTACCCTGCAGGCTTCTTCTATAGCTTTTTCAGGGTTATTAACAAACTCCAAAGATGTAAAAAAGGAGGCATAATTAAAGGAGTTATCTTCGAACGGAAGGTCTTCGGCAAAACCCCGGTGAAGCTCAACCCGGTTTCCCAACTTATTCAAAGCAGAATCGAGCATGTCCTGTGAAGGATCAATTCCTGTTGCGGAAAGGCCCATGTCTATGAACGGAATAAGGCTTTCACCAGTTCCGCAACCTATATCAAGAACTGTTTCCCTCCGGGCAGGCTGAAGCATCTCTATCATGAGTTTTTTTTCGAGAATTGAAAAAAGCCTGTTATCCGGTTTTTCAAACCACTGGTCGTATTCTTTGGTATCCTTATTGTTAAACACATAGCCCATAGTGGTTCTCTGCCAATATTAGTTTCCATCCGGAAATGTCCCTTTTGAGCGATCTCTGTGTCAATCTGCGGGATTTCTTGTGCGACATACAATGCGTATGTCTCCTCGCAATCCCTTGATTTCCTTGAGCTTGCCCAAAATTGCCTATTTCCGAATTGGAAACTCAAATGTGTCCAAATTTGGTTTCCGGATGGACTCTAATTTGTTATCAGTACCAATGCTCCTGCCTGAAAAGTCCGTCAGGCTTCTTTAACTGCTGCCGCTCCTTCCGGTTTTTTATGGCTTTTTCTTCTAAACCGGCGCTTCTTTTTCGGCTTCGGTTTTTCTTTTTGTGCTTCGACCGAAACTATATTGTTTTTTGGTTCCAGGGCCAATTCCGCAATTTCTTCAATTTCCGAAACTGATTCCGCTTTTTCTTCTATTTGTCCTTCAGGGGCAAAACCAAAAAAACTGCCGGGGAAATGATCTTTTTTGGGTTTTTTCTCAAGCTCTCTTACAGGCTGCCTGGCAGGTGTCCTTGCCGGGAAACTTTTTTGTTTCCCCCGCTCACGGTTGAATTTCTCTTTTGTATCTTTTCCATATCTCCTTCCGGTAAAAACAGGCTTGCTGGTATCTTCAACGTACCAGTCATCTTCAGGCCAGACTACCGGTATCTTGTGCCCCAGTTTAGCCTCTATGCTCTCTAAGTATAATACAAAATCCTCGCACGCGAGCGAGATGGCAATTCCGTCCTTGCCTGCTCTGGCGGTACGCCCGATCCTGTGAATATAGTTCTCGGCGTCCTGAGGCAGATCATAATTAATTACGTGGGTTATATCTTCAACATGAATCCCACGGGAAGCAACATCTGTCGCAACCAGAATCTTTATGCTGCCGTTTTTAAAACGCTCCATCAGGTTGAAACGCTGGCGTTGAGGCAGATCGCCTGTTATTCCCTCGGCAGGATACCCGTTTCTTTTCAGCTTTTCAGCCACCCATTCTACTCCTGATTTTGTATTTACAAAAATAAGAGCTCTTGACCAGTCTTCTCTCTTAAACAGACCAAGCAGAAGGGAAAACTTGGAATCTTTGCCGACATGAAACAGGCTCTGGTTTATCCCATCAACAACCACTTCTTCAGGCGCAACAGAAATGAATTCCGGAAGATTCATATATTCATATGTCAATTCCAGGACACTGTATGAAAGAGTTGCCGAAAAAAGCATGGATTGCCTTTTCTGATAATGAGGAAGCTTTTGCAGGATGTAACGCATATCTTTTGAAAAACCCAGGTCAAGAAGGCGATCGGCTTCATCGATCACAACAATTTTTATTTCCGCTGTTTTGAAAATTCCCTGCTTGAAATAATCGATAATTCTTCCGGGAGTGCATATAACTATATCAACTCCTTTGCGAAGTATATCTGCCTGTTTCTGATAATCGATCCCCCCGACCACCTGCACGTGGGTTAACCCGGTGTGGCGGCACAGAACACCGGCCTCTTCATCGATTTGCTGAGCCAGTTCTCTTGTCGGAGCCACAATAATAGCCGAAGGAAAACCTGCCACCCTGTCTTTAAACTCCAGAATGCGGGACATGACCGTAATCAGGAATGCCGCAGTTTTTCCTGTCCCTGTCTGTGCCTGGCCGGCAACGTCCTTTCCTGTAAGCGATAAAGGCAATACTCTGGCCTGTATTGGTGTGCAAAAAGTAAAGCCCGCATCCTTTATTCCCATGAGTATCTCGGAAGGCAAATTGAATTCCTCAAAACTGACGCTTGTCAGGAAGTTCGGTTTTTCAGCACGCTGAGGAACTTCCAGTTCCGGAAGCTCTTGTTCATCTGTCATTTGTTCCTCTTTTTCTCGTTCCGTTGTAGAAAATAATTGAAAAGTTTGATTTAATTTAGAGAATTATACACCTTTGCACTTTTAATGCAAGTACAGGATTGATATTATCCTATTGTTTTGACATTTTATAGCCATAAATATAAGTATAAGATGTTGAGTGCAATGGTATAAATCTTATAAAATCGGGAATGAAGATGAAGGATTTTTTTAAAGTTACAGATCTGGAAAAAGTTCTTGAATATGTATGTTTGTTTCAAACGGTTGAAACAGATCGGATTTCCCTGCAGGACACACCCGGAAGAATTCTTGCAGAAGACATTATATCAGACATTGACCTTCCCGGTTTTTCCCGCTCAACTATGGACGGATACGCCGTACGCGCCTCGTCAACATTCGGCGCATCCGAAGAAAACCCGGCGTATCTCAATATTGTCGGCTCGATAGCAATGGGTGAATCTCCTTCCTTTTCTGTTGAACAGGGAGAAGTCGCCAGAATATCGACCGGAGGCATGCTCCCGAAAGGTGCGGACAGTGTTGTTATGATTGAGCATACCGAGATTATTGATGAAAAAACAATCGAGGCGTACAAGAGCGCAGCACCCAGACAGAACGTGATTGAAAAGGGAGAGGATTTTACCGAAGGAAACGTTGTTCTTCATGCCGGACAAAAAATAAGGCCGCAGGAAACAGGTCTTCTTGCCGCTTTCGGGAAAGAAAAGGTGAAAGTATTTAAAAGACCTGTTATAGGCATAATTTCAACAGGAGATGAGGTTGTGCCTGTTTCTGAAACACCGCATCCGGGACAGATACGTGATATAAACACCTACAGCCTATCAGGCCAGGTAACCGAGGCGGGCGGCATCCCTTTGACTTTCGGAATCGTAAAGGATGATTATAAGAATCTTCTGGCATGTTGCAGGGAAGCTCTGTTGCAATCCGATATGGTTCTGATTTCAGGAGGAAGCTCTGTAGGAACCCGCGATTTTACAATTGAAGTCCTCTCCGCTCTCCCCGATTCTGAAATAATTGTTCA
>JAABQB010000045.1 GCA_011391695.1 Desulfobacteraceae bacterium | reverse complement strand
CAGGCTGGTATACCTTGCAGAGGATCTTCCGAAAAAACTGCTGCTCGGCTGCTGCCAGTGCGGGGACTGTGCTATAGAGCACCTTGCTTTTCTGTGTCCTGAGTCCGGATGCCCGAAGCACATGCGAAATGGTGCGTGCGGAGGGAGCCGGAACGGCTTTTGCGAAGTTCATGACGACCGCCTCTGTGTGTGGTACCGGGCATGGCGGCGCTTCTCTTCGTCGGGCGAGTCCGGCCGGATGGCCGAAGGCTTGATTCCGCCCCGGATGTGGGAACTGGACGGAACATCCTCCTGGCTCAATTTCCACCTCGGACGTGATCACCACAGCCTGAAAAGCTGCATGAAACAGGGCAGTTCGTGCAAACTCTGATTATCGCTATTATTAACTGAACATAGTTTCTTCTTTTAAAAGGATAAATTAACAATGCCGATTCCGGGAAATCTTCTGACTACCGCAATGGCGGTTATGCCTCATACAGATGTGGACCGAGCACTTGAAACAGCCTTATCTCTCGATATTCCATTCTGGCCGCAGCTTCCGAATTACAGCTATTATGAAGACATGTATGTCCAGGCTGCCGAGCATTTCCCGGGCATTCTTCTTGATGTCAAAAATAAAACGCTTCGCTTTTCACTTGAAAAATTCATAGCCGAATTCGATGAGACCATGAGCCACTTCGATGAGCCGGAATATTTCGATATCAGCAAGACTTATTCCGAAGTTTACCACAGGTTTCTTTCCCTCGATTTATCGGACAGGCCGGCAATCAGGGGACAGCTTGAAGGGCCCATAAGTTTCGGCTTCAATATAATCGACGGCAACGACCGCCCGATTCTTTTTGACGACACCATTCGCCCGTTCATGCTTGAATTCATGGCAAAGCGCATAAACGTCCAGCTTGCCCGGTTAAAAAAACTAAACGAAAACGCATTTATGTTCATTGATGAGCCCGGGCTTCAGTTTCTCTTTTCCGCTATGTCCGGATACGGGGATATTAAAGCTAAGGTGGATCTGGATCTTTTTTTCTCGCAACTCGACCGTCCGAGGGGAATTCATCTTTGCGGGAATCCAGACTGGGATTTTCTGCTGGGTCTTGATCTCGATATCCTCTCTCTTGATGTATATACAAATGCAGGAATATTTTCTTCGTACGCAAAGTCGGTCCGGCGTTTTCTTGACAGAGGCGGAGTTATCGTCTGGGGTATTGTTCCGACCGGCTCCGAAACCTTTGAAAAAGAGAATATCCCGTCTTTGATTCTCCGTCTGGAAGAGATATGGAATGTCCTTTCAAAAAAAGGTATTGACAGGGGCTTGTTGCTGGAAAAGAGTCTTCTTTCTCCCGCAACATGCTGCCTTGTGAATCCAGACAGGGAGAAGACAGTTGAGAAGGCGTTTGAAACAATAAAACTGATTTCGGGAGAATTGAGGGAAAAACATTTACATGTCTGATCTTATGTCTTGTTTTTTTATGAAAAATGATAATAGACTTTAGAGGATAGGATGCCATGAAGTTTATTTTAAAAATCAAATATATCGTTACAGGGGTTTGTTGCATAATATTTTTGCACGGGTGTATGGGTGGTATGGCCGGTTGGAAGGGTCATATTGTCAGGAAAGATAACCGGATACCAATTGAAGAGACTGACGTCAAGGCCGGCGGAATTTGGAAAACAGATGATCTATCCCTTGGGTATGAATATCTGGTAAGAGGGGATAGAATACAACTTGATGGTGAAACGACCCTGATGGACAAGCTGACACATTTCACCACACTGGATCATCTTTCCATAATGGTTCAATTTCTCGACAGGGAAGGCGTGGTACTGGGCCACGAAATACTCTACATCTCGTCATCCAGGACATGGATTCCAATAGCCAGGCTCTCTTTCAGCCGTTCATTTGTACTCCCTTCCAAAACCGCTTTCATCTCATTCAGTTATTCAGGCAAAGTAAGCGACGGAATCGGAGATGAAAGCATTGACTGGAATTTCTGGAATACTCCATAAAACTGACAGACTCGTGAAAGCTGTATTTTCTCACAAAGGCACCAAGAACACGAAGAAAAAATCATTTAATATTAACATGTTAACTTTGTGATCTTTGTGGCTTGGTGTGAGATCATGCCTTTATGAAGCCGTCAATTATATTTATTCTGATAAATCGATCCACCTTCCGTTTGTCAGCGGTTCAAGATCAGACGGCTTAAGTTGAAAAACCGCAAAAGGAGTGCCGGCAGCAGCCCAAATAACTTCAAATTTTTTCAGGTCTTCGTCTAATATGGTTTTCAGCGGTTCATTATGGCCTGCCGGCGGTACTCCGCCGATTGCATATCCGACTCTTTCTTTTACGTAATTTCCATCCGCTTTGCCAAGTTTCAAGCCCGTCTCATTTTCTATTTTTGCCAGATCAACCCGGTTTGAGCCGGATGCTATTACAAGAATCGGAAGATTAGTTTCTTTATCTCTGAATACCAGAGATTTAGCTATCTGAGCTACCGCACATCCAACGCTGTCAGCAGCCTCCTGCGCAGTCCGGGCTGAACCGGGCAGTTCCTTAACCTCAAAAGAGAAGCCCTTTGCTGAAAGGAAATCCTGTACACGTTTTGCGCTGTCATTTAATTTTGATGCCATAAATTGGTTCCTTTAAAAAATATAATGTTACGCTTCATTTCATCTCCTAATTTGAAGTTGTTATTACCCGCCCACGAGATGTAAAAGAAATGCCTTGCTGAGATTGTGTACCAATCATTATTGATTCAACAATAGGCGGATTAACAAATTTGTCGGATTTCCATTCAACCATGAAATTAGCACCTGATCCTCCGGTTTTGTCACTTTGCGGCACTATATAGCGTATTGATTCTAAAGGGTTTAAAGTTGCCGGCTTGTCTAAATATTTTTTCAAGAGCTTCCCCTGCGATTCGTAATAATCAACTGTGGTGATTTTGATTTGATGCTTCGGATCAATGTTTCTGATGCTTAATGTTACCGTCAATAAGAAATGCTTTTCACGGTCGCCACTGTAAATATGTGAATAAGCAGGTACATAAATCATCTGGCCTTTCGAATGAGTGTTTGTGTCATCAGCGTGGGCAGGCGATAAAGAGTTGCTCGCTACGACAAACATGAAGAAAAGCAGATATAAACAACATGTCTTTTTCATAAAAACCCCCTTTCTAATCAAATGTTTTCAATAAACTCCAGCCAGTTTTTTAAAATCATTCCGTTCTTGTCGATTACCGACTACCGCCACCAAATCTCCTTCCTGCAAAGAATAATCCGATTTGGGATTGGAATAGAATTCTTTTTCATGGAGAATCCCCACAATTGACGCTCCGGTTTTGGTGCGAACTGCCGCACCTTCAATGCTTTTACCTATAAGTGGACTTCCGGATGTGAGAGTAACCCATGAAATTTCCAACATATTTTTTATATTATCAAGCTTGGCCAGGAGTTGATGATCATGGTTTGATTGATAAATTGGCGCATAAAGTTGTTGCCGCACAGCATCGGTATATTCTTGAATAACGGCTACAGGAATTTCCAGGTGGAGGAGCGCCTGTCTTGCAATTTCCAGCCCTGCCTCCATCTCCGGCAGCACAGCCATATAAACCCCGCTTTCATATAATGCCCGGGATTGCTCAATACCTTCGGCCCTGACAATGATATGCAATGCCGGCTTTAGACGATGTGCCTGTTTTACAATGGACTGAGATGTAACAACTGAAGGTGTAGTAATAAGTAACAGCCTTGCTGCCTGTACTTTTGAAACATCAAGTGCTGTCGGCTGACTCATATCACCATAGATTACAGGAAATTTTGCAGTCTTACATTCAAGCATTCGCTGATGATCCAATTCTATAATAACAAAAGGGAGATCGAGTTGGGTCAGGATCTGGGCGATGTGCTGTCCCACCCGTCCGCCTCCGGCAATGACGACATGATCCTTGAGTCCGGAATGCGGTATGTTTTCTGTTTGCAATGGCTCATATTTAAACAGTCGTTTTTTTAATTTATAGAGGTGAGGTGCCATAGCTGAAGCAAACGGGGTAAGCACCATGCTCAAGACCGATATCGCGAGAACAAGCGAATACATATTCTGGTCGATGGATTGTGTTTCAAGACCTACCCGTGCAAGAACAAAGGCAAATTCACCCACCTGAAACAGACCGAGGCCGACTGCAATTGGAACAATATTGATATATCCGAATATCATGGCCAGAACGGAAAATATTGAACCTTTGAAAACTGCAATGATCAAAACTAAAGCAAGAATTTTGCTCCAGTTTTCGATCAAAAAAGCCGGATCGAGAAGCATGCCGACTGATGTGAAAAACAAAAGGCCGAAGATGTCTCTCAAAGGAATAATATCACTCAACGCCTGATGACCATAATCAGACTCACTGAGAACCATGCCGGCAACGAAAGCCCCGAAAGCAAATGAAAGCCCGAATAGATATGTGGCATACCCAATACCAAGACCTATTGCAGTTATTGATAAAAGAAAAAGTTCCCTGGAGTTCCACCGGGCCACGTGCGCAAGCAACCGCGGGAGCAACTTTCTGCCCAGAAAAAGCATTAACACAAGGAAAATTACAGATTTGATAACAGCAATGGCTAAGAGGGGCAAACCTGCCCTGGGGTTACTCAGTTGAGGGAGGATAATCATCATCGGGATGACAGCCAGATCCTGGACAATGAGCATGCCAATCATTACCCGACTGGAAAGTGTCCCTATAAGCCCCCTGCTCATAAGGGTCTTCAGTGTCACCATGGTGCTGGAAAGAGAGATTAAGGCACCAAACCATAATGCGCTTGCGGAGGACCAACCTAAATATTTACCAAGGTAAAAGCCAATACCGATGGTAAGAAGAATTTGAACAGGAGTGCCGAACAGGGCAATCTTTCGTACGGGTTTTAATTCGCTGATAGAAAACTCCAACCCCAGCGCAAAGAGAAGAAGTGCCACTCCGATTTCCGCCAAGAGTTCGATTTCATGAATACCGCCAACCGTAATGCCGCCAGTGTATGGCCCTACAACGATCCCGGCAAAGATGTATCCCAGGATCAACGGTTGCCTGATTTTTTGCGCAATAAGTGCGCCAATCAAGGCGGCAACAACGATAATTACAATATCTGCAGCTACACCCATGAGGGGAACCTCAATTCAGAAAATAGCATTCTTTTTTTAACCCAAACATTGAACCTGCCGTGCGGATATCCTTCTTTTCCCGAACGGCAAGCTAACCGGTGGGGCGGTAACCACGTATAGCGTAACGCTTTAATAATGAGATTCTATTTTCCGGAGGACTCTGCCACGCGGGCAACTTCACCGCCGCACATTGTTTACATCTACCCTGCAACACGATACAAAATCCCGATATGGTTCCCTCTCCGGCGAATATTATTATTTCTGTGAATGCGGCCAAATTATTAAAAACGGTATCAGAATAAGGGTTTAAAGTCAAACCGTGCAGAAATGGTTGACGGGAAAGTGAATATTTCATAAATAGTAATGAAATTAAAGGTTTTATACGACTGAATTATACTAAAGGAGAACCCAATAAAATGATAGCGGAAATTCTTTCGACTGGAGATGAGGTCCGTTCAGGAGCGCTGGTGGACAGCAACTCGGCCCATATTGCCGAAGTTCTGGAAGAAGCGGGTCTCGAGGTTACAAGACACAGCACAGTGGGTGATGATCTTGACGCCATCTCTTCCATTATAAAAGAGATCGGCGCCCGCGCTGACGTTGCCGTTGTGACAGGCGGACTTGGCCCTACTACCGATGACCTTACCGCGGAAGCCGCCGCAATGGCAGCGGGTGTGAATCTTTGTGAGGATGATCATGCCCTTTTGCTGATCGAGAACTTTTTCAGTAAGCGGCAGCGGCTTATGAATCCATTGAACAAAAAACAGGCCATGCTTCCGAAAGGTTCCAAATGCCTTGAGAACCCTGTCGGGTCAGCTCCCGGGTTTGCGGTCAGAATAGGAAACTGCCTCTTTTTCTTTCTTCCCGGCGTTCCTTCGGAAATGAAAAAGATGCTTTCGGAGAAAGTAATACCCGAAATATCCGCTCTTCAGGGAGGCATCAGGGAATTCAGCCTTATAAGGAACATATCGACATTCGGCCTTACCGAGGCAGCGGTAAACGAGAATCTTTTGAGTGTCATCGACGATTATCCCGGCATCAAGCTGGGGCTGCGGGCAACTTTTCCCGAAATACACGTAAAACTGTATGCAAGGGGAAGAGACGAAAAAACAGTTTCAGAACTTCTTGAAAGGGCGACCGCAAGCGTCCTTAATAAACTGGGCAACAGGGTCCTCTCAACAAAAGGGGAGCCGATGGAACTCGCCGTCGGCAACCTTCTTAAAAGCAGGAAAGCTACACTTGCGGTTGCCGAGAGCTGCACCGGAGGACTTGTTTCAAATATGCTTACAAATGTTCCAGGTAGCTCGGACTATTTTCTTTTTTCGGGTGTTACATATTCAAATGAGTCGAAAATAAAACTGCTTGGAGTTCAGCAGGAGGTAATTGAGAAGCATGGAGCTGTGCATGAGGAGACGGCAATAGAGATGGCGGTCTGCGCAAGAAGAATTGCGGGAGCAAAATACGGGCTTTCAACAAGCGGAATAGCAGGCCCGGCAGGCGGAACGGAAGAAAAGCCGGTGGGAACCGTATGCGTAGGTCTTGCAACACCTGGCGAAGTCAAAGGGTTCCGTTTTGTTTTTCAGTTCGGAGATCGTTTGATGAATAAGAAAGTATTTGCAGTCACGGCGCTTGATGTTTTGAGAAAAGAACTTCTTAAGTAAAATGGAGTTTATGATGGAAATATTCTTTACCGTTTTGGGTCTGATATCGGCCTTATATATTATTCTGGTACTCATATCGGTTTATGTTGTTCATCAGTTTCCGAGAAATCCGGTCAGCGACACTCCTGACTGGGGCAGTGTCAGAGATGAAACGATTCCTGCGCTAAACGGAGGATTTCTTGAGGTCTGGAGGATTGAACCGGAAGGTAAATCAAAAGGCATTGTTCTTTTCGCCCACGGATGGGGTCGAAACCGTGGCCGGATGGTGGGCAGGGCCAAGATATTCGGGGAATGGGGTTTTACCACCGTTATACACAGCGCAAGAGATCACGGAAGATCGAGCCGATGTAAATTCATGAATGCCGTAAAATTTGCGGAAGATATCGAATCGGTTATGAACTGGATAGGAGAGCCTGTTCTTCTTTACGGCCATTCCGCCGGATCGGCAGGAGCGATAATTGCCGCGAGCAGAAATCACGGGAGGGTTAAGCTACTTTTCCTTGAAGCCTCCTATGCTTATACGAAAGAGGCTCTTTACAGCCTTTACAGATGGGTCAATATTTACTTCGGGATATTTTTAGCGCCTGCCATCCTTTTTTCCATGGATATTTTATATAAGAACAATATTGACAGCGTCAGCCCTGCGCGTCTTGCGCCCGGAATAAAAATTCCAGTAATGCTCATTCACGGAGAAAAAGATGCGCGTTTTCCCTTAAGGTTTGCGGAAAAGCTGAATAACAGTTTCACGCCCGGCCTGTCCGAGCTTTTTGTGGTTAAAGGCGCGGACCACAGCGATTCAAGTAATACTCCTGGATATGCCGAAGCGGTTAAGACTTTTCTGGATAGGCATCAGGTATATTATTAAATAAAGGGTTCAAGGATTCGGGGGTTCAAGGGTTCGAGTGAAAAGGCGTGAGGCGAAAGGCGTGGATCGTAGATCGTGAATCGAACAACGAACAACGAACGACGATCAACGAAGTACGATATTCGAATTTCGGATTTAGGTTTTATATGAGCGGCATCAAAATTATAAATGCGGGATGGTTAATTGACGGGACAGGCGATCCCGTCAGGAAAAATATCACGCTTCAAATTCAAAACAGGCGAATTGTTTCTATAGCCGACTCCGATTTCTTAGATACCGCAGAATATGGAACAATTGATTTCGGATCATCAACGATTCTTCCGTGCCTTGTTGACAGTCATGTTCATCTTTGCATGTCCGGAACGGATGACCCGTTTGTCCGGGAAAAACAGCTCGGAGCTGGTTTTGATGAAACGAAGGTCATTATTTCGGAACATATCGGGCGGCATTTATCATATGGTGTATTGGCGGTCCGTGACGGGGGAGACAGGTTTGCACATGCTTTGCGTTTCACGAAAGAGCTTCTTGATATTCAAAAGGCGCCGGTTTGCATAAGGGTTGCGGGAAGGGCATGGCACCGGGCCGGAAGATATGGTGGTTTGATAGGAAGACCGCCTCAGGAGAATCTTTCCCTTGCGGAAGCGGTAAAAACAGATCCTGAAGAGAAGGATCATATAAAGATTGTAAATTCGGGCTTGAACAGCCTGAAAGAATTCGGGAAGGAGACTCTTCCTCAATTTGGCGCCGAAGAGCTGTCGGATGTTGTAAAGATTGCCGCAAAATCCGGCCGCAGGGTAATGGTTCATGCAAACGGTAAAAAACCGGTTGCCGTTGCACTGGAAGCCGGATGTGATTCCATAGAGCACGGTTTTTTTATGGGTGCTGAAAACTTAAAAATCATGGCTGAAAAGAAAATAGCCTGGGTTCCGACCGCCTGCACAATGAAAGCTTACTCGGAACATATGAAGCCGGTGAGCAGGGAAGCCGGGGTTTCGCGTATGAACCTTGATCACCAGCTCGAACAGATTTCAAAGGCCAGAGAGCTTGGAGTTGCGGTCGCCCTGGGGACGGATTCGGGAAGCTTGGGTGTGCATCACGGAGCGGCTGTAATAGAGGAACTTAAATTGTTGATCACTGCAGGATATTCATTGCCGGAAGCCATAAGATGCGCATCCTGCAATGGAGGCAGGCTGCTCGGAATAGAGGATTTTGGGGTTATTTCAAAGGATATGGCGGCAACATTTATTATAGCAAAAGGAGATCCTTCAAAACTTCCCGATTCTCTGTCGGAAATTCAGGCTATATATATCAACGGTATGTCCGCATGAGTCGGATTGAAATGGAATTAAAGGAAAAATAATTTGAGCATAAAAAAAGGTGAGTTGATTGAACTTGAAATAACAGGCATGGCCTTTGGCGGAAAAGGTATAGCTAAAGTTGACGGACTTGCCGTTTTCGTTGAACATGCTGTTCCTTTAGACCGGGTAAATGTGCGTATATTGAAAAAAAAGAAGAGTTTTGCGGAAGCGAAAGTGGTTGAAATCCTTGAACCATCCCCATATAGAATAGACCCGCCTTGTGAGTACAGCGGGTTTTGCGGAGGATGCAAATGGCAGTTTCTTCAGTATGACCGCCAGCTTCATTACAAGAGGCAGCACGTCGAAGAATCTCTTGCGCACATCGGCCTTATTAAAGATGTTCCGGTGCACCCGGCTGTTCCGTCGGAAAAGATATTCGGCTACAGGAATAAGATGGAGTTCTCATGTTCGGACAGAAAATGGCTGCTTCCTTCCGATTTTGCAGCGGGAGAAAAAAGCGCGGGTTTTGCGCTGGGTCTTCATGTCCCAGGAACATTTGATAAAGTGCTTGATATCAGGGCATGTCTTCTCCAGCCGGAAGAAGGAAACATGATTCTTGAGGATGCAAAGGCTTTCATGAAAAATTCGGGGGCTCCCCCTTACGGGATTAAATCCCATGAAGGATTCTGGCGTTTTCTTATGCTGAGGAATTCTGCTGCAAACGGAAACTGGATGGTAAACATTATAACTTCCACCGAAAACAGGAAAATAGTTGTTCCTCTTGCAGCCCTGCTGACGGAAAAATATCCAGGTGTGGTTTCAGTAATAAACAATATAACTTCAAGTAAGGCGGCTGTTGCAACTGGAGAGTATGAAACGGTCCTTTCCGGTTCTCCTTATATAAAGGATAAGCTCGGAGATTTTGAATTTGAAATATCGGCAAATTCTTTTTTTCAGACCAATACGCCCGGCGCCGAAATTCTTTATGAAAAGGTAAAAGAATTTGCCGGGCTTTCAGGAAATGAAACGGTTCTTGACCTTTACAGTGGGACAGGCACGATACCTGTGTTCCTTTCGGCAAATGCAGGTCTCGTAACCGGCCTTGAGATAGTTGAAAGCGCTGTAACGGATGCGAAAAAAAACTGCCTGACAAACGGTATTTCAAACTGCACCTTTATTTTGGGAGATATCAGGGAGAGTCTTTCAAAAATCAGTAAAAAACCCGATGTCATAATCATTGACCCGCCAAGGGCAGGGATGCATAAGGACGTTGTCAGGCAGGTTGCCGATATGGCTCCCCGAAGAATTGTTTATGTGTCCTGCAATCCGGCCACTCTTGCAAGGGATCTTCTTGTCCTGAAAGAGCATTATGAAATAGAGGAAGTCCAGCCGGTTGATATGTTTCCTCATACCTGGCATATAGAATCCGTGGCAAGGCTAGAAAAAAAGCGGTGATTGTAAAACATTTGTAAAACTACTCAAATTCTTTTGCTATTCAGCCGTTTTTTCGTATAAAGCGGTGCAGAATATTTTAAAATTAAAAGGAGTTCCAGCATGGATTTTCCCGTGCTTAAAATAGGGGATCTGGTAAGTCCTATACCCATAATACAGGGTGGGATGGGGGTAGGCATTTCAATGGCCGGGCTGGCTTCTGCCGTTGCCAATGAAGGTGGTATAGGTGTGATTGCTGCTGCCATGATCGGCATCGATGAGCCTGATGTTTCAGTCAATCCCACGGAAGCCAATATCAGAGCCCTTAAACGTGAGATAAGGAAAGCAAGGGAATTATCAGGCGGAATTATCGGGGTAAATATCATGGTCGCCATGACCCATTATGCCGACCTCGTTATAGCATCTATTGAGGAAGGTATTGATATAATTATTTCAGGCGCCGGTCTCCCAATGGATTTGCCTGGATATCTTGTAAATGGCGCTAAAACGAAACTGGTGCCAATAGTCTCTTCTGCCCGTGCCGCCAAACTGATCTGCCAGAAATGGCTTTCAAAATACAATTATCTTCCTGATGCTTTTGTGCTGGAGGGCCCCAAAGCGGGAGGACATCTGGGATTCAAGAAAGAACAGATTAATGATCCTGACTATGCCCTGGATAAACTGCTCATAGAAGTAATTGAAACCGTAAAGCCTTTTGCAGCAGAGAGAAACACAACTATTCCTGTCATTGCCGCAGGTGGAGTCTTTACAGGCGGGGATATTCGTGAAATGTTGAACCTTGGAGCTGCCGGTGTTCAAATGGGGACGCGGTTTGTAGGTACTTACGAATGTGACGCCAACCCAGGCTTCAAGGAGACTTATCTGAATGCCGGGAAAGAAGATCTGGTCATCATCAAAAGCCCGGTAGGGCTTCCCGGGCGGGCAATAAAAAATCAATTTTTAGACGAAGTTGAAAATGGGAACAAGAAACCCTTCAAATGTCCATACCAGTGCATCAAAACATGTGATACGGATAAAAGCCCTTATTGCATTGCCCTGGCGCTTGCTGCCGCGAAAAAAGGAAAATTTAAAAACGGCTTTGCCTTTGCAGGCGCAAACGCATACAGGGTCAATGAAATTGTCTCCGTAAAAGATTTGATCCGGTCTTTGCTGCTGGAGTATGATCAGAGTTGCAGTGCATAATTCCGTTCACTCCTATTCATCACTTCGTAGTAGACAAATCCCTGAATCTTTGAATAGAAAAAGCGAGCGCATTCCCTGCAAAAAAGCTGAGGGGGCTTTGCCTTGCTGTTGCGATTCAAACGATTCCACCCTCACCACGGCCATGGTCTTTATCGCCCTCGGTCTGTTGATGCTTTGTTTTCCTCGGAGAGGCTGGCTTTGCGATGGTTCCCGTACACAAACTTTTCGAAGAGGTATCCTATTACTCCATAGGTTTTCCCATCGCCAAGTATTACAGCGTGGCTAAGGAAAACGATGGCAGCGAAGCTACTCGTTTGAATGGACTGCTTCGAGATCCTTTTATTCTGGTGGCCGTTTCCAGTCTCATCCTTGGCACATTGCTCAATCTCAGCGGAATCGAACGTCCAGCCTTTTACGGTCTTGTCAATTCGGTGCTTGTACCTCTGGCTACGATACTGCTCCTGACCTCAATCGGATTGGCATTGCGTTTCAGTCGGATAGGAGATTACATGCGGGAATGTGTTTCGGTTTCGTTGATAAAATTTGTCCTGGTCCCAGTGTTAATCTTTATGCTGGCCCGGACCCTTGGCTTCGGCAGCATGGAAGGCGCTCTGCCACTGAAAGTGGTAATATTCTTTCCTCAATGCCGGTGGCCTTTAATGCCCTGATACCTCCGTCAATCTATGATTTGAATCTGGACCTGGCAAACTCATGCTGGTTTGTCACAACCGCATTGCTGGTAGTTGTTCTCCCGATGCTTATGTTGGTTCTCAGGCAGATATAAATTATTCTATAATATCCTGTTTGGCATGAATCATATATCTTCTTAAAATAATTAATAATAATGAATTGCATTCTTTTTTTGTTGACAGTGCTGTTTTTTCATAATATTTTGCATACAAAATACAATATTCAATCATCGCCGTTTCAAAATCGGATGTTTTTTAAAAACATGATGGCCTTGTGTAAAATCGTTTTTGACTTTTTACGAATGTATCAATATCGATGACATCCGGGAGAGTTGCTGTGAAAAATTTAGGAAACGACCACGTAAACCTCGATCAAAAAGCCTACAATCAGTTAAAGACCATGATTCTCGATCAGAATCTCAAGTCCGGAAGCAAAATCTATCAGGAAAAATTGGCAGTTGATCTGGGGATCAGCCGAACCCCTCTGGTAAACGCTCTCAAAAAACTGGAACAGGAGCGTTTAATTACTGCCATACCGCGTAAGGGATTTTATATACGCGAGTTTTCCAAGGAGGAGATGGTAAACATTTTCGAGCTCAGGGAAGTATTGGAAGGATTAGCTGCGCGGCGTGCTTCCCTGCGTATTACTGGCAGCCAGATCAAAAAACTGAATGATCTGCTCACTGGATTGAAAACGTCAGAAGCCGGCGGAAGCGTTGAAAAATATGCCAAAGCAGACCGGCGCTTCCATCATTTTCTTATTAAACTTGGCGGAGATGATCTGCTGTTTGATATCCTGGAAACATACAGCGTGATAACCTTCAGTTATCTTGTTAAGTTCCGGGGCGGGCTTGTGAGGCCGCCGAAGGAAACCCTGCCGGAACATACGGCAATTATCGAGGCAATAATAAATAAGGACCCGGAAAGGTCCGAGCAGGCCGCTCGTGATCATTTTAAACGTTCACGGGAAAAATTGATTAAGGACTTCGAAGAGGAATCGCAAAACGGCTCCTTATAAAATTGATCGGATGATACATCATAATTGCGAAAAAGTAATATATGCTCAGTCAGACGGAACAGGATGCATATCATATTATAACACAGGCAGATTTTTCTGCCAAAACCCAGAGAAGGAGGTAGATATGAAGAGGAAATCGTTGTTTGTCAAAATGCTTTATTTCACATTGATGGTCTTCGTTTTTGGCGTATCGACTGTTGCAGCCGAGACGGTTTTAAAATTCAGCCACACCGATCAGCAGCAGGGAGCGCGGCAGGGAGCTGCCGAAGTATTCGCGAAGAAGGTCGAACAGTACACGAACGGCCGCTACAAGGTTCAGGTATACTGCTGCAGCCAGCTCGGTAATGACCCGAAGAACATCGAGCAACTTGCCCTGGGCGGGATTGACTTCACCGTGTCGAGCACAGGTTCCTATGCTCCTCATTTGGCTTCGTTGAATCTCACAATGCTTCCGTTCATCGTTGACAGCTATGAGCAGGGATGGAAACTATATGATGAATCCAAGTGGTTGAAGGCGCAATTTGATCTGGCGCCCCAAAAGGGTTTCCGTTTCCTGTCCACCTTCGAGGCTGGTTTCCGCTGCATGACTACGAAGGATCCTCTTGTGACCCCGGATGACGCCAAGGGGAAAAAGCTCCGTACCTTTCCGAATGAAATGATGCGCTGGACTCTCGACGCGATTGGCTTCAGTGTACAGATAATGCCTCTTCCTGAAGTTTACATGGCGATCCAGCAGGGGACAGTGAGCGGCCAGGAAAATCCCATTGACACGATCTACTCCAACAAGTTTTATGAGGTCGCGCCATATGTGACTCTCACAAAGCACGTTTACAGCCCCATTCCGCTCGCAATTTCGGAAAAGACCTGGCAGAAGCTATCTCCGGCTGACCGGGAAGCCGTCACAAAGGCCGCAAAGGAGGCTGCGGATTGGTCACGAAAAACGATTCAGGCCAACGATGACAATCAGCTCAAAGAGATGGCATCCAAAGGTGCCAAAATCACAACTCCTTCCGCTGATCCTTTCCGGAAGGCTGTACAGCCGGTGTATGGCAAGGCGCGTGAAAAGTACAGCGCCGCTGATGTTGACGCTTTTCTGGATGATGCCGCAGCGGTACGCAAGGCTCTTCCCGTCAAGTAGTCCTGATGTACTCTCCATTGAAACCGGAGGGCCGTTTCCATCACGGAACCGGCCCTCCAAAAGAGGTTTGCTATGAGTAACTTCCGCTTGCCGCCTGCTCCGCCGGCACCAAAGCTGATCCTATGGCTTGGTTATGCTGTTGACTGGATAATCGTTTTGCTCGGCTTTGTCATGGTCATCATGGTTTTCTTCAATGTCATCATGCACGTTGTCGGTAAAGACGTCGCTTTTACCACGGAGTTATGCGAATTCATGATGGTCTGGGTATCATTTCTGGGAGGCGCCTCTGCGGCCCGGCGCGGCCTTCATATGACGATAACCGAATTTCTGGACAAACTCTCAATCCCAATGCGGCGCCTGGCAGATGGAATTATACAGGCATTCTGCCTGTTGGTTCTTGGACTGCTGGTCAAGTTTGGGATTGGCATTGTGATGGCGAACTGGGGCAATGAATTGACGGTTCTTGAATGGCCCATGGCATGGCAATATCTCAGCCTGCCCGTTGGATCAGCAGCTATGCTGATATTCGTCGCATTCGATCTGGTTCAAATCATTCGCGGAAAGACGCGCGAAGAACGATACGGAGGTTGATCGATGTTTGCTCTTGTCATTTTTCTCGTGTTTCTTGTAATTGCGCTTGCCGGTGTGCCGCTGATGTACGCGCTGCTAGCCACTACCGTCGGAATGATCTGGCTGAACGGACTTTCTCATCCGCTCGAAACAATATTTCTCAGCTTTATTTCCGGGGTTGAGCCTTTTATCCTGATAGCGGTGCCGCTCTTTATATTCGGCGGCAACCTGCTGGCAAAGGGCGGCGTAGGAAAGAGAATTGTTTCGTTCGCGGGAACTATTTTCGGCTGGTTGCCGGGAGGACTGGCCGTGGTTACCACTGTCTCATGCCTGCTGTTCGGCGGCGTATCAGGATCGGCCATAGCGGATACCGCTGCGATCGGATCCCTCGTGGTGCCGATGATGAAAGAGAAGGGCTATGAGGGAGCGTTTGCGGCAGCGTTGCTGTCGGTAGCAGGAACTCTGGCACTGCTCATGCCCCTCTCGATCCCTTTTCTGGTCTATGCCTTCATTTCGGGCGTTTCCATGCGGCAGCTTTCCATGTCCGGAGTTGTCCCGGCAATTATTACCGCAATAGCCATAATATTCGTGTGTATGTGGTATGGAAAGAAGTCCGGCTGCGACACGGGTGGAAAACGGTCATCGGCCCTCGAAATATGGGCCGCGTTCAAGGATGCTGGACCGGCGCTGATAATGCCGGTCATCATAATCGGAGGAATCTGGTCCGGTGTGTTCACGCCGACGGAAGCGGCCGCCGTGGCTGTCGTCTACGGTGTACTCATCTCCATATTCTTCTATAAAGACCTTTCCTTCGGCGATCTGCCGGGTATACTGTTATCATCCTTTCAGACAAGCGCCGTGGTTTTGCTAGTCATTGGCGCCACCGGATGCCTCTCCTGGCTGATGACAGTTGAACAGGTTGCCGTACAGCTTGCCGCATGGGTCCAGAGCGTTGCCCACCAGCAATGGGTCTTCCTTTTGCTGACCAATATAGCCCTGCTTTTGCTGGGTATTTTCATCGAGCCGTTGCCGGCCATGCTGCTCAGCGCGCCTTTGCTTTTTCCCCTCGCCAGGTCGTTCAATATAGATATGGTGCATTTTGGCGTAGTGATGACTGCAAATCTCTCCATAGCGCTCTATACGCCGCCAGTTGGAGGAACACTTTTCGTAGCAGCCAAACTCGCTGATGCCGGGATCGGAGCAATCACGAAGCATCTGATCCCACTGATGGCGGCAACGATTTCCATGCTGATTGTAATTACCTATTTCCCATCGCTGACAAAAGTTATTTTGTGGCTGTTTATGTAATGGCAGAACCGGTGATGGCTTTTACTGTTTTAACGGATGGAATTCCTTTGCCTGTAATGGCAAATTCAGAGGAAGTGTGACGGATGATCGGTGTCAGTCCAGCGTTTATTCTTTCTCTTTACGGGCCGGGATTCACCACGGATAATTTCTGTGAGGGACTTACGCTTGTGAGTAAGCTGGGTTTCTCCGCCTACCAGCCCGAGATCCTGGTTGAGTCGGCGCTTCCGGAGTGGATGGCCGGTGCCGGCAGAGTGCATCATACGGCGAATGATCTTGGCCTCGTCCCAACACAATTTGTGGCTCATTTTATGCTGGAACAGTTCTCGAATTCAGAAAAGTTGAATCCCTTGAGCGGTATTGATGAATTGAATAGGGTTCTTGACATCATGCAGGTCTTTTCACCTTGTCGGGTGCTCACCATACCGGCATCAACCTTCGACGTGAATTGGAATTCGCCGCTTGCAACGAACTCCCTTTGGTGGAAGCAGGCGCGCCAGCAACTTGTCGAGAAGACAGGACGTTATGTTGAGATTGTCGCAGAAGCTGGGATGAAGCTGGCCTTTGAAATTCTTCCCTTTTCAGTCTTCGGAGGCATCGGCCGCTTTCTGGATCTGTGCGACGAAATCGGCTCACCAGCCCTTGGCCTCAACTTCGATACCGGACATGCGTGGGCTTGCCGGGATTTGGTGCCCATGCTGCCGTTTGAACTGAAGGAGAGGATTTTCGGGACTCATCTGGGCGACAACATGAGTACTGAAAATATCAAGCTGGCGCCCGGGAAAGGAACGATCCCCTGGAAGCCACTGCTTGCGAACCTGGCCGGAGCAGGTTATGACGGTAGCATGGATATCGAAATCGGATGCAGACCAGATCAGGTCATTTCCGAATATTCATTTGGACTGGACTTTGTGAGACAATTTGAAAAAGGAGAGGTTTGAATGCTTAAATTAGCCGTGATTACCGGGTTTTTATCCCGGACAAAAGACCGTTTTCATGAATATAACGAACCTATTGATCTTGAAGGAAAATTCAGCCTTCTCAACCAGATTGATGGTTACAGTGGTGTTGAAATCGTCTACCCGTATGAAGTCAATGACGCAAAGGCTACACGGTCGTTGCTGGATAAATACAACCTCGGAGTAGCCGCAATTAATGTTAACGTGAAATCCGAACCCGAGTTCCGTAACGGCGGCCTGACCTCAAATGACGAACGGATTCGCGCAAAAGCGGTCGGGTTAATCAAATCGGCCAAAGATTTCGCCGCCGCCGTGGGAGCCGACAAAGTAACCTGCTGTCCACTTGGCGACGGCTATGAGTTTGCCTTCCAGTATGATTATGCCAGGGCATGGAAGTATCTGGTGGAAGGATTTGGAGAGGCTGGAACTTACAGGCCCGAGATTCCATTATATATTGAATACAAGCCCAGCGAAACACGTGGCCGCTGTTTTATCGACTCGGCCGCCAAAACACTCTGCCTTCTAAACGATATCAAATGCCCGCAAATGGGTGTCACCCTCGATTTCGGACACTCCATGTACGGCAACGAGAACCCGGCCGAGGCTGTTACCCTTCTGGCAGAAAGCCCTTACAAGTACTACATTCATATCAATGACAACGATGGAAAATGGGACTGGGATTATTTCTGCGGTACAAAACATTACCTTGAATACGTGGAATTTCTATACTACCTGAAAAAATATGGCTATGAAGACTACCTGACTTCCGATACCTCCCCGACGCGATGGGATATCAGGGGCACATTTGAAGCAAACAGCCGGCTCTCCAACAAGATCTGGCATCATTTGGATCAAATAAACTGCGAAGAATTCGCCAGGCTGATGGATCACGGCGACTATCTGGAAACATGGAAATTCATCGAAAGCAATTTATTCGGATTGACATAGGAGCCAATTGCAAAAGTCCTAAAAAGAAAAGAAATTGTCATTCCCACGAAAGTGGGGATCCAGTCTTTTCAATATGTTGCAAAAATTTCTGGATTCCCGTTTGCACGGGAATGACGACTTTTGTAATTGCTCATAGTATAAATTAAAATAGGAGAAAGAAACAAGATGTCACAACTTCAAATACCGATGTCTGTGGTAGACCTCAAAAAGATGGCTGCAACCATCCGCTGCGACATCATCGAGATGATCTGCACGGCAAGCGCCGGCCATCCTGGCGGTTCTCTGTCGGCAACAGACCTTGTCACAGCCCTCTACTTCCGACTGATGCGCATCGATCCGGCAAATCCCCGCTGGCCTGAGCGGGATCGTTTCATACTGTCCAAAGGTCACGCATGCCCGGTCTGGTACTCCGCGCTGGCTGAACGCGGGTTTTTTGACAAATCTCATCTGGGCACACTTCGCCGCCTGGGCAGCATTCTCCAGGGTCACCCGGATATGAATAAAGTCCCAGGAATCGACATGACCACAGGTTCCCTTGGCCACGGTCTGTCGGTTGGCATCGGCATGGCATTGGCCGGCAGGTTACAGAAAAAGGATTATCACGTCTGGGTGGTCATCGGCGACGGTGAATCTCAGGAAGGATCTGTCTGGGAAGCTGCCATGGCCGGAACAAAATGGAAGCTGGACAATCTGACCGCTATTCTGGACCGCAACAACCTGCAGAATGACTCTTATGTTGATGAGATAATGCCTATTGAGCCGGTAGCCGACAAGTGGCGCGCCTTTGGCTGGAACACGGTTGAAATCGACGGCCACAGGATGGAAGAGATCGTTCCGGCGCTAGAAGGCGCAAAAACCTTTAAGGGAGTTCCCACCATCATTATAGCGAATACCGTGAAGGGCAAAGGAGTTTCTTACATGGAAAACGTGTGCGAATGGCACGGGAAAGCGCCCTGCCGAGAGGAAGCCGATCGGGCGTTAGAAGAAATCAGGAGGTGCAGCTGTGAGCAATAATCCCTATCGTTTCGTCCGGCCTGAAGTCGTCGCCATTCTGTCGTCAAAAGACTTCTTTAAACGCGTCGAAAGCAAGCCCACAAGGGCTTCCTATGCCGAGACAATTCTTGCAATCGGAGAAAAGGACTCCAGGGTGGTGGTTCTTGATGCAGATGTTTCCAAATCGATCGGAACCAACAAATTCGCTGAAAAATTCCCGGAGAGATCATTCAACTTCGGCATTGCAGAACAGAACATGTTTGCGGCAGCAGCCGGCATGGCTACCACCGGCATGATTCCCTTTGCTTCCACATATGCGGTTTTTGCCAGTATGCGGGCTTTGGACATGGTGCGCAATTCAATTCACTATCCACGGCTGAATGTCAAAATAGCTGCAAGCCACAGCGGCATCACCCCTGGACCGGACGGCGTTACTCATCAGGGGCAGGAAGATCTATCGATCATGCGTTCGATTGCCGGCTCCACCGTGATCGCCCCTGCCGATCCCATATCCACAAAGCTTGCGGTTTGGGCGGCTGCTGAATTTCAGGGCCCTGTTTACCTGAGCTTCACCAGGGATCCTGTGCCGGTAATTTATGGCCCCGACTTTCCTTTCACTATAGGGAAGGCCGTAGTGGTTCGGGAAGGCAAAGATGCCGCGATAATCGCTAACCGGGACCTGGTTATTCAGTCGCTTCTGGCAGCCGAACACCTGGCGGCAAGCGGGATCGACGTACGAGTGATCGATTGTCACACCATAAAACCGCTTGACATAGACATGATACTGCAGGCTGCTGAAGAAACCGGGGCCATAGTAACAGCCGAAAACAACATTATTTACGGCGGATTGGGAAGCGCCGTTGCCGAAGTGCTGGCTGAAAACAGACCAACGGTGATGAAACGTGTGGGTGTTCAGGACACCTTCGCTGAATCAGGTCCATATCATGAACTGATAGACAAGTACGGACTTTCGGCCCGCCATATTGTTGCGGCCGTAAAAGAGGTGCTGAAAAGAAAACAGCCTTAATCCTCGTATCGCATGATTTAAAATATACTATTCCACGAGGTCGAATCCGCTCAGGCTGACCGTAACTTGCTCCGGTGAGTTTTAATATTGGAGAATTGAAAAATGGTTTTCAATAAATGGCGTATCGTAAATCCGACAGGCACAAGGCGGGTGATCGTAACAAAGGAGTTGCCCGGCGATCGATGGCTGAATATCCTTACATCCGCCAGCTGCAGAGTTGAAATATTCTCGTCGGTAGAAGTGCTGTCCGTTGAAGATATCCGGAAGGCCATCGGTTCGGACTGTGACGGCGCCATCGGGCAATTAACCGAATCCTGGGGCAATGAGCTGTTTTCCGCCCTGAAGGAAGCAGATGGCAAGGCCTACAGCAACTATGCTGTCGGTTTCAACAATATTGATCTGGCTTCCGCCACCTCCCATGGAATTCCGGTGGGCAACACACCTGGTGTTCTCACCGAGACCACTGCTGAAATGGCGGTAGCCCTCACGTTTGCGGCAGCCAGGCGGATCGGTGAATCTGAACGATATTTAAGAGCCGGAAAATACAAAGGCTGGCTGCCCGACTTGTTTCTGGGAGAACTGTTACGGCACAGGACCGTCGGTATAATCGGCGCAGGCCGGATCGGAGCCGCTTACGCCCGCATGATGATGGAAGGCCATAAGATGAATGTGCTTTATTATGACCTGAGCCAAAACCTCGCACTGGAGGATTACACGAAAGAATACTCCAGATTCCTCACGGATCGTAATGAATCACCTGTCACCTGCCTGCAATCTGAAACCGTGGAAGAACTGCTGCGGCTGTCCGATGTGGTCAGTATTCACACAGTGCTGTCCGAAAGCACTCATCACCTGATCAATGCGGAACGCCTGGCCATGATGAAGAAGAATGCCGTACTTGTCAACACCAGCCGGGGTCCTGTCATCGACGAAGCAGCCCTGGTGAACCACTGCCGACGGAACCCTGATTTCCGGGCCGGTCTGGATGTGTTCGAGGAAGAACCCTTGTTGAAACCCGGGTTGGAGGAACTTGAAAACGTAGTGATCGTGCCTCACATTGCCTCGGCTACAATCTGGACACGCCAGGGTATGGCAACTCTGGCCGCAAGCAACGTGGCTGCCGTGCTCATGGGCTATCCTGCGTGGAACCGGCCTGACATCACCGCCTTTCTGGAGCCTGATCCTCCCAAGGCGGCGCCGAGTATTCTGAACGCAAGGGATTTGGGGCTGAATATTTTTTAATGCGCCTGTTAAGACTTGACATATAAGCCGGTTGTTGCGACAGATCAAGCTATGAAAACAAGTTCTTATTACCTTTCGAGGAGAAGATGACGAAGATTTATAAAATAGCTGTGATTGAAGGTGATGGAATAGGTCACGAAATTGTTCCGCAAGCATTAGAAGTGGTTAAAGGTGCAGCTCAAAAAAATGGTTTTATGATAGAGCCGAGCTTTTTTCCTTTTGGAGCCGGATATTACCTGGCTCATGGCGATTTTATGCCAAAGGACGGATTAGAAACTTTAAAAAAATATGATGCCATATTGTTTGGTGCAGTTGGCTTGCCTCTGGTAGATGACACCTTGCCGGCACGGCACTTTACATTTAAAGTACGCAATGCATTCAGCCAGTATGTCAATTATAGACCCGTAAAATTATATGAAGGTGTTCCCTGCCCGCTTAAGAATAAAAAACCCGAGGATATTGATTTTGTGGTGATACGTGAAAATAATGAAGGGGAATTTGTTCAATCAGGTGGCCAGATCCGGCCTGACGATGAAGACGGTATTGCAATAGATACCAGTGTATTTACCCGAAGGGGAATTGAGCGTATTGCCAGATATTCCTTTGCGCTGGCACGTCAGCGCAAGGGAAAGGTAACCAATGTTACTAAATCCAATACCTTAATTAACAGTTTGGCCTATTGGGACAGAGTTATCACCGAAGTTTCACGGGAATACAGTGATGTGACTTACGAGAAAATGTATGTGGATGCCGCAGCCGCTAACTTTGTTTTGCGCCCGGAAAAATTTGATGTGGTTTTAACAACCAATATGATTGGCGATATTTTAAGTGATTTAGGTGGTGCTATCATGGGAGGGCTCGGACTCGGATCCAGCGGTAATATAAACCCCGAAAAAAGATATCCATCCATGT
>JAABQB010000044.1 GCA_011391695.1 Desulfobacteraceae bacterium | reverse complement strand
TCTTTTTTGTTCTCGGGAACAGTCGGTGAGAATATTGCAAGAGGTAAAATAGGTAAAATAGGCAAAAGCAACATTTCAAAGGAAGAGGTAGAAAATATCCTCGATGTTTTAAACTGCCGGCATATAATTGAAAGGCTTCCTTACGGAATAGATACTGTTTTATCGGAAGGAGGAAAATCGATTTCAAGCGGGGAGCGCCAGCTCATTTCCATAGCAAGGGCTTTTGCCAGAAATCCAGGAATAATAATGCTTGATGAGGCAACATCCTACGTTGACTCCGAAACGGAACGCAGGATTGAAGAGGCTTTAACAAAACTGATGGAAGGCAGGACATCTATTATTATCGCACATCGGCTTACAACCGCCCACAGGGCAGACAGGATAATCGTATTCAATAAAGGCAGATTAATCGAGTCCGGCTCTCATGAAGAGCTCATGAAAAAGATGGGATTCTACTACAGGCTGAATACTCTATGAGATGGGGGAGAATCCGTCTTGGGCGGATTCTCCCGTCAAGAAAAATCTCAAAGTCGTCACTCCCGTGAAAACGGGAGGGGAATGACGGTAAAGAGCAAATTTGGATTTTTTATAAACAGCGATATATTATTTAATGTCAGCTTATTGCATCCTTAAGAGCTTTTGCCGGTGAGAATCTCGGGGTTTTTTTCTTTTCTATTTTTATTTCGACTCCTGTCTGGGGATTTCTTCCGGTTCTCGCTTTTCTCTCTTTAACTTTAAAAGTGCCGAATCCGGACAATCTGACTTCGTCTCCTCCCTTTAAAGCGGCAGTCACGTTTTCAAATATACAATCAACCACTTCCTTAGCCTCTTTGCTTGTTCCTACTATTTCTGCAACTTTAACTACTAAATCAGCTTTGTTCATACCTTTTCCCCTTTTTAAAAATCGTTTAGTGTAAAAAATACAGTTTTACCGGCAATAATTATACGCACAGCACAGGTTGCGTATCCATAGTTTTTTACTGCTTATACTTTTTTCATTTCCGTAAGTCAATTGTTTTGGAAGATGTTTGGCGCCAACATGTCAAATTATCGCATGGAATATGATTCAGTCATTTTTTTTAAGATAAAGAACCAGGCTTTTTCCAAAAAATGGATTTAAAATTCTGTCAATAAAACGGGTAATTAACGGCTTTTTCATAAGATCCCAGACAAGCATTCTGTGGTAAAAGTTAACGACAGCGCTGTCATTTCTTGCAGGGCCTGTAATGCATTTAAGCCACCAGTAGGGAGTATGAAGGCTGTGGGCAAAATGTTTCGCCCACACCTTTGCCCCTGAATTTTCAAGAAGGCTTACCAGTTCCCGTTTTTTATATATTCGGATATGTCCCCTGCTGACATTATGATATTCATCGGAAAGCGCCCAGCATATCCTTTCTGGCATATATCTCGGAACACTGACGACAAGGTTCTGCCCGTGTTTTAAAACTCTCATTATTTCTGATACGGCCTTTTTATGATCAGGGATATGCTCAAGTACCTCTGAACATATGACAAGATCAAATGCGTTTTTCTTAAAAGGAAGGTTGTTTACATCTGCAACCGAAAGAGCCCAAACTCCCCCTCCGTGCTCACCGACCTGCTCATGGAAATTAAGCTTTCCTCTTGCTTCGGAGACATCATGAAAACTTAAATCTGCTCCTACGGCAACAACGCCTTCAAAACGAAAAGCCTCACAGGTATGTCGTCCCGCCCCGCACCCTATGTCAAGTATTCTTGCCCCCGGTTTTACAGAAAGCCTTTTAAATTCGACCGTAATCAATAATAGCCTCCCTGTATGCTTCAACAGTCTTTTCGGCAGCCTTTTTCCAGGTAAAATTATCCTGTACCCTTTTATAACCTGCCAGTCCGATGGCATCCGCCTTTTCAGGATTATCGAGGAGGTCTTTTATAGCCTCTCCAAGGGAAATATAGTCTGCCGGCGGAACAAGCACTCCAGCATCACCGACAACCTCCGGAAGAGCGCCTCCGGTAGTACTTATCACCGGAACACCGCATGCCATAGCTTCACCGGCAGGAAGGCCGAAGCCCTCATAAACGGACGGGACAACCGCTATTGCAGCCTTTGCGTACTGCTTGACAAATTCTTCATTATCTATGCGTCCTGTAAAGGTGACCATGTGTCCGATTTTAAGAATCTTTATCAGCTTGACGACGGCCCCGTTTTTTTTCGGAGTGCCGACAACAAACAGTCTGACCTTATCTGTTTTCGATATTTCCGCAACTGCCTGAAGCAGATAATAAAGGCCTTTTAACGGGGTATCAGAACTGTTGGTAACAATAATTCTCCCTCTTTCCCTTTCGATTCCTGAAACCGGATAAAAAACATCGGTGTCAATGCCGTTAGGGACGATCCTGAACCTGTTTTGCGGAATATCGAACTCCCTGCTTATATCTCTCCCTGCGCACTCCGATACCGTTATTATACGGGAAAATTTCCTTGAAACCCTTTTCTGCATCCCTATGAAGGAATACCATCGCATCTGCTTTGCTTTTTTCCATAAGGAGGTAAGGGTTGAAATTGATATATCCCTGTCAATTGTAATCGGATGGTGTATCGTGGCAATGGTGGGAATCTTTCTGCTTATGGCCCATATGCCATATGAAAGGCACTGATTATCATGCACAATGTCGTAATCATCAAACCTTTCCTTCATAAAATTATATGCCCTGAGGCCAAAGGTAAACATTTCCGGGAAACCCATTGTCGATACTCCCAGCCACTCGTAAAGATTTACAGGGTCCGAAAGCTCTTTAATAGACGGCACTCTGAAGGGGTCTTTTTCATTGTATAGATCCAGGCAGGGTATGTGGTGAACCGGAATATCCTTATCAAGAAGGGGGTCGGGCGGTCCTGAAACAACTTCAACGTGATGTCCCAGATCTTTCAATGCGCGGCTTAAGTTTTTAAGATAGACTCCCTGCCCACCGCAATGAGGATTGCTCCTGTAACTTAAAAGACATATTTTCAGTTTTTGCGATTCATCCATATGAATATTTAATTCCCGTTACTAAGATCCCTTGCCCTCTCTTTTGCCTGTTGCCTTCTACCTCAAGCCTATTTTATTCTTGACCTGCAAACGACTTGGATTCTAAAGTAAATGCCTGTGGAAAATTTCATATATTTTCATGAAAAGCAAGGAATCAATATGAACCTCCCTGAAAAAGTAACGCTTATTGAAGTCGGGCCACGTGATGGCTTCCAGTTTGAAAAGAAAATTATCCCGACAGAACTGAAGCTTAAGATAATTAACGGGATTCTTGACGCAGGTATAAGAAATATCCAGGTAACATCCTTTGTAAATCCCTCGATAGTGCCCCAGATGGGAGATGCCGAAGAGCTGATAAATCTTCTACCGAAAAATAAGGACGCGGTTTTCAGTTGCCTGGTTCTGAATGAAAAAGGGCTGCAACGGGCAGAAAATGCCGGGATTAAGCATGTTGAAATATCCATTTCTGCAAGCGATACGCACAGCAGAAAAAATTCGGGAATGTCTTTTGAAACAGCATTTGCCGGAGCCATAAAAATGATCGAGTTTGGAAAATCCCGCGGAATGAATATCCGTGCCGGAATTCAGTGCGCTTTCGGATGTGCTTATGAAGGAGATATATCCGCTGACCGTATAACGCAAACAGCCAAAATATTTGCAGAGTCAGGCGCAGACATTATAGCTGTTTCGGACACGGCGGGCATGGGAAACCCCGTTTCGGTAAAGAATGTAATTGAGCATCTGACTCCTGTCATATGCAACCTGCCAATTGTCATTCATCTGCATGACACCCGCGGCCTCGGGCTTGCAAATGTTCTTTCCGCCCTGGAATGCGGCATTAATCATTTTGATACTGCTATTGCAGGCATGGGGGGTTGTCCTTTCGTTCCGGGAGCATCCGGAAACATTTCAACGGAAGATACTGCGAACATGATGGAATCTATGAATATAAAAACAGGAATTGAAATTCATAAGCTTGCGGCCTGCTCATTAATGCTCGAAACATTTTTCAACAAAAAATTCCCCGGGAAAATCCACAGGCTCTATTCCGGCAATAGATATGATTGATGGCTTTGTAAAAAGTCAGGATCTCACACCAAGCCACAAAGATCACAGAGTTAACATTTTGATATTAAATGAATTTTTTCTTCGTGTTCTTAGTGCCTTTGTGAGAAAATATAGTTTTTACGAGTTTATCATGATTGATGAACTCGAAAAAAGCCCGTTAATATTTTACTTCAACGAGGAAAAGCCCCTGAGGCGGAGCTGTAATTCCGGCGTTTCCACGGTCTCTCGATTCCAGAATACCTTTGAAATCACCAGATGTTATTTTACCAAGGCCGACACCAACAAGTGTGCCGACTATATTTCTAACCATGAATCGTAAAAATCCGTCTGCTTCGATATCAAAAATTATCAGGTCAACTTTCTTTAATATTATTCCCGCCCTTGAAACACTCCTTATTGTACTTTTTCTCGGACTCCCGGTTCCTTCAAATGCCTTAAAATCATGAGTTCCAACAAGGTGCAAAGCTGCTTTCTGCATTGCCTCAACGTCAATTTTTTTTCTGATGAACCAGGTGTAATGTCTTTCTATTGCTGACGGAATCTCACGGTTCAGTATCCTGTAATTATATATCTTGCTTTTAGCATCATACCTTGAATGAAAATCCTTATGTTCGGAAACGCAATCCCTTATAATGATATTGCCCGGAAGCAGGCTGTTTAAACCCTTTATGAAGGCACCCGGTTCGAGCATTGTGTCGCAAACAAAGTTTGCAACCTGACCGAGAGCATGAACCCCGGCATCCGTTCGCCCCGCACCTGTCAGGGTTACCTTCTGCTGTGTAATGACAGAGATGGCCTTCTCAATCTCGCCCTGTATGGTACGGCCGGTTTTCTGCCTTTGCCAGCCATTGTAGGCGGTACCGTCATATTCTATCGTGAGTTTGAAATTATTAAGCATCCTCTGTCAGTGAATCCCCAATATCAAATCGGTTCACAACCTGTCACAGCGTATATCTGCAAGCTCGTCATCAAAGAGTTCGCTCATCGAATCGATAAAGCTTTCAGGTTTAAAGTCAGCACCGCAGCCCCAGCAGTGTAGCTTTATACTCCGTCAGGTCATCCTGAAAGCAAGTTCTTTACCGCATGAAGGGCACTTTGGTATATGTTTTTTCATGTCTGCTTATTCTCTTCATAGAGATTGTCCGAATAATGTTCCGGTTGATGCTCGAACAAAATCTTTGCTGGTCTAATCAACAGCCATAACTTGTCGCGGAATACGTTTTTCCAAAGGAGCAGTCACCCAGATGTAATCGACATGTGAAATATCGGCTGTCGATCCTGCTGGCGCAAGATAGACATTTCTGAAAGGAAGGTTATTTCTGGCAAATACCCTTTCAGGTATCCCGAATCTGAGAACATGTCCGTTACCGGCAAGAACAATCATAACATCATTTTTTACGTTAAGAAATGCCGTCTCGGCCATTGTTTCATCCCATACCGACTGGGCCATGTAAAAATTATCGAAATTGTCCATCCCTTTTATCCTGTGCATTTTAAAAACTTCTTGGACATATTTTTTTTTGATTGTATTTGATGTATCGATATTTTCAGGGAGATGCCTTTTTTCATAACCCGAAAGACTTTCAATGCCTCCGGTTGCAATCTTTGGGGGAATATGAAAAGGTACGTTTAAGCCTACGATTCTAATCTTCTTTTCCTTTAAAAATTCAAAGATATCACCGTACAGGTCAAAATCAAATTTCCAGCTTGCATACCAATGGGTTTTGTTAATGAAGGTTTTACGGTCAAGACTCCCTTCAGTCCATTCATTAAGGATCTGCTGGTAAGTCCGGTCAAACATCTCCATGCCGACAGCAATGTTCGGATTATAGCTGTAAAGCTCCCTTATTATCTTTAGCTGTACATCATGATGGGATTTTGCAGTATGTATTTCTCCGATATAAATGAAGCGCGCCTCTTTAAGATCGGCCACAAACTCATCGTAAGAAACAGGGCCTTTTGTTCTGGCCGAAATGATTGTTCCTTCAGAAAACTTCATATCCGAATCTTTTATCATAAGCTTTTTGTTGGGAGATAAGGCACATCCGCAAATGATTAATGCGAAACAAATAATCATTAAAGGCGCAAAAATCTTATTTTTAGGAACTGCGCCGCTGGCTGTTAATTCATCTTGATTTATCATTGTCTCTTAATTTAAATATGAGGAAACACCTGTTATCTGCATTTCCAGCCTCAGGCAGCGGGAATGCGCTCGCTTTTTGGGTTAAACAACAAGACAGCCAGGTTAAAAAATGTCACTTGAATCAAAACCTATGTTCAGAAAGGTTATCTATCCTTTCTATGACTCTGATACAGCGTGTATTGTAATAATAATTCTCATGCTGCTTATAATCATGTTCTCCATAGCAGGTATATCGGTTGCGCGGGAAGTGCCTCAATATAATGGTTATGTCTGGGTTCCGGTCGTTCTTGCAATAATGAGTTCGATAATCTTGCTGCCTGCGGTAATCCGCCTCATAAAGCATTATCTCGCCCGCCTTTCACATTAAATATTTGGGGGAAAGGGTTCCAGGATTCGAAGGCCCGCCAATCTTTATGGCGGGAACCCTCGAATCCTTATTGAATCACCAACTAATTTGGAGATGTTTCGAATATATCATCAACAGCCTCATCTACGAGAATGGGGTAGACAAGCTCTATAAAATAATGGAGTATCCTTGCGGTAACTCCCCAGATGATAACTTCTTCGAAAGGGTACAAAAGCTCCGGCATATCCGGAATACGCCCGTGAAATTTGGAATCGATATGGGTTTGTGCAAGTTTTTTCAATGGAATTTCAAATACTTTTGAAATTTCTGACGGATCAAAACTCACGGGTTCTCTTGTTTTCCAGACCCCCATAAAAACATTTAAATCCTTTCGGTTAATAGTTTGAAAGTGGCCCAGCGATCCAATTAACTCAACCTGCCCTTTTTTGATTTTTAATTCTTCTTCCAGCTCTCTGTAGGCAGCCTCAATCGGGCCGGCATCTTCCTTGTCCACGTGTCCTCCTGGAAGAGCCACCTGGTTCCGCCATGGATATCCTTCACTATCCGTTTTTTGAACTGCGAGGATATTAACCTCTCCGTCATTATTAAATAGAAGAAGAAATACGCATGTCGGATCATAGTCTGCCCCGGCGGGCAGGACGGGCCGGTCAGCCTTTTCTATCAATTTTTTAATATTTAAAAACAGTTCTTCCATAAGCCGAATTAATATCACGGAACGTCATTACTTCTTTTTTCTGAAGCAATTAAGTTTTTAAGGTAAGATTTGAACGTCATGTTCTTATAACTGTCCGTGTGAATGTACTTTAGTATAAAAAAGAGCTTGCCTGGTGGAATGTATCCGGGGAGGTTGCTTATGTTTTCTCCGTTTTCCGTAATGAACCAGTTGCTAGGGAGACCGCTGATATTATAGTCGGAAGCAGCCCCTTTTTCCTTATCTGCATTTACTCTTACAGGAATGAAACCGCTGTTTAAGAGATCAATCACGGATCGGTCTTTAAAGGTGATTTTTTCCATATCCTTGCAGTATTCGCACCAGTCAGTGTAAAAATAGAGGAAGACTTTTTTTCGACCATTTTTTCCAAGCTCCATTCCTTCTTTGTATTTGTGCCAGCTTATGCTGTCTAAAGAAAATGCCGGTGAACATATCCATAAGGAAATGGAATATAAGATCAGCATAATAACGGATGCCAGTTTTGTTTTTTTCATTTAATACTCCCAAGGCCCCTGCCGGCACTTTCGATTAAATCCGATCGGCAACGAGTAAGAGCCCGACAAGAACAAGCAATATCCCTGCCGCAGTGTTTATATACTTCATGGCAAAAGAGACCTTTTTAATAAATGCCAGAAGATAATTTATAAAAAACGAAATAATAATAAAGGGAATGGCAAGCCCCGCAGAATATATGCCAAGAAGAAGAATACCTTCTGAAACCGTATCCTTGCTCCCGGCAAAAATAAGAATTGACCCAAGCAAAGGCCCGATACACGGACTCCAGCCGGCACCGAAAGCCATACCGACAAGAAATCCCCCGAAATAATTAAGAGGCCTGTTAATCACCTGAATCCGTTTTTCAAATTCAAGGCTCCTGATACGGATCAAACCCATCAGGTGTATTCCCAGAACAATTACAATGAGTCCGCCGATCACTCTGATGACTGACCGGTATTCAAAAATAACTCCCCCCACAAATGAAGCGGACGCCCCCATCATTATAAAAACAGCCGAAAAGCCTGAAACAAAAGAAATTGCCGAAAAGAGAACCTTCTTCCTTATTTTCGCGTCATATTCTGAAGTCAATCTGTCAAGTGAAAAACCGGTGATGAAAGAAAAATATCCGGGGATCAAAGGAAATATACAGGGCGAAAAGAAAGATAGCAACCCTGCGGCAAATGCAGCCGAATATGATATGGTTTCACTGAACATATTTATTTTTAAATTGCTTAGATAGAGAGACCTTTGCAGAACATTCAGTTTTGCTCAAGTTCAAGGAAGGCGATAATTTGAACCGCAAGAATACATTTAGTATTTCGAGGATTAAAATTTGAGCCTGACGATGAAATCGAGCAAAAGGGGGCGTTATGCAAAGGTCTCATGGATTAACGCCTGAGTTCTTTCGACCGTCTCGCGGCAGCAGCTATTGCTTCAGCAATTGCCTCCTTTACTTTCTTCTTTTCCAGCACCCTGAAGGCCTCTTCCGTAGTTCCACCCGGAGAAGTAACACGCCTGCGCAAAATCTCCGGAGGTTCATTCATCTCTTCCATGAGGGTAACAGCCCCTTTCAGAGTCGTACTTGTCAGTATTGAGGCATCATACGGATCAAGGCCCATGTTTATGCCTGCCTGAATCATGGATTCGGCAAGGTAAAAGAGATAAGCAGGCCCTGAACCTGAAAGCGCCGTCACAGCATCAAGGTCATCCTCTTTGAACTCAATCACTTTTCCCATTGCTTCAAGAATCGTTCTTGCCGCATTTATATCATCCGGCAGGGCATGCCTGTTTGGTGTCATTCCGGACATTCCCGCCAGAACGAGAGCTGGTGTGTTCGGCATGACCCTTATAATTGGAAGATTCTCCTTTTCTCCCTTGCTTAAGGGATAATAGAGCAGGTTTTCAAGTTTGTCGAGAGGCACTCCTGCCGCTATCGATATAACCATCTTTCTGCGTGGCACACTGTATTCATTCTGACTTGTTAAATGCTGTAAAACATCGGCCATCTGCTGAGGCTTTACAGCAAGTATTATTATATCGCATATTGAAAAAAGTTTTAAATTATCAGCCACTCCCGATATTCCGTAAGATTTTTTAAGCATATTGAGCCGCTCAGCATTAACATCACTTGCATATACCATTGAAGAAGGTATGACTCCTGTCCTTGTTATGGCCCCTATAACAGCTTCGGCCATATTCCCCGCACCTATAAAGCCGGTTTTCTTATTGAGATTCGCCATGTTTCCTCCAAAACATTTTGTTCAATTGTTACTTCCCGTCAACCCCCTGCATATTTATAAAGTTTGCGCATGTCAATGAAATTTTAATGAAAACTCTTGACTATTCTTTTGAAATATAATTAGTTATACCGAGTTAGAATGCAATTATTATCTATATCGATAGGGGTAATTGCAAAAATGATAAAAAAAGAAAAGCTTGTCATTCCCACGGAAGTGGGAATCCAGTTTTTTCAATAGATTGTGAAAATTTCTGGATTCCCGTTTTCACGGGAATGATGACTTTTGCAATAAGCTCGATAGAATAAAGGTTTAAATTTTCATGTTCATTTTAGGTAATTTTATTGGCGCTTCCGCTACGGTAATTTATTATGTTTTAAAATTATATATGTGGATAATAATTGCACGGGCTGTTTTGTCGTGGGTAAACCCGGATCCGTATAATCAGATTGTTCAATTTATTAATAATGTAACAGAACCGGTTCTTTATCCCATTCGATCCAGGATTCCTTACATGGGAGGCATTGATGTTTCACCCATTATTGTTATCCTTGGCATAATGTTTCTGGAAAAATTTCTGATCGGCAGCCTTCAAAGACTAGCATTCATGCTTTCATAATTTTATAAAGTTGAAGAGGATATATGAAATTAACTCCTCTTGACATAATTCAGCGTCAGTTTAAAACAGGTTTCAGGGGGTTTGATGTCAGGGAAGTAGATGCCTTCCTTGGCGATGTGGCCGATGCTTTTCAGCTTTTACTCAATGAAAATGAGAAGCTGAAAAGCGACATGGATAGATTGAATTGTGTCATAAAAGAATACACTGAGCGTGAAGAGACTTTCAAAATTGCCCTGTTAAACTCCCAGAGTGTTATGGAGCAGATGAAAGAAAACGCCCGGAAATCTGCCGAATTGATTATTGCCGAGGCCGAAGTAAAATCTGAAAAAATCTTAAGCAGGGCCAATAACAGGCTGATCCAGCTACAGGAAGAAATTTCCGAGCTTAAACGCCGGCGAACGCAAATGGAGGTCCAGCTTTCATCTGTAATTGAGGCCCACTCCAGGCTGCTTGAAATGAGCAGGGAAGAGCAAAAAATAATTGATAATGACGAGTTAAAGATATAACTGATAAAACCGCCTGCATAATAGAATTTATGCTTTTCTTTCAACGCTTATCAACAATATTAAATTATCAGGAGTGTTGCGATGGCAAAGATTGATGCTTTTTTCAAACTGATGAATGAACAGGGCGCTTCGGATCTTCATCTTGTTGCAGGACAGCCTCCTGCACTCAGAATAAGGGGAGATATTGAAAGAATCAAGTATAACGTTCTTGACACCGATTCACTGAGAAGCATGATTTATGAAATAACCCCCGAGGAGAAGGTCAAGCATTTTGAAGAAACCGGGGATGTGGATTTTGGTTATGAAATTCCAGGTCTTGCGCGCTACCGTGCAAACTTCTTTATGCAGAAATATGGCGTTGGAGCTGTTTTCAGAGAGATCCCCAGTACGATATCGACAGCAGAGCAGCTGGGGCTCCCCCCCGTAATATCAAAGCTCGCCCTTCTTCCGAGGGGGCTTGTGCTGGTAACAGGACCGACAGGAAGCGGCAAGTCAACAACGCTCGCGGCCATAATTGATGTCGCAAACCGCCTGAGAAAAGATCATATAATCACTGTCGAAGATCCCATCGAATTTGTACACAAGAGCCAGGGCTGCATAGTAAACCACAGGGAAGTCGGAGTTCATACAAAGACCTTCAGCGCGGCTCTCCGCGGGGCTCTTCGTGAAGACCCCGATATCATTCTGGTCGGCGAAATGCGCGATCTTGAAACCGTATCTCTTGCCATTGAAGCGGCATCTACGGGACACCTTGTTTTTGGAACTCTTCATACTTCAAGCGCGGCAAAAACGGTTGACCGTATTATCGAAGTGTTTCCCGCAAGCGAACAGGCTCAGATCCGCTCAACATTATCCGACGGAATCAGGGCCATAATTGCACAGGTTCTCTTTAAAAGAATAGATAAAAAGGGGCGGTGTCCCGCCCTCGAAATCCTTATCGGAACCCCTGCTGTCAGGAATCTGATAAGGGAATCAAAAACTCACCAGCTTAATTCCATGATGCAGACAGGGAAAAAATACGGTATGCAGCTCCTTGATGACGCTATCATGGAATTATTTAACAAAGGCTGGATTTCTCCCGACGAAGCTTATGCAAAAGCAAACGACAAGTCAAAGTTCAGGCCGCTTTTGAAGAATCCGCCTGCAGATTTCACAGACGCATAATAAATCATGAGGTCAATCCATGAGAAAACAGGAAACAGATCATATCTTAACAAAAATGCTCGATGCCCATCAATACGTATCGGACCTTAATCTGACCACAGGCAAACCAATGCAGGTCGAAAGCGCCGGCCAGCTTGTAAGCGTTGATATGACACCAAAGATTGAATCCCTGTCTACATATCAGACTGAAGTATTCGCATTAAACCTCATCAATAATGACCACCGGTTAACTGAAGTTCTGCTGAAACAAGGCTCATGCGATCTGTCTTACAGTCTTCCCGGTAAAGCTCGTTTCAGGGTTAATGTTTTCTCTCAATCAGGGAATTATTCGATTGTTTTACGGCGCCTCGAGACTAAAGTACCTACAATTAAGGGTATGAACCTTCCGGATGTTTTTTTTAAAATTCCCCAGGAAAAAAATGGCATTGTTTTCGTAACAGGAGCAACCGGTTCGGGAAAAACGACCTCCCTTGCCGCTATTCTTGATCAGATAAATGAAAACAAATCGGTTCATATTATAACTCTGGAAGATCCTATTGAATACCAGCATCCGCATAAGAAATCGACATTCAATCAGCGCGAGCTGGGCATTGACTTCGATACATTTGCAAGCGGCTTGAGGGCCGCCTTGAGGCAGGCTCCCAAAGTTATCCTGGTGGGGGAAATGCGCGACAGGGAAAGTGTCGAAATCGGATTAAGCGCTGCTGAAACAGGACATCTTGTTTTTTCAACACTTCACACCGTGGATGCCGGTCAAACAATTAACCGCATACTCGGCATGTTCAGCACTGAAGAGGAAAACCAGGTAAGAATTCGCCTTTCCGATACAGTACGCTGGATAGTCTGCCAGAGGCTCCTTCCAAAAGTCGGCGGGGGCAGGGTTGCCTCATTTGAAATTCTTGGAATGAATTTAAGAGTTAAAGAACTCATTTTACACGGTGAATCCGAAGGGAAATCATATTACGAAATCATGCAGGCAGGAAGAGCCTTCGGAATGACGACGTTCGACGATTATATCACCGACCTTTATTCTAAAGGACAAATAACTGAAGAGACGGCTCTTTCCTATGCTTCGCGCAAAGGTGTTGTCGGCCGTGGCTTAGATACGGTTAAAAGCTCGAGAGGAGAGGCGACAACCGATATAGATAATCTTGAGCTTGATAAATCTTATGGAAAAGATGAAAAGAAGCGTTCATTAGGAGAAGTCCCTCATCCCAGGCAAGGAAAAATGTCCAGAGACAGTTAAATATTATAAAGTCTTAAGGGAGGCTTGTTGAAGAGACTATGGATATAAGCTGCGATAATTGTGAAAGCAAATTCAGGATCCCGGATGAAAAAATTCCTGCAGGGATTGAATCTATCCCCTGCCCCAAATGCAAAAACAGAATAGTCTTAAGCGCCGCCCAAAAAGCCGGAGAGCTACGCCTGAAAGAAGAGTCCGCCGGTCTTTCTCGTAGCAAGGATCTCTCTTTTGATGAAGCCCAAGCGTCGGACTCATACGATGCTTCAGAAAAGCCGTTTGATTTTGTGGAAGAGGAAGGCAAAACAGCTCTTGTCTGTGAATCCGACCCTGGGCGTAAAAAACAAATTATTGAAGCGCTCCATCTCATGGAATTCAACACTAACGAGGCAGACAACTCAAGAGACGTGCTTAAAAAAATGCGTTATCATATATATGACCTGATTGTTCTTAATGAAAAATTTGATACTCCCGACAATGAATTAAATCCAATCATGATGGCCATAGATCGCTTTCCGATATCCACGCGGCGTAATATATTCGTTGCACTGATAAGCGACAGATTCCGAACATTGGACAACATGACGGCGTTTGAGAAAAGCGTTAATATCATTATAAATACAAAGAATATGGAAGATTTCGGCAAGATATTGAACCGCGGAATAACGGACCATGAGTATTTTTACAGAGTTTTCAAGGAAACCCTGAAAAGGCTCGGACGGACATAATATTGACGGGCTCGTAAATTGTATCCAGCAACAGCAGCTTGAACAAGAGCAGCTTATCGCCTTAAACCTTTTTTGCCGTTCAAACAAACCACATCACCGCTTTATTCAACCTAAAGATGATCCTTATACCTTCACTATCGTCACCCTTGACATACACATTATTGCCTGTTAAAATGTGTACAGAGAAATCAGGGAGGTGATGAAAATGCGGACCAACATTGTGATCGAAGATGAACTTATTAAGAAGTGCATTGAATATACGGGTCTTAAAACAAAAAAGGAAATCGTAAACTTTGCCTTGCTGGAGCTGATCCAGAGAAAAGAACGAAAAGAAATTCTGCGATTCAAAGGAAAACTCCACTGGGAGGGCGATCTCGAAGATATGAGAAGGAACCGTTTAAATGATACTGATTGATTCCTCCGTCTGGATCGATTTCTTCAACGGTACAGAAGAAAGTGCCGTCTCCGCCCTGGAAAAGCTGATAGCTGATGAAGAGGAAGTATATCTTTCTGAATATATCCTGACTGAGGTTCTGCAAGGATTCAGGGATGAAATGGAATACGAAGCAGCCCGGCAATGTCTGATTAGATTCCCCATTGCCCGGCTGCGGAATAAGGACTCTTATATTGAAGCAGCACAAATCTACAGGCAGTGCCGGGAACAGGGCATCACCATCCGCAAAACAGCCGACTGTCTGATAGCCCGTACCGCCATAGAAAATGATCTTTTTCTGCTCCACAAGGACAATGACTTTGACCTCATTGCCTCGGTTTGCCCTTTAAAAGTTTATGTATAATATGGCGGACGAGTTGGGATCATTCTCAATAATCAAGTCTCACGGGAATAACGGTCTGATAGAGGCAGGGTGTGCCGGGATCTGGCCACGCGTACTATTTGATCTGAATAGGAATGCTGCCTAATTTTTTCCTTTCAATCGGGTCTATAATGAGTTTTTCGAGGGCAAATAGTTCGTTTTCAAACTCTTGAAAGAGGCAGGCTTTTGTTTCGTTGAAGTGTAATCTCTTTAGATCCTCGAATAATATACCATCAAGCATTGACCATGGGATGGATTACAAAAACCTTCAGGATTTGGACCCCGCTCCTTGTTCTTATTACCTGCCTGATCTTTGCCGGATGTGAAGGTACCGACAGCCGTGAAAAGGTTGACGACACAGTCAAGGAACTAAGCGGGCAGAAAAACATCGAACGCTTTGACCAGATGAAAAAAGATATCGATAAAATCGATAAACAGCAGACCGATCGTATGAAGGAACCTTAATAATTATGCCTGAAGGGAAAAAACATATTTATACATGCAGTGATTACCGGCTTGAAAGGATTCTTCTCGCGTTAAAAATACGCCTTTCAAGTAATGAAATTTCCGAAAAAGAAAAGCAGCATATATTAAGTGAAATCAAGAAAATAGAAGTTGCAATGGAAATGGAAGATTATTAAATAATATGAAAATATCATCAGAACTTCAGGAGCAGATAATTGCAAGAACAAACAAGATTCCGATAGTTGATACGCTGCAAATCAAAATCGTATCACTTTCCGACGGTTATTGCGAAACTACCGTACCGAGAAAATCAAGTTATGACGGAGTCTTCGAATCGTTCCATGGCGGATTATTGATGACCATTGCCGACAGCACGGCCTGCTTCGCCATCTTCACAAAAACAGGCCCCTTTATCAAATTGACCACTACGGATATGAACATACGGTTTCTATCCCCCTGTCTGAGCGACGTTACCGCAAAAGCAAAAGTGATAAAGCTGGGGCGCACTTTGTGCCCGGTTTCAGTTGACCTTTTTGACGCGGCCGGAAAGCATGTCGCCGTTGCTCAGGTTAATTATATCATATTGGATAACATGCCTTTAAACGACCTCTGATATCGATGTGAATAGTGGAGATTTTTAACAAAGTCATCATAATTACAGCAAATTTATCTTGACCATCACCACCATTTCACCTAAATATCTGACAGTTTGACGGAAAGTGCCTGTGGAGTTTTGTATCAGGCTTTTCGCATATTTTTAAGAGGATGTATCTGTAAAACCATTATGATATGAAGAATTCAAGAGATATTGAGGCCTTGCTTTCCCACTCGACCCCTTGAATCCTCGAATCCTCGACCCCTTTATTTAAGAAACAGCGAGTCAATAATGATCAATATAACTCTGCCTGACGGCAATATAAAAAGTTTTGAAAATGCCCTGACCGGCCTTGATGTGGCAAAAAGCATTTCAGAGGGTCTTGCCAGAAACTGCTTGGCAATGGAGCTTGATGGAAAGCTTGTCGATTTAAATACTGTTATTTCAAATAATTCCAAAGTAAGACTTGTTACGTCGGGAGACAAAGAGGCTCTTGAAATCCTTCGCCACAGCGCGGCGCATGTCATGGCACAGGCTATCCTCCACATATATAAGGATGCCAGGTTGACTATAGGTCCGGTTGTCGAAGATGGCTTTTATTATGACATCGACATGGAGCCTGTTTCAAATGAAGATTTCGATAAAATTGAAGCCGAAATCAGGCGTATAATAAGCGCAAAAATTCCTTTTAAGCGAAAGGAAGTCTCCAAAGAAGAGGCTCTCGATTTCTACAAAAACGAGCCTTACAAGCTTGAACTGATCTCCGAGCTTAAAGACGTAACCATCTCTTTGTATGAACAGGGCGATTTTACCGATTTATGCAGAGGTCCGCATCTGCCGCATACAGGGTTCATAAAAGCCATAAAGCTTATGAAGGTTTCAGGCGCATACTGGAGAGCGGACCAGACTAAAGCCCAGTTGCAGCGAATTTACGGTACGGCCTTTTTTTCAAAGAAAGAGCTTGATGACTATCTTCATTTCATTGAAGAGGCAATAAAGAGAAATCATCGCAAAATCGGAGTCGCTCTTGATCTTTTCAGTTTCCACGATGAAGCCCCGGGAATGCCTTTTTTTCACCCTAAGGGTATGAATATATGGGGAGCTCTAATTGACTACTGGAAGATGGAACACAGGGCTGCCGGTTATGTCGAGACAAAGACGCCTATCATGTTAAATCGCGGCCTGTGGGAAAGAAGCGGGCACTGGGAGAATTATCGCGAAAACATGTACACATCCGTTGTGGATGAGACCGAATACGCCATAAAGCCGATGAACTGCCCCGGAGGAATGCTTCTTTATGCCATGAAACCTCATTCATACAAGGATCTGCCCTTGCGGGCCGCTGAAATAGGCCTTGTCCACAGGCATGAATTGAGCGGAGTCTTATCAGGTCTTTTCAGGGTAAGAGCTTTTCACCAGGATGACGCGCATATCTTCATGACTCCGGACCAGATTGAAGGCGAAATACTCGGGGTGCTGAAACTCGTCGAGCGAATCTATAGCACATTCGGACTTGGCTTCCATCTTGAGCTCTCAACACGCCCAAAAAAATCGATAGGAACAGATGAGCAATGGAATATCGCCACCGAGGGCTTGAAATCGGCTCTGAAAGCTTATGGCACAGACTATAAGACTAATGAAGGGGACGGCGCGTTTTACGGGCCCAAAATAGATATACATATAAAGGATGCCCTCGGAAGAACATGGCAGTGCGGAACGATTCAGCTTGACATGGCATTGCCGGAAAGGTTTGATCTGACCTATGTCGATAAAGATAATGAGAGACGCCGCCCGATAATGATTCACAGGGTTATTTACGGATCAATAGAGAGGTTTTTCGGAATACTGATTGAACATTTTGCAGGGAAATTTCCCCTCTGGATGGCCCCTGTGCAGGCAGCGCTCCTTCCCATAAATGATGAACTGGTATCATATGCGAAAGAGATTCAGGCCGTTCTCGAAAAAGAGGGAATCCGTACTGAGATCGACGGAAGAACCGAAAGCCTTAAGAAGAAAATAAGAGACGCCCAGATCAGTTATGTTCCTCTGATAATTACATGCGGAGCGAAGGAGAAAGAAGCCGGTACAGTTTCTGTACGAACATTGAGCGGTAAGATAAAATACGGGGTTACTGTCGATGAATTTCTGAAAATTACGCTTTCTCATATAAAAGAACGAAAGATCGAGCCTGAAATCTTTAATAATTGACAATTCAAAATCCCGATGATCGAATTGCGAATTGCGATCCGCAAACCACAAAGCAAGGAGAATCAAAGCATCATGGCGGAACAACAGAATAAAATAACGATAAATGGACATGACTTTATTTTTGAACCGGATGAAACAATTCTTTCGGTAGCGCAGCGAAACAGCATTGATATCCCAACGTTATGCTACTTAAAAAGAACCATCCCGACAGGCGCATGCAGAATCTGTGTCGTGGAAGTTAAAGGAGCGCGGAGTCTTTTACCTGCCTGCTCCACCCCGGCATCAAACAATATGGTTGTGCACACGGAATCCGCCCCTGTAATCGAGGCGCGCCGTCTTATCATACAGCTTCTTCTCTCTTCAGGAAACCACAATTGTGCTATCCGCGGCTCAGACGGCAAGGATTGGACACAGTTTCAGCTTGACGTTCAGAAAGACGACGGCAGCGGTGAGCTTTGCCCTGTATGGGGAGATTGCAGGCTTCAGGACCTTGCTTACAAATACCAGGTAAATGGCGACAAATTCCCCTCAACCGGAATACGCTACCCCATGGAGTCGGCAAATCCTTTCATCATAAGGGATTTCTCAAGATGCATTTTATGCGGACGCTGCGTACAGGCATGCAATGAAGTGCAGGTCAACAATGCCATAAATATAGGATACAGGGGGGCATCCACCAAAATCATTGCTGCCGGGGACAGGCCCCTTAAGGATTCCGATTGCGTCTTTTGCGGAGAATGCGTCCAGGCGTGCCCGGTGGGAGCACTCGTTGAAAAGGAGTCCCGCTACAAAGTCAGACATTGGAAAACCGATAAAATCCAGACAACATGCAGCTATTGCGGTGTAGGATGCCAGCTCTATCTGCACGTCCAGGACAATAAGGTTGTAAAGGTCACCGGAGTCGATGACGTTCCGCCCAATTTTGGAAGTCTCTGCGTTAAGGGAAGATTCGGATATAATTTTATCAACTCCTCCGAGCGCCTTACGGATCCGTTAATAAAGGAAAACGGCAGCTTCCGGAAAGCTACCTGGGACGAAGCGCTCTCTCTTGTTGCCGGAAAACTCGGTAAAATAAAGGAAGAGCACGGTCCGGACAGCATAGGCGTCCTGACCTCGGCAAGAATAACAAACGAAGAAAATTACATCGTTCAGAAATTCACAAGGGCGGCACTTAAAACAAACAACATAGATCATTGCGCCCGTCTCTGACACTCCTCAACAGTGGCCGGTCTGGCCGCAGCTTTCGGGAGCGGGGCAATGACAAATACCATAGGCGATGTTGAGGAAGCCAATGTAATTCTGCTGACGGGTTCTAACACCACGGAGAATCACCCGGTTTTATCAGCTTTTGTTAAAAGGGCGGTGAAATTTAAAGGCGCGAAACTCATCCTTGTTGATCCGAGACGCATAAAAATGGCGGATTTTGCAGATATATGGTTGCGCCAGAACCTTGGAACAGATGTGGCCTGGATAAATGGAATGATGCACGTGATCATAAAAGAAGAGCTTTATGACAGAACTTTTGTTGAAAACCGGACTACCGGCTTCGAAGAATTAAGAAAAGTTGCCGAGAAATATACACCTGAATATGTCGAATCAATTACAGGAACCCCGGCAAATGATCTGATTGACGCAGCAAGGCTATATGCAGGAGCAAAAGCCGGCGCCATTTTATACTGCATGGGCATCACCCAGCACACAACGGGCACAGACAATGTTAAGTCACTTGCAAACCTTGCCATGCTTTGCGGTAACCTCGGTATAAGAGGCGGAGGAGTCAACCCGCTTCGAGGTCAAAACAATGTTCAGGGTGCATGCGACATGGGTGGTCTTCCCGATGTATTTTCAGGATACCAGAAGGTTATAGACCTTGGCACGAGAAAAAAGATGGAAGATGCGTGGGGAGTCACAGGTCTTCCGGACAAACCCGGATTAAAGGTTACTGAAATGATACCCAAAGCCCATGATAAAACTCTAAAGGCTCTTTATATAGTGGGTGAGAATCCGCTCGTTTCAGATCCTGATCTAAATCATGCGGAAAAGAGCATTAAAAATCTGGATTTTCTTGTTGTGCAGGATATTTTCATGACGGAGACGGCACAGCTCGCCGATGTTGTTCTCCCTTCCGCCTGCTTTGCTGAAAAGGAGGGAACCTTTTCTAACACTGAACGAAGGGTTCAGCGTGTCAGAAGAGCTGTTGATCCCCCGGGAGATTCTAAAGATGACTGGAAAATCACCTGCGAAATAGCATCCCGCATGGGATTTCCAATGTCATATGAAAGCAGCAGGGCCATAATGGAAGAAATCTCTAAAGTTACTCCTTCCTACGCCGGAATCAGTTATGACAGATTGGAAGAAGAAGGCATTCACTGGCCATGCCCGACTCCCGACCATCCGGGCACCCCTGTTCTTCATACCCAGGCTTTCCCGATTGGAAAGGGTGTTTTCCATGCAATTGAATACATACCTCCGGCTGAACAGACTGATGATAATTATCCGCTTTATCTCACAACGGGCCGAATTATCTACCATTACCATACCGGAACCATGACAATGAAAAGCGAAGGGCTGAATGAAAGGGCGCCGGAGAATTTTGTTGAAATTTCACCTGCCGACGCCAGAAAATACGGCTTTGATAACGGAACTATGGCAAAAATCGCCTCAAGGAGAGGAGATATAACGGCAAAGATCAGGATATCCCCTGCGGCTGTCAGGGGAACTGTCTTTATTCCTTTCCATTTCGCGCAGTCGGCAGCCAACAAGCTGACCAATGCAGCCCTCGATCCGATATCAAAAATACCCGAATACAAGGTCTGTGCAGTAAAGCTTTCCAAAGCTGCTTAGGCTATAAAAAAAAGCCCGTTTCTGTCACAAAAACAGAAACGGGCTTTTTTTTACTTATTATTCGTTAATCGTGGTTCGTTGATCGATTCACGATCCGCGATTCACGCCTGTCCTGATCCCCCCTGGCAACCGATCCCTGATTGCTGGCCCCTGTTTTTATAACACCGGCCTTGGAAGCATCTTTGCACGCTCGGCAATCTCCGGAACTTTGTGCTCCCATTCGATTGCCATAAGATGAACGCCTGCGACTCCCTTCATCTGTTTGAATTCTTCGATCTGCTCACAGGCTATTTTAATGCCCTCATCGGCCTGCATTTTTTTGTCAACTCCCTGGAGTCTCTTGATAAGCTCGTCGGGAACATCCATGCCCGGAACATTGTTTTTCATGTATTTTGCCATACCGACGCTTTTCATGGGAGTGACCCCTGCAAGAAGATATACCTTCTCCGTAAGTCCCATGTCGTTTGACTGCTTCACCCATGTCCTGAATTTTTCCATGTTGTATATGCACTGCGTCTGGATGAAATCAACTCCAGCCTTTATCTTTTTTGCAAGGCGGTGGACTCTCCATTCAAAAGGATCGGCAAACGGGTTTGCAGCAGCTCCGATAAAAATTTGCGGCGGATGGCCTATTTCAGTCCCGCTCAGAAATTTTCCTTCATCACGCATCCTTTTTACCATGCCGATAAGCTGCATTGAATCTATGTCGAAGACCCCTTTCGCCTGCGGATGATCCCCGAATTTCTGGTGGTCTCCTGAAAGGCAAAGCATGTTCCGTATTCCGTGCGCATACGCGCCGAGGATATCGCTCTGCATCGCAAGGCGGTTTCGGTCACGGCACACCATCTGAAAATTGGGCTCAAGACCTTCCTGAAGAATTATAATGGAAGCGGCCCAGCTGGACATGCGAACAACAGCCGTCTGGTTGTCTGTTATATTTACCGCGTCCACCATACCCTTCAGATGGGATGCTTTCTCCCTTACTTCTTTAGCATCCGTTCCCCGGGGAGGACCAAGCTCTCCGGTAAATGCAAAATGACCTGCCGTCAAGACCTTTTCCAAATTGCTTCCTGATTTCATAAGCATATCCTTTATTGCCCCATCCGGGGATCAAAACCACTGTCTTGCTGTAAAGAGTTCAGTTTTTTATCCAAAAAGGGTTCAGGCGTTCTATAAACATACTTTAATGCTTTTCACTCGAACCCTCGAATCCTTGACTCCTTGAATCCTTTAATTCTATACCTACTCCGGCTTTTTATATCCCGGCTGTATCACTGTCCTCGGAATCTGATTCTGCCAGTCGGAAGGAGGAGTAATCTCGGTAATACAATCCAGACGATTCTGTGCCTTTAGCCTTTCATATATCATGTACCACGCACACGGCTGGTTCTTGTCTATTTCGCAGCTTCCCTTGTTCGTTCCGCCGCACGGACCGTTATAAAGACCCTTGGCACACATGGTTACTGGGCATATGCCGCCCGTCAGTCCGAGAACACAACTGCTGCACGAGCGGCATCTTTCTTCGTACCACCCGACAGCCTGGTTGACGCCTATAAACGTAGTATCAACTGCTGGCAGCACCGGTTTTTCCGGATACCTTTCGGCAAGAAACTGGATTCCCGCTCCGCACGCCATTGAAAGGAGCGCATCATATTCGCCGACCATGGAATCAAGAGCTTCAAGATATTCCCTGTCGCACTGCCTTTCAACCGTAATCGCGCCCATCTCAACAGGATTATCTTCAAGTTTTCTCGCCATATCAAGTTCGGCATTAAGCACCGCAACTTCTTTTTCACCCCCTGCAAGGCACACAGCCACACAGGTTCCGCAACCCACATTGAGAACTTTTTTGTAACCTTTAAGAAGGCTTTTTATCTCATCAAAGGGTTTTCTCTTGGCAACAATCATATGCCCTCCTCAATATTATTCGGCCGTCTCCGGATGGAATACATTCACCTCTTTAAGATCATCTCCCA
>JAABQB010000043.1 GCA_011391695.1 Desulfobacteraceae bacterium | reverse complement strand
GTTCGGCAGTTAAATCTGAAACCCTTTCGAGCTGTTTTTTCTGCTCTTCAATCAGTTCATTATGTAGAACTTCACTCCGCTCAATATTCTCTTCTCTTTTCTGGAGTATAACCTCTTTTCTTGAAATATCCCGGTCTCTCCGTTCAATCTGTTCAAGCTTGTTATCTATGCTTTCTTCCTTCTGGATTAATCTTTTCTCTCTTTTCTTCAGCTCTGCCCTTGTCTCTTTATTTTCATTATCAAACTCGCTTTTCATCTTGAAAAGCTTATCCTTGGCTTCAATCTGAACTTCCTTAATAATAGAATCCGACTTGATCTTTGCTTCTTCTATTATTCTGTTAGCTTCATTCACAGCAGCCTTGATTTTCTGAGAGGCTATTCTCCCTTTAACCCAATAAGCAACGGCATATCCTATTCCAAAAATAACTATGCCGGCAATTATTATATATTTTATATCTGTCATCGGTTATCTCCACTTGTGCAGTATGAGCTATAAAACAGTAAGTTTTCGATATTGATCGTTCATAATAATGTATATTCAACTATTTATTTGCTTTTGCCTTAATCAGTAAAATTTTCATGCCATATGCTAATCGGCTCCGCCGAAACTATCCTAACTGATGATAGTAAAATAAATGGAAAGGAAATATGGTTAATGGTATGAAAGTAATTATAAGAGGAAAGGAAGTAAAAAGATAAGGAATAAACACCTTTTCAGGATGTCTCTTTTTGATTCCCCGGGGAATGAACCCCCACCACAGTGCCGTGTTGATAAGCCTCTGAACCGAACGTTCAAAGTTAGTACCTTATGGTTTCTTTAGGCTTTTCTGTACAAGCAGAACATGCACACCAAAACCAAGGAAGGCCCTATTGTTATGTTTGTTGGATCAAAGAACAAATATCAATCACGAACACGGCAGGGGTTTTTTACATCATCATCAAATCCGGACAGGAACACCTTTATATTATTTGCAAGATACTGAGATTTCGAAAGGTAGCACGAAAAATATATCATTCCAAAACATTTTCTTCAATATGGAAATTCCATCAGACATTCATATTAAACAACTATCCAACAATTTTATCATATTTGCCGATTTTTCAGAGATTTCACACAGAAAATCAGAGTGATTTTTTTTAATCTCATAATTACTATTGGCAATATTCAAGGCAGTCATAATCATAATTCCAAGTTGGTTCAGGCTTGTTGGAGAATCATTCAGCTGGGACTCAATCCTTCTGACTTCCTGAACGAGGAAGTCGGCAACTTCTGTTGCTTGTATTGCATCAGTTTCGGATTTAAATGTATAATGTTTCCCAAATAGTTCTATTTTTACAAGATGTTCCAATAAATAAAAATCTACCTTTCAAAAACAAATAATATGGCTTCTAATTATGAGCTTCTGTAATGCCATTGAGCTTGGAAAGAAGATTATCTACCCTTGACCGAATAAGATCTCTCTCACGGGAATAGCTCTTTTCCGCTTCGATCTTCCCCTGCAGCTCCTCCTCTAATTTCATAATTTTATTTTTAAGTTCTGAATTTATTGCTTCGTATGATTTGCAAAGTGCGGCCACTTTTTCAAGTTTTTGCTCTATCTCTTCGAATTGACGCAGAATCATTTCCTTATCCAAACCTATCACCTCGTCTATTTGAACTTTTATAATATTCTATCTATGCCAAAGTCAAGATATAATACCCGATCGCTTTTTAATTATTCCTTCAACAACCATCAAATCCTGCACGCTGTTAACACCCAGTATTTCTTCTTTATCCTCACCAATAATTGCACCAACATTTTTATTCTCTTTATATCCTATTTTAACTATATCTGTAAGATAAAATTCACCCTGCGCATTATCAGCTTTGATTTTATTTAGTGAATATTCCAAAAAAGTTTTTTTAACGCAATATATACCTGAATTAATGGTTTTTATTCTCTTTTGATCCGCAGTAGCATCCGCTTCTTCAACAATTCCTAAAACAGATTGTTTTTTATCCATGATAACCCTTCCATATCCTTGCGGGTTTTCAATTTCAGCAGCAAGGATAGAGACATCCCTTTTTTTCCTGATATGGTTATCATAGAGTTTTGTTACCGTGCCGGAAGAAAGCAGGGGGACATCACCACAAAGGATTAAAACCTGTTCCGAATATTCAGGAATCAACGGAAGAGCACACTTAACTGCATGTCCGGTTCCAAGCTGATCTTCCTGTAAAGCAAAAAGAACTTCATAAACAGCTGATACTAATTCTTTCACCTTTTCAGCCTGTTTTCCTACAACAAGAACAATATCTTTTCCGACGATTTTCTTTGCAGTTTCAATAACATACATCACCATAGGTTTGCCGTTAATCTCATGCAGCACCTTGGCTCTGTCTGATTTCATTCGTGTTCCTAATCCGGCGGCAAGAATGATTGCCGCAAGTTTATCTTCTGTTTGCATAATAATTACCTGTATATATGGAATATACTTATCAATAAAAAAGGGCAACCTGTATTATAAGGCTGCCCTTTTTATAATCCTTTAAAAACGGATAAATATCAAAAAAATATACTGGGAAATACTATCGTATCGTTCCAGCAAGTTTTATGCGTTGCATAGACCTTTCCAAAGCGGCCCTTACTCTCATAAAATCAATATCTTGGGTGGCACCTGCCTTTTCCATACGTTCCTGGGCGCGTTTTAAAGCGGACTTAGCCCTTTCCACATCTATATCACGCCTTCTTTCAGCAGATTCAGCCAGCACAGTAACTTTGTCGGGAAGAACTTCAGCAAATCCCCCGTTTACAAAAACAAGTCTTTCTTCTCCCTTAATGTCCTTATACCGGATAATCCCCACTTTAAGAGTGGTGAAAAAAGGTGTATGGCCAATGAGAACTCCAAATTCACCCAGAGAGCCGGGAGCCATAACAATCTGCGCTTCTTCGCTAACGACTGTTTTTTCAGGTGTAACAATTTCTAATTTTATGTTTCCGGCCATATTATATACCCTCGCTTCTACTTTTCATCGGCCATTTGCTTTGCTTTTTCAACGGCTTCCTCTATACCGCCGACCATATAAAATGCGCGTTCGGGAAGATCGTCATGCTTGCCTTCGCAAATTTCCTTGAACCCTCTTACCGTATCGGCGATTTTAACGTATTTGCCTTTCATTCCCGTAAAAGTTTCAGCAACATGGAATGGCTGAGATAAAAATCTCTGGATCTTTCTTGCCCTTGAAACAGTGACCTTATCTTCATCGGACAATTCTTCTATGCCGAGGATAGCAATAATATCCTGAAGCTCCTTATATTTCTGAAGAATCTGCTGAGCTTTACGTGAAACCAGATAATGATCTTCGCCGATATATGAGGCATCCAGAATTCTTGATGTTGAATCGAGCGGGTCAACAGCGGGATAAATTCCAAGTTCCGCAATCTGTCGCGACAAAACAACAGTTCCATCCAGATGGGCAAAAGTAGTAGCAGGGGCAGGGTCGGTCAAATCGTCTGCAGGAACATAAACGCATTGGACAGCTGTTATTGATCCCTTGTCTGTAGAAGTAATGCGTTCCTGAAGTTCGCCAAGGTCAACAGCAAGAGTGGGTTGATAACCGACAGCAGACGGCATGCGTCCCAACAGAGCAGAGACTTCAGATCCGGCCTGGGTAAACCTGAATATGTTATCAATAAAAATGAGGACATCCTGCCCTTCTATATCACGATAGTATTCGGCGGCGGTTAATGCGGACAGCGCAACTCTTGCTCTTGCTCCGGGAGGTTCTGTCATCTGACCATAAATCAGAGCTGCTTTGGGAAGAACGCCGGAAACCTTCATTTCATGGTACAGGTCATTTCCTTCGCGTGTTCTTTCGCCGACTCCTGCAAATACGGAAATACCACCGTGATGCATGGCGATATTGTTTACCATTTCCATCATTATAACTGTTTTACCGACTCCGGCGCCTCCAAACATACCCATTTTCCCGCCTCTCGGAAACGGTACCAGCAGGTCTATAACTTTTACACCTGTCTCAAGAACACGAACAGTTGTATCCTGTTCCGTAAATTTAGGCGCTAAACGGTGAATCGGCATCATTTTTTCATGACTTACAGGCCCAAGCCCGTCGACCGGTCGTCCGACAACATTCAATACCCTTCCAAGTCCGGCCGGACCTACAGGCATCATAATCGGCTTTCCGGTATCCTTGACTGACATGCCTCTTACCAATCCATCTGTTACATCCATCGCAATTGATCGAACTACATTGTCGCCAAGATGCTGGGCAACCTCCACCACTAGATTGTCCTGCTCATTATTTATGGCAGGATTGCTGATCAGAAGTGCGGTTAGGATGTTCGGAAGCTTTCCTTCTTCAAACTCCACGTCAACAACAGGACCCATAACCTGCTTTATTTTACCAATGTTTTCTCCCATCTATAAACCTCCTATCAAAACTGAATGCGGTATTTTCAATTCTTACCCTTTAAGCGCCTCCGCTCCACCTACAATATCCATAAGATCTGCGGTGATGGAAGCCTGTCGGGCCTTGTTGTATGCCAGAGTAAGACTATTAATCATATCGTTACAAGCCTTGGTTGCATTGTTCATCGCTGCCATTCTCGCAGCATGCTCGCTTGTGGATGTCTCCAAAAGAGCGCTGTAAATCTGGACATAGACATTTCTCGGAAGCATCTCATCAAGCAATTCGGATGGTGAAGGTTCGCATATGTGCTCAGCAAGAAAACTTTTTTCAGCTTCTTTGCTCTTCTCAGCAGCTTCAATAGGTGGAATCGGAAGAAGCTTTTTTATCACTGGCAATTGTTTAGCCACACTTTTAAATTCAGAATATATCACATATACTTCATCATACTCATTATCCAGATATCTATCAATCAGCTTTCTGCCTGCCTTAACAGCCACATTAAACCCGAACCTGCCGCCCACAACTCCAACGTGTTCGCTTGCAATTTCCAGATTTTTTTTTCGGCACCAATCTCTGCCTTTCTTACCAAAACATTCAAAAGAAACCTTAATATCTTCTTTCGATTTCTCTTTTAATAATGATTCGGCTTTCAACATAAGATTTGCATTGAACCCACCGCACAATCCTCTGTCTGAAGTGCAAAGAAGGATACTTATTTTTGAAATCTTTTCACGCACCGCCAGCAACTGATTTGCTTCATTTCCACCTCGCTGTGCAAGACTGCCGAGAACCTCTGCAAATTTGCTCGCATAAGGCCGAAAACCGGTCATGCTGGATTGCGCGCCGCGAAGTTTGGAAGCAGCCACCATGTTCATGGCTTTTGTAATCTGCTTTGTCTTTTTTACTGCGCCTATTTTTGTTTTGACATCTTTTAACGTAGCCATTCAACTCAACCCTTATATATTCACAAATTACAATATTATTATAAGAAGTCCGGGCCGATATTATTTAATCGTATCCTTGAATTCCTCATCAAAAGCGTTCAAGGCGTCTGTCATCAGTTTATCAAGTTCATCATTGATGACTTTTTTATCGGCAAGTTCTTTAAATATTTGTGGATATCTATCGGCAATAAATGCAAAAAGTCCCGCCTCATATTTGGCAAGAACACTTACCGGATACTTATCAAGGAAGCCTCTAGTTCCGGCATAAAGTATTGTTACCTGCTTCTCTATTGGGAGTGGCTTATACTGCGGCTGCTTTAATATCTCGACAAGCCTTGCTCCTCGTGTAAGCTGTCTTTGTGTTGCCTTGTCAAGGTCGCTTCCAAAAGCTGCAAATGCTTCAAGTTCGCGGTACTGGGCAAGATCCAGCCTGAGACTGCCCGCTACCTGTTTCATCGCTTTGACTTGAGCCGCACCACCGACACGTGAAACCGAAAGACCTACGTTGATGGCGGGACGAACACCGGCAAAGAACAGGCTGGGTTCAAGGTAAATCTGCCCGTCTGTAATCGAAATAACATTTGTCGGAATATATGCGGAAACGTCGCCTGCCTGAGTCTCAATAATCGGAAGGGCGGTAAGCGAGCCCGCGCCAAGCTCATCATTCAGCTTTGCGGAACGCTCAAGAAGCCTTGAATGGTTATAGAAAATATCCCCGGGATAGGCCTCACGACCGGGCGGACGTCTCAAAAGAAGAGACACCTGACGATAAGCAGCTGCCTGTTTTGAAAGGTCGTCATATATGATTAATGCATGCTGACTCTTATCACGGAAATATTCTCCCATGGCGCATCCGGCATATGGAGCGACATACTGAAGCGTAGCTGGATCGCTTGCGCATGCTGCAACAACCGTAGTATATTCCATCGCTCCGTGTTTTTCGAGAACGGCAACAACCTGGGCAACTGTTGATTTCTTCTGGCCGCATGCGACATAGATGCAATAAACGTCCTGACCTTTCTGGCTCAGGATTGAATCTATCGCAATCGCAGTCTTACCTATCTGGCGGTCACCAATAATAAGTTCACGCTGCCCGCGGCCTACCGGAGTCATTGCATCGATAGCTTTAAGGCCGGTCAGCATCGACTCGTGAACGCTCTTTCTGGCGATGACACCCGGGGCAACCATTTCAACCCTTCTAAACTCTTTTGCATCAATCGGGCCCTTTCCATCTATCGGCTCACCCACCGCGGATACAACACGCCCTAAAACCGCCTCACCAACAGGAACCTGGGCAATCCGTCCAGTGCGTTTAACGACATCACCCTCTTTTATGTGGGTAACTTCGCCCATAACGGCAATACCAACATTGTCTTCTTCAAGGTTAAGCACAAGACCCAAAATGCCGCCTGGAAATTCGACAAGCTCCAATGCCATGACTTTTTCAAGTCCGTATACCCTGGCAATTCCATCGCCAACAGACAAGACGACACCGGTTTCGCTTAGCTCAACCTTCTTGTCATAATCGGCAATCTGACCTTTAATTATTTGACTTATTTCTTCAGCTCTTAATTCCATTAGACACGCTCACCCCTTTTTAAAGATTCTCTCATATTGAGTAATTGTGTTTTGATGCTACCATCCAAAACAAGATCGCCTATTCTTGAAACTACCCCCCCGATAAGACTTTGGTCTACCTTAATATCCAGAATAATATCTTTACCTGTCATTTTTGACAGGGTGGCACGGATCTTTTCAACGGATTCGGAAGAAATTTCAGTGGCCGAAACCAAGCTGGCCCGCGCAACATTTTTGAGTTCATCAGCCAGTTTCTGATAAAATTCGTTGATGGTACCAAGAAACCCTATTCGACCCTTATCAAACAACAGAAAGAGGAAAGACTTCATTGCCTTAGAAAGGTCCAGCTTTTCAACTACCAGCTGCAAAACTTTTTTACGCGCAACAGTACCATAAAGCGGGTTTGTGAGCGCGCGATCAAGCCCCTTATCCTTTGCAACAAGTTTCGCAACCGCATCCAGTTCCTGCTTATAGATCTCAGCTTTTCCATCATCTTTACCGATAAGCAGAAGAGCTCTGGCGTAACGCCTTGAAATAGCTAAATTTTTCACTATGCCACCACCTTCTCTAAATATTCACTTACCAGTTTTTCTTGATCTTTGCCGGTTATATTCCTTTTAATAATCTCTTCTGCCATAACAAGAGCCTTTTCAACAACCTCTTCCTTCAGCTTTGATCTTGCCTGCTTGAATTCATGTTCAATATTTCTCCGAGCCTGTTCTTCCAGTTTCAAGGCTGAATCACCGGCAGAATCGAGTATTCTTTTCTTTGCCTCGTTACCCTGTTTGATACATTCTGCAACAATCTTTTCAGCCTCTTTATCAAGCAGGGAGAGCCTCTCGTTGTATTGTGCAAGATTCTTTTCAGCCTCAAGCTTTTTTGTTTCCAAATCATTCAACTGCTCTTTAATGCCTTTAATACGGTCATTGAGGGCATTTGAAGCCGGCTTCCGCAATAGAACTATAAGGCCGATTGCCAGAACGGCAAAATTCATAACACGATAGGTATCTGTATTAATCCACCCTTTAGTTCCGCCGCCCTCGCCTTCGGATGAACAAAAAGCCGATCCTGCAAGAAAAAGTAAAACCGCAGTCATAACAATAACTAACAATGCAAATCGATTCCTGCTGACAAAAGGCAAGTTCATTAAAAAACCCTCCCCAGAATTTTTTGGCTAATTGCATTGGCAAATACATCAACTTCATTTTGCAAAGAGCCTCTTACACTTTCAGCTTCCTTTGCAATCTTATCCCGCATTTGAGATAGATCGTCCTGGGCTTTTTTATTTATCTTTTCAAGCAGCTGTTTTTCCTCATTCTGAGCGGCAGACAGCAGTAATTCCTTTTCAATCTGTCCTTTTGACCTCGCATCTTTAATTCCTGATGCAAAAGCATCTTCTTTTTTCTGTGCATTTACATTGAAATTTTCAATACTTTGCTCAAGGCCTCCAATCCTTTCCTTTCTTTCCAGGAGTACTTTTCGGATTGGCTTATACAGGATAATATTCAATGCCCAGATCAGAAAGAGGAAATTGACGATCTGTATAAAAACCGATACATCAACTTTAATCATATAAAACCCTCCATCGCAGAAATTGATGCAAAATTTATATTTATCGAACTTATATTTATCGAACTTATATTTATCGAACAAAGATGGGTAAAATCTGCGGGTCTATAACACCAGTACAAACAACTTGTCAAAGGTTTTTTAAAAATATTTTTTCCGGTGAAAAAAGAGGCGGATATTAATGGTTAACCCATGAAATATTGATATAAATTCATCGATTCCTTTGCATAACATCCGGTCTGAAGCCATGCCATGGTACGGGGCAGATGCGAATGCATGTCCCACAAAAGGATAAAAAAGATTTATTCAAACAGGAATCTTCGCATGCTTATGTTCAGCAGGATGCCTATGCTTATCATGGTCGCAACTATTGACGACCCGCCATAACTTATGAACGGCAAAGTCACGCCTACCACCGGCATCAGGCCCATGGCCATTCCAATATTTACAATTACCTCCCAAGACAACATCGCCGTAATACCGAAAGAGAGTACAGTTCCAAAAGTATCCCTGCATCCGTATGTTATTTTGAGTCCCCATACAACCAGCATGAATAAAAGAAGCAGCAGAACCAATGAACCGATAAAGCCCCACTCTTCCGCAAACACTGAAAATATGAAATCTGTATGCTGCTCAGGCAAAAAGGAAAGGGCGCTTTGAGTTCCTTTGAGAAATCCTTTTCCTGAAATCATTCCTGAGCCTATGGCTATCTTTGACTGAATAATGTGGTATCCAGCGCCAAGAGGATCATGGCCAGGATTTAAAAATGTAAGTATCCTCTGTTTCTGATAATCCTTCAGAAAAAACCAGACCAGTGGAATTGTAACCGCACCTCCGGACATAAGATAAATGAAAGCCTTTCTTTCTATTTTTACAAACAGGGATATTGATGCGGCTATCAAAAAAATCATCATGGCCGTTCCAAGATCGGGTTGCAGGACTATCAGGATGAAGGGGGTTATGCTCAATAAAAAAGGTGCGAACAAATCCCTGAAGGACAAGCCTTTACTGCTTGCAGCTCTTGAATAATACCTTGCAAGAATAATGATAACGGCAAGCTTTGCGAATTCAGACGGTTGAAAGGAAACAGGGCCAACCATTAACCAGCGCTTTGATCCGCCGGCATATTTTCCCAGAAATGGAACAAGCAACAGGAGAAAAACAATTAAGCAGTATATGGCGATAGCCCACCTGTCCAATGCCTTATAATTAAACAGAAAAGAACAGATCATTGCTCCAAAGCCAATGCAATACCAGACGATTTGTTTTAAATAGATAGCCTCATTGGGAATTGATTTCCCTGCAGTAACAGCACTGTAAAGAGTCATAATTCCCAGCAATGAGATAGCCAAAGTAATGCCGATAAGTCCCCAGTCAAAATTTTGAACAAGCCTGCGATCTATCATTTTATATTCAATAATCCTGTCTTATTTTTTTCGATCTTGGGAAATAACCACTCAAATTGTCTATACTGTAAGCGGTTAGGTTGTAGCTTTTTAGACTGTAGGCTTTTAGCTAAAAGCCTACAGTCTAACAGCCCACAGCCTATCCACCCGGGGCAGTTACCTTGAAAAAGCCGAAGCTGTTAATATTCATCATTAACGGCATCAGATACAACTTTTGTATCCGGACCATTGTCATCAACGACGGCTTCCGGATTTAAATAACATTTTACAAGTTCCCTTGCTATAGGACCGGCAGCGCTCGAACCATGTTCGCCATGTTCAATAATCACAGATATGGCTATTTTAGGATCGGAGGAAGGAGCGTACGAAACGAACCACGCATGCGGTTTAAAATGATCGGGGAGCTTTCTTTCGTAACTCGTTTCATTTCCCCTCCTTCCAATGATCTGTGCTGTTCCGGTTTTGCCGGATATCTCGATTCCTCCGCCGGGTCGGGCTATCCGTGCCGTGCCATAATCCGTATTGACTACTTCCCACAATCCTTTTTTTACAATATTCAATGTGCTCTGGCTGACAGGAAGATTGCCGACTATTTCAGTTTCACCATTTAATATGTTTTGCCCGCCGGGAGTTTCAATTCTTTTCATAACATACGGCTTAACTCTTTTCCCTCCGTTCGCTATTGCAGATGTCAATACGAGCATTTGAACAGGCGTAACCAGATTATAGCCCTGTCCGATAACGGCAGAAAGCGTCTCGCCGCTGCTCCAGGGTGACCCAAAACGCTTCTTCTTCCAGATTGCCGACGGGATTAAGCCTTCACTCTCCTGCTCAAGGCCAATACCGGTCGGAGCCCCAAGCCCGCAACTCTTTGCGTACCAGGCGAGCTTATCGATATCAAGCCGCTGCCCCACATTATAAAAAAAAACGTCACATGATTCCGCAAGCGCTCTGACGACATTAACTGAACCATGTCCTCCCTTTTTCCAACACCTGAATTCCCGATTCCCGTGCTTAATATAGCCGGGACAGTAAAAAGAAGTGTTAACATCTATAACCTTTTCTTCAAGTGCCGCAATTGCCGTAACAATTTTATATGTTGAAGCCGGGGGATATTCCCCTTTAACGGCTTTGTTTCCCATCGGCCTGGCAGGCTGTGAAATTAGATCTTTCCACTCATCATGTGTCAGGCCACATACAAATTCGTTAGGATCGAAAGCCGGGCTGCTTGCCATAGCAAGTATTTGCCCGGAAGAAGGTTCCATTGCGACAACAGCTCCGGCCTTATCTTTTAAAAGCTCTTCAGCCTTACTTTGAAGCCGCTGATCAATTGTAAGATATATGTTGTTCCCGGGTTCTGAATTAATATTTTCTAAAACCCTGACAACCTGGCCCGCCGCATTAACTTCAACCTGACGTCCGCCCCTTTTCCCCTTTATATATTTTTCAAATTCTCTTTCTATCCCGAACTTACCCACAAAATCTCCGGGTTTATATTCAGGATATTTTCCACCCTTAAGTTCGCTCGAATTTATTTCACTCAAATATCCTATCAGGTGAGCAGCGCTTTGCCGATGCAAATAATATCTTCTTGGCTGGACATCCACTGAAATTCCAGGGAGTTCATATTTATGCGCTTCAATCAATGCAAGAGCATCCCTCCCGATATCCTGTTTCAGTAAAACCGGCCTGAATGAAGATGTTCCTTTTATGTTTCTGACCTTTGCCATCAGTTCTTCGGCAGGAACATTCAGATACCGGGACAGAATGTCAATTACCGACTCAACAGGCTTGGCATCCTTCGGTATTATACTCAGATTAAATGAAGGGCGGTTATCTACAAGCAATGCTCCATTGCGGTCGAAAACAAACCCCCGCTGGGGTTGAATTGTCAGCAATCGTACACAGTTGTTTTCAGAAAGCCGCCTGAACTCTTCACCCTCCAAAACCTGAAGGTAAAACAACCGCAAGAAAAGGACAACAAAAGCAGCGGTAACAAGAGTCATGACCACTGATAAACGAAGCCTGAACCATTCGCTGTCGGTAGTTCTGATAGATTTACGCATCGTTGTTTGAAGAAACGTCATTGCTCTTTTTGCCCTGCAACATGCATGTTAAACCACCTGCTCCAGATGCTGTGTGAAAAGTTCAAAAGCATTATAAGAACAGGCCCCGTAATCATTGCCCATATTATCTGTTTTGCAACAACGCCGTAAATCCCGGAAGGATGAAAGGAACCCGAATTGAACATGGCAAAAGAACCAAGGAATATAATATTTTCGAACAACACACCCGCCGGAACAATAAATGCCAGAAACAATATGCTTCTTACATTAAAATATACCGAAGACCATCTGATACAGGCATATAACCACAAATATACAGTCAGATAGAGACCGAAGGGGCCATTGTATAAATTGTCCATCATAAAGCCGGCAAACAGGATTACTGATATGCTTTCCCGTAAATTACGGTAAAGCCCGAGGAATATCACAACAACAATCAAAAGGTCATAAAACCCCTTAAACAGCGGCAGGTTGTGAATCACCGTTGTTTGAATCAATATTAAAACAAGGCATAAAAAAAAGTATAAAAGATAGTTCATTGGTTCTTTTTGTCTGCTGAGCTGCGGGGAGTCTCATTTGTTCATTGAGAAGCTTTTCAATACCAATACTTCTTCTATTTTTTCAAAATCAGCATATGGAGTAATCTCAATTTCATGAAACAGGCCAGAACTGCTCTGAGATATTTTCTCAACGAAACCGATAGTTAACCCCTTGGGGAAAACTCCGTCAAATCCTGAAGTAATAATTATATCACCGACGCCGATATCATGTCTTCGCACAACATATTGAAGAATACATTTGTCTGAAGAGATGCCTTTAACGATTCCTCGCGCCCTGTTCCCCTGAACAAGAGCATCAACCGCACTGTTCCGGTCAATAATCAGCAACACTCTGGAATAATTGTTGCCGGTATCAACCACTTGGCCTACGACACCTTCAGGAATTACTACCGGCATTCCCTTGCCGATACCATCAGATTTGCCCTTGTTAATGACTATTGTTCTGTACCACGGGGAGGGATCTGCACCGATAACTTCGGCCACAACCGTCTTGCAGGCTATGTTTTGCCGGAAATCGAACATATTGCGCAGCCTGTTGTTTGAAAGCTCGATCTCGAGGTATTCGTTGCTCTTCTGAATATGCCTGCCCAGATCCTTCTTAAGATTATCATTTTCTCTTGCTGCCGACACAAGAAAAAAATAATGCCGCCAGACATTTTTAGTGAAACGTATTGTATCTGTTATTACATCCTGAAACGGAGCTATAACATTCAAGACAAATCGTCCGGAACTGTAAGCTGTATAACGGTATTTGCTTGAAACAGAAAGGAAAATGATATTGACAGAGACAAGAATTATTATTCCGACAATCATCACTGTCTTTTTTGAAAACATGAATTTAAGATACTACAATCTTTTTTAGGATTTCAATACTATCCAGAGCACTTCCCGCGCCACGAGCAACCGCAGACAGAGGATCTTCGGCAATCGATATGGGAAGACCGGTCTCTTCCCTGAGGAGTTTGTCCAGATTCTTCAACAATGCCCCACCGCCGGTCAGTACAATTCCTCTGTCAACAATGTCGGAAGCAAGTTCAGGAGGTGTATGCTCCAGTGCTATCTTGACCGTTTCAACAATCGTATCGATCTGCTCCGAAATTGCAAGCCGGATTTCTTCTGAATCGATAGACAGAATTTTCGGAATTCCCGATGCCAGATCCCTTCCTTTTACCTCAATCGTCTCAAGATCTTCGGGATCCGGATATGCGTTGCCTATTGCAGTTTTGATTATTTCGGAAGATCTTTCGCCTATAAGCAGATTATACTTCCTTTTTATATATTGTATTATCGCAGAATCCATCTTATCGCCGGCCACCCTCACTGATCTGCTGTAAACGATTCCGGCCAGAGAGATAACGGCAACCTCGGTTGTGCCCCCTCCGATATCAACAACCATGTTACAGATGGGTTCCGATATGGGCAACCCGGCCCCTATTGCAGCTGCCATCGGTTCTTCAATTAGAAAGACCTCACGGGCTCCAGCCGATTCTGCAGATTCTCTGACGGCACGCTTTTCAACCTGTGTAATACCCGATGGTACCGCAATTATAATTCTCGGCCTTACAAAAGCGCGCCTGTTGTGAACCTTGTGGATAAAATGGCGAAGCATTGCCTCGGTAACTTCAAAATCGGCTATTACGCCGTCGCGCATTGGACGAACGGCAGCGATATTGCCGGGTGTTCTTCCCAGCATGTTCTTAGCTTCAAGGCCGACTGCAAGAACGCGGTTTTTTGATCGGCCATCCCCGCTGACGGCAACAACCGATGGCTCATTTAAAACTATTCCCTTACCCTTAACAAAAATAAGCGTATTCGCAGTTCCAAGATCAATGGCAAGATCGCTTGAAAAGGCTCCTAATATTCCATTCATAAAAAGATTCATGTTACCTCGAATATATATAAAAATGGGGTATTTTTCTGTTTATAATAATCCACGGGAGATCTGCCTGAACAAACCGATTGATTTGCTACCAGAAATAAATCTCTATTACAAGGGGAATCTATCAGGTTTAATAAAAATTTCTGGATGTAAATCTCTTTTGAAGATTTCCCGCTGCCAGCAGTGGGAAATGCGCTCTCTGTTCCGGTTCAAAAAAGAACGGGAAGAACTATAAAATTCCTTTGTCAAGAAGGTCTCTCATTACGGCATCATGCAAAACAGGCCTGAATTCTTTGATCTTCACATTATCTCTTGATGTATGAACACGGTTCGTAAGTAATATCACTGAAACGAATCTGTCAAGATCTATCCAGAAAGAAGTTCCTGTAAAACCAAGATGCCCGACGCTCTTACGGGAAAAATATCTGCCGCAGCTTGAGCCGGTCAAAGAAGGCGTGTCAAAACCAAGCGCCCAGTCTGTCCCTTCCTGCCGACCAAAAAAAGTTCTGACAAGTTCCGGGGCAAATAAAGAGTCGGATATTCCGTGAAATGTAAAAAGCAATTTTGTCAAAAGAGAATTTACATCTTGTGCAGTTCCAAAAAGGCCTGCGTGCCCTTCAATTCCTCCCGCCGCGTAAGCATTCTCATCATCTGCGACACCCTCAAGCAGCTTGTTCCGCCATGGACATATTTCTGTGGCGGCAAACATCCTGTTCCCGGTCTTTCTGCTTTTATATTCTGAATTCAGATCAACAAAAAAAAGATTTTTCAGACCGAGAGGTTCGTATATTTCATCCGTCACAAAACAATCAAGACGCCGGTCTGAAACAGCTTCGACAACCCATTTTAATATCATAAATCCGAGATCACTGTATAAAGTCTTTTTGCCGGGTGCGCTGAGCAGAGGTTCCTTTACAAGCATATCCCTTAAAGCATCCTGCCTTTTGTTTTGAGGAATATCTTTCAAGATTAAATAATATGGACGGTAATCAGGAAAACCTGAATTATGGCAAAGCAGATGCTTTATCTCAATCGGTTCTTTATCCGTATTCCTGCATTGAGGCAGAATTGATCCCAGGTTATTATCTGTTTCAAGCTTGCCTTCCTGAACAAGTTTCATTACCGCAAGTGAAGTGGCAAGCGGTTTGGTGAGCGATGCAAGATCAAAAATCGTATTTTTTGTCATCCTTTCATGCGAGATAATGTTTGCATAACCGAATGCATTATCAAAGATTACAGAACCTTTAACAGAAACAAGAAGCACCCCGCCCGGAAATATGTTCTCCTGAACAGCCTGCGTCATTATTTTATCAACCTGTTCCATAAACATCTTATGATACCTTTATAATAAGTCAGAAAACGACTTTTTACCCGGCGGGAAAGTGCTTCCCCTCGATTAGCCGGTTCGTTGCCATTTGAAAGAAATATTCTTGCGGCCGGCATCAAGAGTTGTTTTAATCCCGAATGGGATTGTAATATTTTCTTTCCCATGACCGCCGTCAAATCCTGCAAGAACAGGAATACCCATTTCACCAAATACTCCGGTTACAACTTTATATATCTCTTTTGCCGGACCGCAGTCTGTAAAAGAACCCAGCAGCAACCCTGCAAGACCATCAAAACACCCTGCAAGCTTCATCTGGGTTAACATCCTGTCAATCCGGTAAAGAGCCTCTCCTGTTTCTTCTATAAAAAGAATGTGTCCCCTGTAACTTGGTAAAAAGGATGTCCCGATAAGATGACAAAGCGTTGCAAGGTTTCCGCCAAGCAGTGCGCCCGATGCAGTTCCGGTCTTTAACGTAACGCCTTTCTTAAGTTTAATTTCAAAATCGAGCCTGCTGGTAAGTGTTGAAAACATAGCCAGCCTTGTTCGCTTTGAGGCTTCTGAAAGAGTTGTAACCATAGGCCCGTGGAAAGTGACAAGGTGGCATTTTTCATAAAGGAAAGACAATATGGCCGATGCATCACTGTACCCGGCAAAGATCTTTGGATTTTTGCATATATTATCATAATCCAATAAAGATAATATCCTCATTGAGCCAAAACCGCCCCTGGCACAAAAAATAGCTTTAATTCTGCTGTCAGAAAAAAGATCATTCAAAACAGCGGCTCTGCTTTCGTCAACCCCGGCCAGATAACCGTTTTTATTAAATATGCCTTCAGGGCAGTATGTTGTAAACCCCATAGACTCAAGCACGGAAAGACCCCTTTTGAATTCCTTTAAAATAAAGGGGCTTCCTGGTGCAGCTATTCCGATGGTATCTCCAGGCTCAAGTTTTGCCGGTACTAAAAGCTTTCTCTTTTTTATATGCATATAAGGTTTCCCCGGTTTTAAATAAAAAAGTTTGTGAGCATATTTCGACTTACTGCGAGTTCATTGTTATTGTTATCATTCATATCTTGACACGGCAAATTCAAAGTGTTAGGTGAAAAGGCCTGTGTCGGGGCGTGGCGCAGCCTGGTAGCGCACTTGAATGGGGTTCAAGGGGTCGGAAGTTCAAATCTTCTCGCCCCGACCAGTATAATCAATAGGTTACAATTTACTTTGTAGCCTTTTTTTATTTCAAAAAACATTTGGGGACAAAATGGGATACAAGATTTTATGCCCTATACAAAATTTATTCCTTCCCCAAAACAAGTTAAATTTCTATAGGCGTTAATCTGCTTAATCCTGACCCCATCTATCCCGATGCCTTGATATTTGCAAGTTCATTTTAAAGACCGGAGAAATTATTTACTGTCAGCGCAGGTTAAAAGTTTATCCTATTTTCGACATCTCCCTTGTCGCCTCCTCCATCCCTTCTCGATCTTCACGGCGTGTCACCCCTTTGGCATCATTTAATGCTGTTGTTAACTTATCTTTTGAATATCTTGAAAGCCGACGTATGGTTTTAAGCGCTTGACATTCGTTAATCCTAAGAGCCAATTGCAAAAGTCGTCATTCCCGTGCAAACGGGAATCCAGAAGTTTTTGCAAAATACTTAAAAGACTGGATAGCGCTATGCTTCACTGCGTGTCCCACTTTCGTGGGAATGACAAATTCTTCTCTCTTTAGGACTTTTGCAATTGGCTCCTAACATTATTCTTTTTTCGTAAGGAATAAATTTGCAGGGGGAACGATATGCAATCCGTCATTACTTCGAAATATCAAACGACCATTCCCAAGGCTATTCGCGATAATATCGGTTTATCAGTAAAAGATGCGCTGGACTGGAAAGTTGAAAAAAGGAAAATCATAATTTCGCCGGCAAAACGGGATTTTTCAGAAATACCGGAATTCAGTTAAAATCGGCAGAGGAGAAATAGCCGCTGATATCGAAACAGCAAGGCGAAAATAAGGGCTTTGGTTCCTGGTTCACAATCCCTGGTTCCTGCTTAAAAGGACATTAAATGAAAGCCGTTAAATATATGGATGAGGAAGTCGTTATAAAAAAAGGGGTTGACCTGCTTGTCAAGATCCTTGGACCTATGGAGGCGATACGTTTCATGCTTTTTTCCAAGGAAAGAAAAATTGACAGCTTCAAACGACACCTGGCATGGCAGAAAAAGCTGAAAAAGCTTGACAAGAATCTTTTTTTAACGAGGTGTTCCAATAGAACCGAATCAACCATGAATGCCGCTATAAACTTATATATTGATGTACCCTATATTTTTTCCTTACATTGACTCTTTGGCAAAGAAGGCCGCGGCCTTTTTTAGGATTTCATGCTCCATTTGAAGCCGCTTATTTTCTTTTCGCAGCCGATGCAGTTCCTCTATTTCCGATGCCATATAGCCTTTGCCAGGAAATGCTTGGTCGCTGTCGGTTTTAAGCTGGTTTCTCCAGTGCCGCAGAACATTCGGGTGGATATCAAGATTCCGGGCGGCCTCCGAGATTTTGTAGCCTTGCTCGGTCACAAGTTTAACGGCGTCAATTTTAAATTGTATCGAATAACTCTTTCTCTTCATTATCATTTTTCACCTCCAAAAGTTTCGTACCTATAACACTTTTCGAGGTGTCCGCTATACCTGTACCATTTCACTATGTGTAGGGGATGACAAATAGTTTTGCAATTACCTCACAGAAAATAAATACGATTCTTAAAATCAGCCTGCGTTGCCAAGCCGACTTTTTTTAATAATCTCCTGAGGATTTCTCCAATTGGCATCTGCTTGGAAACAATGATCCCCCAATGCTCTTTGTTCTGTCCAACATACTGATTATGCAGAAGTACAAAGTCCCTGATATTAAAAGTTACTAAACAGCGTTCTTCCTGTACGGCAAGCGCAAGTTGTTCACTGTCAGATTTTCCTTTTCTTTTCAAATCTTGAGCATGAACGACATCAAATCCCCTCTGCCGAAATGCGCGAGCAAGGCCTGTGTGGATATCCTCATCTAAGAACAATTTCAGTTTCATCCGCCGTCTTTATTATTATCCGAGATGAGATTGAACCTGATTTTTCCAGTACTCAATATTAGTTTGTTCTTCTAAATCCATATTAATCTCGTCCTGATGGTCGAAATAATAAGCTAATGCTGAATGAACTTGGGAGGGGGTTAGATGACGAAGACTATCGAGAATTTCATCAATGCTCATGCCAAGCTGATAATATCCGGCAATACAGTTTACGGTAATTCTCGTGCCTTCGATTACCGGCCTTCCCCCTCCGATATCAGGATTCGACATGATATAGGGATAATCATGTTTTTTGGCTGCAAGCGACATGTCTCACCTCCTGCTTATTTCCCGAATCGTACACAGTGTAACGTAATTAAACTTATATAGACAACGATATCTTTGTGCCAGATTAGAGGAGATGTATGAATCTGTCAACTTGAAAACAACACTTGAAAACAACAGGCATCTGTTTTTATATATTACACATCTAGCGCATAGCGCTAAGTGTGTAAAATGTCCCCTATACTCCCTGGAGTTGACTGAGAGGATCAACCCAGGCCGGATCTTGCCGATTTCGGAATGGATGGACGGGTCCAGGTTAATCAGGTAGATTTCGCCCTGCTTCATGATTTTTCTATCCAATCTTCCAGATCGAGAGATCCCCATTCCTTAATTGCCAACAGACGCTCCCGGTCTTCCGATGCCTCATGAAAGGCGACACTCAAGGGCTGTTCCTCCAGTTGACGCTTAATTCTTTCAACCTCTTCTTTCAACAATTTATTGATAATTATACTCTTTTCCCGTTTTGGGACCATGCGTGCGAACGCTCCCCTAAATATCCCCCTAAACTCTTACTACACTGCTATCTCCAGCAATATCTTATCATACATAACATGGGGCGAAATTTCCTTGCTGGTCTCCTTTTTCGTATCAATAAGTCCAGCCTGTTCCAAAAACCGGACATCAGCCGCGACATTCTTAATGTCCCTATGCAGTATCCTGGCCAGATGGTTTATGGAAGACGGCTGTTCAGTTTTAATTGCATGGAGCATCTCCATCCGTTTCTGTGTTAATGCCTTGCGAAATGCCCGGATGTTCGTAAAGTACACGCCCCTTTCATGCTTCACTTTTTTACCTGCTTCAATGGAACATGCGGCATCCCCAAATTCGTTCAGCAGTGTTTCCGCATCCCTTATGCCGATCTTCACTTTTCTTACTTTCATTATTTCCCCCTATTATACGAAACTATATCGCCGTAAAAATCCCTTATCAATTGGTTAATGCCTGTAAAGGTATATGGCTCAGTGCTGTCCCCAAAATGCCGGTGATCGCCTTTTTGTTCAGCATTGTCATAACCTATCACACGTTTCGCATCCGCGACATAAACCAGCGAATATTTATACCCATGAGGCTTGTCTGAAGATTTCTCAACCGCCCACAGTTTAATCTCAACCGTATTGCCGTGCTCGTCTATTGCCTTGTTATGAATAATAAGCTCGGCTTTCATATGGGTATATTATACCAATGATATGCAGATTGTCAATTCTAATTATGTTTCTGGCGTTGGCGTCTTTCCAAGCCAAGCACGCTCTGCACAATGTCTCCTTGTTTTTCCCGAAAACTGATGTATCAATACAAATCAGCTGTTATTTCACAAGGTTATTTTGGGATATAATTCAATAAAAGTCAAGGAATGTATGCCAACAGAGAAATTTGCCGGGGGTGTGAGAGCTTGGGGCAAAAACAGCGCGCTGCCGATAAAGTTATGCAGCAACGCGCCTTGCGCTTCTGTGATTAAGATGCCGGGGAAGACAGTGTCCTCTCAGGCATCTCAAGGTTGTAATTTAGGCTGGTTCTTCCGGATTGTTGATCAGAGGAGTAAAATCAACACCACCTTCAGCAAAACCGTCATAATCTGTTTCGCCGCTGTTAACTTATATATTGATGTACGTCCCCTATAATTTCTAAAATCAGTATCAGCATCGGCAGATATTGTTTCAATGCACGCTCTGCACGAACATCCTCTAAATACTTTTGATATTTCAATAAAATTATGTTATGTATAAATCCTGCTGTTGTTGGCAGTTAAAAAATTAAATTTAGATTAGGATAAAATAGGAGGCTAGCCGATATGGGAATGCCGGAAATCTCAAAGACAGAACTTAAAGAGTTGATGAAAGAAGCCATTATGAGCGTCCTTATTGAGAGAAAAGATTTATTGGTGGACGCTGTATCTGAAGCCATATTGGATATGAAGCTTGCTCTGGCTATAGAAGAAGGTGATACAGGAGAATATGTTTCAGAAGAGCGTATCCTTTCACAACTTTCCGTGTGATTTATGAATATTCTCTACGCTAAAAGATTCAGTAAGGATCTTGATGCCATCAGTCATGAATCAAAAATCAAGAAGCGGCTTTTGGATTTGATTGAGCAAATTAAGAGAGTTGATGTTCTATCAGATATATCGGGTCTCAAAAAAATCGAAGGATATCCGGGTTATTTCAGGATTAGGGTTGGTGATTACAGGCTTGGAATAAAAGTAACCGAAAATGTTGTTGAAATGATAAGAGTTCTGCATCGAAAAGAAATTTATCGACGATTTCCCTGATTACCATAGTTCCCCATACCGTCCTTTTAAAATAAGACTGCCGCTTAGGGATTGTTCAGGCCCCTTTGCAGCAGACTTCAAATCTCGATATGATTATCCTTTATCAAACACGAAAAGCAATGTTAGCACGCTCTGCGCGAACATCCTCTAAAAATATATAAAATCAAGGAATGTATGCCAACAGAGAAATTTGCCGGGGGTGAGAGCTGGAGGGTAAAAAAAAGCGCGCTGCCGATAGTTTTAAATGGCAACGCGCTTTGCGCTTCTGTGATTTAAGATACCGGGGAAGACAGCGTCCTGCCCGGCATCTCAAGGTTGTAATTTAGGCTGGTTCTTCCGGATTGTTGATCAGAGGAGCAAAACCGTCATAATCTGTTTCGCCGCTATCAACTTATATATTGATGAACCCTATATTTACGAAATAAGTTTAAATGTTTAGGACGTCCCCAAGTTTTTTCCCTTTTCAAAAGACTATTTCTGCCCGGTTTGATTTGTTTCTCTATATTATGCTCGCAAGGGGAGAATACGAGCTCGAAACTTCTTTTCATCGATTGTAATTAAGGCACCTTCATCAAGGTGTTTTTTGAACTGTTTGAGCGCTGAAACAACAAAGTGAGAGAGATGGTCGGTAGTAACGTCCTGTGTACGAACTTGAATCACACTCGGATATTCCGCATTCGTTGCAGCAAGTATAGCTCCAAAATCAAGATCGTGGGTGAAAATGACGTAGCCATGAGAAGTAGCATAATCAAGGATCTCTTTATCTGATGCATCTGGCCGACCAATAAAAGACCAGTGAACTGATTCCCAACCGGCATTCTCAAGAACAGATACCCATTGCGGAGATAGATTCATATCTATCAACAATTTCATGCTGATTCCCAAATTACCGGCACATCAATCTCTTCGACACGCCATGCAGCATATGTGAGCGCTTCGTCAATGTCTTCCGGTTCGAGATATGGATATTGTCCCAAAATATCCTCTTTGCTGTGACCAGATGCGACAAGACCAACTATGGTTCCTACAGTTACACGCATGCCGCGTATGCAGGGTTTTCCTCCCATTATCTTGGAATCGAATGTAATTCTGGTTATGGTTGCCATTTAAACCTCCAAAAACGACATAAATCATTAAATGTCTGTTGACTTAATATAGCGAAATATCTCTTACTTTCCAAGAATTGTGTAATTATTATAAGGTATTTTTTTCTTTATCACACTTCTTAACTTTAATAAAGCTCTGTTAATTTATTCATATCTTAAAGTATCATTTCTGCAATCTGCCGCAAGCAAAGGGGAATGCGCTCGCTGTTTCGGTTCAATAAAATCAAGGAATGTATGCCAACAGAGAAATTTGCCGGGAGATGAGAGCTGGAGAG
>JAABQB010000042.1:393-23863 GCA_011391695.1 Desulfobacteraceae bacterium | reverse complement strand
CACATAAAACTGCTATGCTAAATGGCCTATCGAAAACAGAATTTTTGGGTACGTACAGGGTGCAAATTGCAACCTTAAAAATGCATAGAACTCAACAAACCTGCAAGTTAACCATCTTAAATCATTGATACTGTAAGAATGAGCGAGGGAGAAGATAGCACTGCTCGACATAGGGCCGCCAGAAGCCGTATTGCCTGGAGAATGCTCGTCGTACCCCCTTAGATTGGTCAACACTTTAGACTTGTCCTGCAATTTTCAACATTTTTACTTCTTGACCAACTCCACTCGACGATTCTTTGCCCGGCCATCTTCGGTGCGATTATCTGCTATTGGTTTTTCTTGTCCCCACCCAACAGTTTCCATGCGATCTGATTTGACTCCATCTGCCGAAACAGCGGCAGCCACAGACTTTGCTCGATCAAGCGACAGAACTTTATTGGCAGCAGCAGTGCCCTGATTATCAGTGTGGCCTTCAATAGTTACTTTCAGGGCTGGCTGGCTCTTCATCAAATCAGAGATTTGCTTTATTAGCGACATAGACTCTGGTTTAATGATAGCTTTATTTGTATCGAAGTTGATCTGGAAAGAAATAAAGCCGTCTTTTTGAAGCTTTTCCCACATCAGGTTTGCAGTTACTTCCTGTGTCATTTCTTTTTCTTCTAATATTTCCAAACGCAAGCGGTAACCAGCGTTAGCCGTGCGAACGACTGCGTAAACTATGCCACCGTCACGGTTAAATTTCAGTGCGGTATAGCCAGGTTTATCAACAATAACCTCACCGCCTTTTTGTTTTGCAGCATTCTGATAATTACGCATTACCTGCAAATCGCTGGGAGGAGATGGCGTATCAGCGGACTTCTTGAAGATATAATTAATAGTAGTCAAATCACCCTCTGGCTTAAGATTCTTTTCAGATTTTGGATTATTATCAACCTTGATAATCAGCTGGTCGTATGATTTTTTACATTCATAGATCGTAAAACCACTCATTCGATTGAATAGTGGATGATCCTTGCACCCTTTTGCATCAGTATCGGCAAACGCAAGTCCTGTTGAGAGCAAAGACAACAACAAAAATGATATGGCGCTTCTGATTAATTTCATTTAAACCCTCCTTGAAAAGCTATGATCAATAAATGCAAGAGCATTAAGCAATAATTTATTATTTTGAAAAAAAACGATGGTTTGTCAAAAGAAATGCCTAACAACAAATAGATTAATCCGCTTTTACGAAACGCACCGGGAGGGCCAGAACTAATCCTGGTGTTTCAATCCATGGGCGGCTTTAAATGCGTGCCATTCATCGTGATCCAGCGAATTGTCCGCGTTAAGATCAATCGCTGCAAATACTTTGGGTTCAGCATTCGGAAATTTTGTTTTGTATTCATCCCAACTGACCAGACCGTTACCGTTTGTATCCATGTCGCCGAAATGGGCATTGAATGATTTGGGATCCGGCAGAGAGGTTTTATGGTAAACTTTTTTCTCAGAACATGCGAAAAACAATGTGCACGCAACCAGACACAGGAATATTTTTGTTTTCATCAATTAACCTCTTTCTTTGGATTTAAAACTCTATCTTTTTTTTCGCTCGGCACGGATTCCGCCAGTCCTGGCGCACTAAGAACTTGCTTTCATTTGAAGTGAGTATAGGAAAGCCACTCTTGTATGTCAAGGAAATCTTGGCCTCAAAATTGTGTGCTGTTGATGTTTGTCAACAGGCGTGAATTGTGTTTATTATGAATTGCAATCAAGCAATTACGTCGAGATTGACATTGCTGATAGAAGGAAGCAGCCCACAATTTTGTCAATCCGAATAATCAGCTATTATATGTACATTACGACCTGTAAACAATAGGCTGATCGGGGAACAGATGGACCGTGGTAGATTTTCAATGTCTTCGGAAATATCACGATACCGAAAACACCTTTCCCGCTATCGGCTTAACTTCGCACCAGCAATCCGGTTCAGGCTGACACCTGATTCCGATGCCTGAATAGCAAGATTTCTGTGAACTTCAGGGGGGACACGCACCATAAATTTACCGCTGTATCTTTTACATGCAATCGGCTCGGGTATCTCTTCCCCGGTTTGGCTCATATCATTGATAACACTCTGGACAATTTCACGGATACCCTTCAGCGCTGCCTCGGGTGTCTTGCCTATCCAGCTTAAGCTGGGGAATTCAGTACATAAGCCTGCATATTCCTGATCGTCTTCAGACCAGGTTACGCGATAGGTATAACGATCATTCTTCAGTGGCATGCTCAACCTCCAACTTCTCAATAACCAACAGCACCTGCTTTACCTGGCATGCTTTGGCTTTTCCTTTATGATTTTGAATATTGATACGCGGATCTCCTTTCCAAGGTGTCTTGTGCACATGGTGACTTCCGTCCTTGTGCCGCGCTATACCATAATAATGACTACAGACCTTGCTCAAATCTGCAAACCGAACATTCGCGGGATTGTTTTTCATCTGCACAAGAATATCTTCGATTCCGACCATGTTTTATATAGTATCAATATTGATATTTATGTCAAGCCGTTCTTAAAGTGCCGTTTTTAAAGTGGGATATGACCACGGATTACGACTTGAAAGGAAGGATGGCCGCCAAAATTGCCGGATGCTTGACTACAGGATGATAGCCCATCAGAAGCAGAAAATCAGCTTTTCTGCGCTTGCATCTTTCATCTTGTACAGGTGAACTTTAATCCGCCTTCATTCATACTGCTCGGTCAAGCTCTTTTTTCACGGCCAGTCCCAGTTTCTCGATGATATAGGGTTTTCTAACATAGGCGCCTGCACCAAGAGCCTGGGCAGTTTTCACACGATCCGACTCCGAAAAACCGCTCACGATAATCGCCTTCTGTTCGGGATGGATCTCAAGCACGCTCCTGTATGTGTCCAGCCCGTCCATGCCGGGATCCATAATCATGTCCAGAACAATGAGATCAACCTTATGCGCCTTCAAGTAAGTGACCGCCTCTTCACCGCTTGAGACATTTGTTACGCTGTAATTCAATTTCCTGAGCATCTCTTCCGCCAGATCCCGCTGCCCCTTCACATCATCAACCACAAGGATGGATTCGCCTTTCCCCATGTATTCGGAAATGGAGACGGCAACATGTCCAGCGGATAATTCTTCTCTCGTTATGGGGAAATAAAGGGTAAAAGTGCTTCCCTTTCCCTCTTCACTCTCGACGTTGATGTAGCCATTATGATCCTTCACCGTACCCCAGACTACCGCAAGTCCTAATCCCGTTCCGCTTCTTCCCATGACCTTCTTCGTATAAAACGGCTCAAAGATGCGTTTAATATCATCCGCATTTATTCCTTCCCCTGTATCGGATACAGAAAGGACAACATAGTCTCCCTCCTGAATCATATCGTATCCCTGAATCGGCCTGTCCAGATACTGGTTGGTTGTCTTGATGGTCACACAACCATCTTTCTTCATGGCTTCACTCGCGTTCGACACCAGATTGAATATGGTCTTGTTAAGATGTACGGAAGAGGCGGAGATGTTCGGCAGGCCAGGTTCGAGTTCGGTCTTGATCTTTACAGCAGCATTGTAGGAAGAGAGCTTCTCAAACTCAGGTGATTGTTGCCAATCAGCGATGATTTTATTCAGATTAACAACCTCTCTGCCGGAGACTCCTCTTCTTGCGAGGGTCAGAAGATCCCCCACAATAGTGGCGGCTTTCTGAGCCCCATCCATAATACTAAAAAGTTTGGATCTTATCGGGCTTGATTTATCCGTACCCATCAGCAGCATGTCCGCATAGCCGACCACAATGCCCAGCACATTGTTGAGATCGTGGGCTACGCCACCCGCCAGAATTCCCAGGGACTCCATCTTCTCCGCACGATTCAGGCGTTCAATCAGACTTTGCTTTTCCTCTTCAGCTCTTAAACGCTCCGTTATGTTCGTAACGAGATTCAGTGTTGCGGGTCGACCTTCCCACTCGATCTTGACAGAACTGATCTCAATCCATTGAGTCTTGCCACTCTTGTGGATGGTCCTGTAAGTATTCAGGGTGTGTCTCGTATCGCCATGGATCTTTTGACGATATCGTTCTATTACTGCATCTCGATCTTCGGGATGGATTAATTCAAAGATGGGCGTCGACAATAATTCCTGTTCCGTATAACCGAACGACTCAGACGCCTTGCTATTCACAAATTTGACCATTCCGTCCTGTATCACCAGGATGGCCTCATTAGCATTTTCCACCAATGTCTGATATTGCTCCTCACTCTTCCGCAGCGCATCCTCGGCCCGCTTACGCCCGGTAATGTCCCGGAATGACCATACACGACCTAAAATATTATCTTCAATTCTTTGGGGTTGGGAATAACGCTCGAAAACGCGCCCGTCCAAAAACTCAATCTGATCAAAACTCGATTCCTCCGGTTGTTCATACAATTTCCTGACTTTTGCTACAAACTGCTCCGGGTCAGTAAGCTGCGCAAGAATATGGTTTATTGCTTTTTCATCATCATTGTTGGAGAGAATTTCTTTGGGTATTTTCCACATATCGGCGAATTTCTGATTCCATCGTGTAATCTTTCCTTTTCCGTCTACAATCAGAATTCCGTCGGCAGTGGATTCAAGGGAGGCACTGAGCAAAGACAGAGAAGATTTCAGCGCATCCTCCGCCCGTTTGCGATCAGTTGTGTCTCTCACGATGCCCCGAAATCCGGTCGGATGTCCCTCCGTATTCCGGATGAGTGATATGGAAACTTCGATATCTCTGCGATCACCATCCTTTCTGATAATCTGCCACTCAAAATTCTTTACCGGTTCGCCGGTTCGATAAACCTGGTTGTAAACCTTATAGACCTTACGAGTATTTTCCTCATCTGCGTATTGACGGTTGTTCATCCCCAGCAGATCTTCTCTCTCATAACCTAATATTTTGAGCATTGATTCGTTGAAGAAAGTAAAATTTCCCTTGAGGTCCACCTCATGATAGCCGTCTTCCATGTTTTCGATGATGGTCCGATATTTCTCCTCAGATTTACTCAACGCCGCCTCAGCCTGCTTGCGGTCGGTGATGTCGATGGCATGGGTGAGGTTCAACACCACTTTTCCAGTTTCATCCCTCACTGGATTTGCTTTTGCAATGTAATATGAGGTTCTGTCTGGCAGCGGCACGACAACTTCCACCGACTGACTTTCGCCTGTCTCGAAGACCTTGATGCTTGTTGCCTGACGGTGATCAGCGTGCTCCTTAGGATATATATCCCAGAATGTTTTTTCCAGAAAAAAGTCGGGCGTCTTGCCGAATGTCGAGGCGAATACCTGGTTCACGAATTTATATTCCCCGTTTTTATCGACACAAAACACGACGTCGCTCGAATGTTCTATAAGAGAGCGATATTTTAATTCACTGTCTTTATAGGTATGTTCCATCCGCTTGCGTTCTGTCTCCGATTGTTCCAGTTCTTGGATTCTCTGCTTTAAGACGGATATCTCTTTGATCAGAGCCTGCTTCGTCTTGGATTGATCTTTCATTGGGTTGCCCCCGGTGTTTAGATGATCTGTGAGGTTGAAAAGGTAACTTGATGCAGGCTATGACTGGTTGATGGTTCTCAGTCAAGACCGTTTCACATACCTATGTGTATGGATAGACACCAAATTGGGTTTTGTGTCAATGGAATAATTACCATGGAGCCAATTGCAAAAGCATGTTTCCCCTCTCTTGATGGGAGGGGATTGTTGAGACTTTTGAAAGTGGCTCCATAGATCATCACCAATTTTTTTGGAGTTGATCCTTAAAATAACGTTTTGTATCCAGCCATGTGTCATCGGCAAGCCGCTCAAAGCGTCCGCTGCCCGCTGCATACATGTTTACGTTCAAGTCCCGCTCGGCGTCGTCGAAATAGATCAGGCTCTTCTTCAGTTGGAATAACATCTCTTCGCCCACTGTGTATTTCCGGCTAAGATCCTGTAGAAGAACTTTTAAAGTCAGACCGGTATTTTCCATTATGAACTTCAGGTCGATAAAATCTTTGCACGCCCCTCGTTGATTGATAGCGATGAGCTTCATGAGGGCCAGATCACGCAGCGAGGCTAAAGGCGTCGGCAGGGAATCATCCGATATAGTCGTCTCCATGAGTTTATAAGGATAGACAAAAAGACTGAATCCTGTACTGTTCATGGTCACAACCAGGGTATTATTTTCAATTTTTACGGCAGATAATGTAAATTCCCCGGCAAAAGCTCTTTGCAGCCCCTTGAACCATTGAAGGCTGTCCAGATCATGGGGTGTAAAAAAGTCAAGGTCTATGGAGAGTCGATGGCCAAGATGAAGAGCCACAGCAGTTCCGCCCGCAAGATATGTTTGCGGGGGGAGCTCTCTCAGGAACGGGTTTTTCAGAATGGCTGCCATATCTTCGGTGATACATCGGAAAAACATCGCGTAGCCTCCCTGGAAATGTCTAATAACCCGGCAAAATAATTAACCGTTTTGGGGCTGAGGTTCCGGCTGTTGCGGACAACCTCCCTGACAAATTCTTCGCCGTAGCAGGAAACAACTGCCTGGGACTCGATTTCCGTTCCAAACTCAAGAATCCTTTCGACGATAACAAACTTGTCTTTCTCCTGATCCAACGGACTTTTATCCCAGAACAGTTCTTTTCGGGAAGTAATAATTTTCCGGATAATATCGTTCACAAATAAGATACCTCACAATACATTGGGAGAAAGGGGTCCAGGATTCCAGGTTGCAATCCGCCAAACTGTGTGGCGGAAAGTGTTTGTTTTCTAATGATTTTATCTTCTGCTTTTATTTTCGGCTTTCAGCTTCCTATCAACCTCTCAGATATCTCTAACTGAATTCTGACAGGCTTTTTTATGCGTAATCTTAGCTAAACTATATAATTTTAAAGCATTTCTGTCAACGAAAAAGGCCTGTCTCCGGATGGAAACTATCCGAATGCGACATCAAGCGTCATCATAACAGCAAAACCGATCATGGTAAAAATAGTTGCAAAATCGGTATTTCCTCCACGCTGTGATTCCGGAATAAGCTCTTCCGTTACGACAAAAATCATGGCGCCTGCCGCAAACGAGAGAGCAAAGGGAAGTACCGGCTTTGCCAGAAAAACAACGCTTGCTCCTATAACACCGGCAACAGGCTCGACAATGCCTGACAACTGCCCGTACCAGAAGCTTTTCCCTGCCGACATCCCCTCTCTTTTAAGAGGCATCGAGACAGCCAGACCTTCCGGAAAATTCTGGATTCCTATTCCGACTGCAAGGGCAATCGCCCCGGCAAGCGAAGCTGCCGGATACCCCGCTGCCGCAGCCCCGAATGCTACTCCGACAGCAAGCCCTTCCGGAATGTTGTGAAGAGTTATGGCAAGCACAAGAAGGACGCTCCGGTGCCAGCTTGTTTTTATCCCTTCCGCCTCCTCGGTCTTAAAACCTATATGAAGATGTGGAAGTATTTTGTCGGCGCCCCATAGAAAAAAACCTCCTGTAAGAAATCCTGTAACAGCGGGAAGCCATGCCGGAAAACCGAGTTCTTCCGACATCTCGATTGCGGGCGCAAGCAGGGACCAGTAACTTGCGGCTATCATAACTCCGGCCGCGAATCCAAGCATCCCGTCAAGCGTCTTTCTGCCCATGTTTTTAAAGCCGAAGACACAGGCCGCGCCCAGAGCAGTGAGAAACCACGTAAATAAAGTTGCGATAAGAGCCTGAACTACAGGATGAATCTGAGAGAACCAAGTCATTTTTTTCCCTTTCGACAAACTCAAATACTTATCTGACAGAGTTTATCAGTTGTCAGTTGCCAGTTGTCAGCTGCCAGGTGTCAGCTGATCCCTGACTACTGATCCCTGACTACTGCCCTGCCCCCTTATCCCTGACCTGCGTCCGAAAGGGCAAACCTTTATACAAATACCGCACACCGGAACTCCGACATCCGGAATTGCCGCAAACTCCCCGGCCAGTTTACCGGCACAGCGCGAAAGATAAAGCGCCTCTTCCCTGTCGCGGTAATGTGTTGCGGTGCCAACACCCTTGATAGCTCCGACAGGACAGGCATCACGGCACATGTTGCATTCTCCGCACCTGTTCTTTACAGGACCGTCAACCTTTAAGGGAGCGTTTGTCAGCACTGTGACAAGCCGCACCCTTGATCCGTATTTTGCCGTGATAAGAAGAAGGTTTTTCCCCTGCCATCCTATACCTGCCATTCTTGCAACAGCCTTATGGCTTATTGCGCCCATCCAGTTCTTTCTGTCCAGAACCTGGGATGCAGGAACAGGAAGGCTCAAATATCCGTCATTCTGAAGCATAACGGAGGTTTTGAAAGCCATTTCATCGAGCAAGCGGTTTGCCGTCTGGTAAACGGAAGCATAAAGAGGTGTCGGTCTGTCTTTGATCTGTTCAAATACCGCAACAGGCAGCCTTACTGCAATCGAAACGGCTCTTGTAAAACCGTCAAGAAGGTCGGGCGGGTTAACCTCAATCTCTTTTAAAGGCTCAAGATCGGCAATTCCGGCAAGATCGGCGCCCCATTTTTTTATTTTTCGCTTCAATTTCTCAGTATAATCATCCGGCAGTTTTTTATCTCTCATTATCTCTCCTCATCTTGTTTTGATTTATTCGGCAGTTTCATCCTTGTTAAAATAAATCATATAAATTAAACTCATAATGGACTCGTAAAAAAGCTAATTTTATGCCGTGAATGGCACCTTATAAGCAACGAAATCAAAAAATTCCTTCTCCCCTTGCGGGAGAGGGTTAGGGTGAGGGGGAAAAAGCAGAGTTGTCAGGGAGTTTATCTCACCCTCCCCTTAATCCCCTCCCGTCAAGGGAGGGGAAATATACTTTTACAATAGCCTGAATATTATATGATTATTGGTTACATCAACTCGACTTCGTTGGAAGAACAGCATTTACCAATATACTTCAGGAAAATATTGCCCACAGGGAGAAATTACCAGATTTGAAAGAAAACGGCTACAAAAAATATTCGGACTGGCATTGTTTGCTTTCAGACAGCATAAACTCCGCTGAAGCTCTCGCAGAATATCTGCCTCTAAATATAAGCGGAATAAAAAGAGTTACGGATCTCTATCCGATGCGAATCAATCCGTACTATCTCTCGCTGATGATCAATACGGGAGATAATTTACAGAAACAGGCTGTTCCGGATATAAGGGAAATCGAAGATGTATCCGGTTCCGATGATCCTTTATGCGAGGAGAAACAGTCTCCTGTACCAAATCTCACTCACCGCTATCCCGACAGGGTGCTTTTCATGGTTTCAAATCAATGCGCCATGTATTGCCGTTTCTGCATGCGGAAACGAAAAGTCGGCAGTCCTTTTACGGTTACGGATTCCACCATAAATACCGGAATAGAATACATCAGGAAGAATAATACGATTCGTGATGTTATCATATCCGGCGGCGATCCGCTTTTGCTGGAAGATGAAGTCATCAACCGCATACTTAGAGCTCTTCGTTCAATAAGACACATTGAAATATTACGCATTCACACAAGAGTTCCATGCACCCTGCCCCAGCGCATTACAAAAAACCTTGCCTCTGTTCTGAGGCAATACCACCCTCTTTTCATAAACACCCATTTTAACCATCCCGATGAAATAACAAATGAAGCGGCTCTATCCTGCGCCGTTCTTGCCGATGCCGGCATTCCGCTCGGCTGCCAGACAGTGCTTCTAAAGGGCATTAATGATAATCCGTTCGTAATGCGAACTCTTATGAACAAGCTTCTCACCGTAAGAGTCAGGCCGTATTATATTCATCATCCTGATGTTGTAAGAGGAACCTCGCATTTCAGGGTCACAGTCAAAGAAGGTCTTAACATCATGAAATCTCTTCACGGGCACGCCTCAGGTCTTTGTGTGCCTCAATACATGATCGACCTTCCCGGAGGAGGGGGTAAACTTCCACTGTTGCCGGAATATGTCAAGTCTGTATCGGACGGAAAGATTTTGGTTGAAAATTACAGGGGAGAATTATTTGTATATCCCGAATAAAGAGCTTTGCATATCTTTTTATAAAAGCCCGGTAAGCGTTTTTGAAACAGGATTTTCACACTTTTTGCCTTATAATTTTTATTATTTTGGCTTTATAGGCATCCTTTCTGGCCATCCTGTTTCCCAATACCCTCACAAGAAGAAAAGCGGCGGCAAAAGAGATAAAAGCTGCGCCTGCTGAAAACAATGTCTCATTCAAACCGTATTTTAGTGATAATTTTTGTCCTGTCAGTGCGCCCGCAATCATGAATACGATCGGGAATATATAAAGAAGAAAAGAGGCTTTGAACAACGACGAAGATTCAAATCCGATAACAACCCTGTCGTCAGTTTTGGCCCCAATTTTATTAATCGCTTCGATCTCCGAATCTTTGCCTCCGCCGAGCATATTGCAGGCGTCTTTCGCTTCGCACGAATCGCATGCGTCAGATTTGGTAGTCTTGACCCATGCTGTGCCCGGACCGGTTTTTAATACAAAACCCTCTTCTTTTGCCAAAATACCACCCTAAGGTTTTTTATATGACCATTTCCAGCGCTGTTCCGGTTTGGAGAATTATCTTTCCGGAAAGCCTATATATCAGCAACTACTCCGGCCTCATGGGTAAATCCGGATTTCTCATAGCAGATAAGGCCGCATTTTAAGCATCTTGATGCTTCCTTGCCTGCCGCCTCTTCAGTAAAGCCTTTCTCTGCTTCACTGCCCCCGCAAAGCTCTTTTACACTGCTGAGTGGCATAATCTGGCGAAGGTTTTTATTAACATTTTCAACCGCTGCTACATCCTGTATCATGGATTCAAAGGTTAAAACTTTTTCCGAAAGCACGATTGGTATGCCATACATCATTTTATGAATGGAAGCCGCGGCTCTTCTCCCGGCGCCGATTGCTCTTATTGCGCCGCTGAAATCGCTCAATACATCACCATCGGCAAAAAATCCTGTTTCATCCTTATACGCAGGCTGTTTATAAGCTTCAGATCCCTCCCAGTAAATTTTTGTCTGACCGGGTTCTTCAGGAGCCCCTGTTTTCGTTTTTCTGAAAATAAGTTCAGGAAAACGCGCGGAAGCCATAATCAATCTTGAGGAAAGGATCATTTTCGTATGTAACGAATCAAGATCTACATATTCAAGCTGTTTTAAATCGTTATCTTCTCCGAAAATGCGGACAATACCGGATCGGAATATAATATTGACCCCTTCAAGCTCCTTTGCGTTAAAATCAATTTCCTTAAACTGCAACTCATCTTTTGATTCCCTGAACATTATAGTTACACTTTCTGCCCCCAGTTTCCTGCAAATCCCGGCCGCCTCTATGGCGAGTTTGCCTCCTCCGGCGATAACAATATCTTTACCGGATGAAATTCCGCCTCTATTTTTAGAACTAATATCCATTCCATTTTTCATGAAATCGATCAGAAGAGAACAACCCGGAATCTCTTCTCCGGAAGCTCCTGTCATTCCTCTCACCAGCCTGCTGTCCCAACCGCCTGTTGCAACAAATACGGCTTCATATCCTTCAGATAAAAGTGAGCTTACCGTATAATCCATGCCCAGCAGCATTCCTGTTCTTGCAGTAACGCCCATTTCAATAATTCCATCAATATCCCAGTCAAGCGCCTCATGAGGGAGCCTGTTTGATGCAATAGCGCTCCTCAACAATCCTCCAAGTTTTTCCGATGCTTCAAAAACAACTGCCTCATGTCCAAGGCGGGCTGAAAAGAAAGCAGCAGACAGGCCTTCAGCTCCGCCACCAATCACGGCCAGCTTTCTGCCTGTCGATGGCGCTTTGTAAGGAAGTATTCGTTCGCCGCCTTCCTTCTCATAATCGGACGCGAATCGTTTCAGATAATTAATAGCTACCGGTTCATCAACATACTTTCGTCTGCAGTTTGATTCGCAAGGGCGCGGACATATTCTTCCTATCACAGTCGGAAAAGGATTTCTCTCTTTGATAATCTGGACAGCCCTGTGATAATCTTTAAGTTCAATCTGCCTGATGTACTCCCTGATATCTATGCCGGCGGGACAGCTTCTCTGGCATGGTGTTGTGCAATCTTCCGTCGTATATTCATGAAGAATGCGTCTTGTAACAGATGAAAGGGTGATTATGTGCTTCGGGCAAACCCGCTCGCAGGCCCCGCATCCGGTACATAGTTTTTTATCAACAACCGGAAGGCCGTCTGTTCCCACTGAAATTGCACCGAATGTGCATGCATTTTTACAGCTTCCGAGCCCGATACAGCCGATATTGCATACCTTCATCCCTCCGCTCAAGAGAACGGCAGCCCTGCAGTCGTTTAAACCGTCATATATGAATTTAGTATCCGCCTTTTCAACGCCATATGTACATCCCGGCCTTGATATATCAGGTTCTCTTGCTTCAAATGAAACTCCCATGATTTTTGCGATTGCTTCACCGATCTCAGAACCACCTGCCACACATGAACCAGGGGTTGATTTTCCTTGCACAATGGCCTGGGCATTTGCACTGCAACCCGGCAAACCGCACCCGCCGCAATTTGCTCCAGGGAGCGCTCCTTCAACGGCCTCGATCAACGGATCAATATACACATAAAACACCTTGGATGCCACGGCCAGGCAGATACCTATCCCGAGACCAAGGCCTCCCATCATTAAAATGGCTTCATACATAATTTTCTCTCCCCGGATGTTTTTATTTGAGAGCTTTTAATAAGTTTATTCAGCAATATTCAGGTCATTGTTTCGTATTTCGTGCTTAAGAGTTTTGAATCCCCTGACCTGAAAATCGGAGTTTTCTCTCAAGCACCGCCTAAAAAATTGCGCCGAATCTGCACTTGTCAAAACAGGTCAGGCATTTAACGCACTTGCTCTTGTCTATTTTAGCAACTTCCTTCTTTTTCCACTCAATTGCATCGGAAGGACAACTTTTGAAACAGAGACCGCATTTCGTGCATATTTCAGGATCAATTTCAAATTTCAGAAGAGCGACGCAGCGTTTCGCAGGGCATCTTTTTTCAAAAATATGAGCGTTATATTCATCAATGAAATATCTTAATGTTGACAATACGGGATTAGGACCTGTCTGGCCGAGGCCGCATAAGGCCGAATCTTTAATGGTATATGAAAGTTCTTTGAGGGTTTCGATATCCTCCGGTTCACCTTTTCCATCGCAGATTCTGTTTAAGATCTCCAGAATACGGCGCGTTCCCTCACGGCATGGAGTGCATTTCCCGCATGATTCATCCTGGATGAAATCCATGAAAAAGCGGGCCATATCCACCATGCAGGTGCTTTCATCCATGACAATAGCACCACCGGAGCCCATGATTGCTCCAACCTTTACAATAGCCTCATAATCGACAGGAGTATCAAGGAATTCCTCGGGCACGCATCCTCCGGAAGGGCCTCCAAGCTGAACCGCCTTGAATTTCTTTTTTTTCGGAATGCCTCCTCCGATGTCGTATATAATGGTTCTCAATGTCGTCCCCATCGGAACTTCAACAAGACCGATATTGTTTACAGCGCCTGACAGCGCGAATACCTTCGTTCCCTTGCTCGTTTCAGTCCCGACACTCGCATACCATTTACCGCCGTTTACGATAATCTGGGCTATGTTGGCCAATGTTTCAACGTTGTTCAATACACTGGGCTTCTCCCACAGCCCTTTATGAGCGGGAAATGGCGGCCGGGGCCTCGGCATACCGCGCTTACCCTCTATTGAACGCATCAGAGCAGTCTCTTCACCACACACAAACGCTCCCGCGCCCTGGTAAATTTCAACGTCGAAATCAAAACCTGAACCGAGTATGTCTTTTCCAAGAAGCCCGTATTCCCTTGCCTGTCTTATTGCTATTTCAAGTCTTTTTATGGCAAGCGGATATTCAGTCCTCACATAAATATAACCCTGACGGGAATTGATGGCTTTTGCGGCAATAATCATTCCTTCGAGAACGGCATGGGGGTCCGCTTCAAGAACGCTTCTGTCCATGAAAGCGCCCGGATCGCCTTCATCTGCATTGCAAAGGACATACTTGACATCACCGGGACTTGCTTTGGCAAACTGCCATTTTAAACCGGTCGGAAAACCGGCCCCACCCCTGCCCCTGATACCGGAAGTTTTTACCTCTTCTATTATCTGGTCGGGAGTCATCTCTTTTAACGCTTTGGCAACTCCAAAATAGCCGTCCCGCGCTATGTATTCATCAATGATTTCAGGATCGATGATTCCCTTGTTACGCATGACCCAGAACATCTGATGCGCAAAAAATGGAATATCATTCATAATCGGGATCGTCTCTTTTGAAGCCGGATCAACGTACTGGAGTTTTTTATAAGGACGCCCTTTAAGGAAATGCTCTTCAACAAGCTTGGGGACCTCATCTATAGTAAGCTTCTGATAAAAAATCCCCTCCGGATGCACCAGCATAACGGGACCTAGGGCGCAAAACCCGTTGCATCCCGTTTCAATAACCTGAATTTCTTCATTAAGGCCATGCCGCCTTAATTCGTTATTAATAGCCTCTTTAACGGCTATGCTTCCTGTGGAATGACAGCCCGTGCCTCCGCACAGCATTAGTTGGGTTCTTATCTTATTCATTTGAATCTCCCGGTCTATTCCTTATGTAACAAAACCGTTCTAAATTGCCTACCAGGAACCGTCGAGTCCTCTTAAACCGTTCATGTAAAGCCTTCCGCTTGCAACAAAGAGGGAATACCTGGTTAGCAACAGAGGCAGGTTATGGTATTTTGCCAGATTTATGATCTGCTCATCGGGTTTCTTGCCCCTTACAAACACAATTGCGGCTACCCCTGCTATCTGCGAGGTTCTTATAACATCTTCTGTCGTAAGTCCGGTAAGAAGCAAGCCGTTCTTTGCTATCGCGGACAGTACATCATCCATAAGATCAGCGCTGCCCCCGGCAATAACGGTTTTATCAAGCTGATCATCGCCGGTAATAACCGATGCTTTCAGTATCTCTTTAATCTCTGATATTTTCATATTTATTAAGCCGCTTTTTATATTATTTGTGGTTTTTTCCCCAACCCCTCAACTTGATATCTCTTACGAAATCCTGAAAGGCGTTCTTTCGCTTGAATCCTTGAATCCTTGATCACCAACCAATTTGGATGTGATCTTTACTTATACCTGTCAAGAACATCCAATACTCTGTCCGAACTCATGGCGCCGTAAATATCCTGATTTACAACCATAACAGGGGCAAGCCCACAGGCGCCCAGACACCGGACCGTCTCAAGTGAAAAGCGCCTGTCGGGAGTTGTCTCTTTCTCTTTTATTTTATATTGATTGCTTATCCGCTCCATAACCTCTTTGATTCCCTTAACATAACAGGCTGTTCCGAGGCATATTCTTATTGTGTTTTTACCTTTGGGGATCATTGAGAAAAGGGAATAAAAGGAAGCGATGCCGAAAAGTTCGCTTGAGGAAATATTTAATCCTTTACTGATATAATCAATAAGTTCAACCGGAAGATAACCCACAATATTCTGGGAATTCCTCAACACAGTTATGGAAGCACCTGATTTATTTTTGTTTGTAGAAATAATTTCATTTATTTCCTTTAACATATCTTGTGTGATATCAGGATGCTGAAAATCTTCGTTCATATTAAATCTCCCTGAAATAAACATTTGTACACTATAGCAAACGGTCAATAGCATGTCTTTTTTTAAATTTCACAACAATATCTAAAAGTCAATGATATCATATCTGACGGCTTCGTAAAAAATCAGATTTTGCTCTTTTTTGTCATTCCCGCGGAAGCGGGGCACGCAGTGAAGCGTCAGCGCTATCCAGGTAATTCGGGGAGTTCTGGACTCCCGTTTTCACGGGAGTGACGGGATTTTAGAGTTTTTACGAGTCCATCATATCTGCTGGTCTTATAAAAGTAGGATAAAAATTATTTGTTGAAGATTTAAACGCTTCGTCATTGGATGCACTCGCAGCTACGGAATTATAGAGAGAGTCGCTTCAACCTGAGTGTCCCCCGGTTCTCCGATGATTTTGAAATTCAATTTTCGGGCGAGTTCGATCATGTTTTTATTTTCACGCTGAATTAAACCCCAGATCGTTTTTATTTTACGGTCTGTTGCTATAAAAATCAGACGGGAAAGAAGTTGCGCGCCGATCCCAAGCCCCTGCCAAGGATCGCCCACCACAACACTAAACTCCGCGATGTCTGCTCCAATAGATCCGTACAGCCTCCCCACGCCGAGCATTTTTTCTCCAGATTCCGTATGCTGAATAGCTGTCAGCGCAATCTCACGGTCATAATCGATTTGAGTGAGACTGACCAGAAGCTCGGCGGAAAGTTCCTTTATCTGTTTTGAGAATCGGTAATAAAGCGTTCGGGAGGAAAATGTGGACCAAAGCTCCTGAAGGAGATTCGCATCTTCGGGTTTCATCGGACGAATAAGAAGGGCTAACCCCCTTTTTGTCGCGGCAGCGGTTTCATATTGATTGGGATAAGGGCTTATGATGAGATGGAGCGGCGGCAAGGTTGAGGATGGCGCCACGATAATTCCCGCATCAGTAATACATGCCTGATTTCCCGTAAACATCAGCGAATTAATATCGATTGCCGCGATTTCAGGGAAATCGGTAACAAGGCGGGAAAGCTTTATCAACAAGTCTTCACAAATCCTCAGACTGGATTTTATGTCCCGGCTGTGGGCCTCAATAAATCGGATCAGGACGGGAACCGACTCCAGCATGTAACGGGCAAGTATGGAATTTAATGGCGGCAGACCTGTGGCCCAATCACGGAATATTTCTTCAATCCCCCCGCCCGGGCCGATAAAAAGAACAGGACCGAAATCAGGGATCATTCGTGAGCCCATTACAAGCCTGAAATCCGGATGTTTTAAAACGGGCTGCATCGTAATACCTCCCGATGCGTCATCTTTTTCAGAACCGGCTGTTTGTGCGGGAATGACAGGAAAACCATATGCGCTGAGAATATCCAGCGATTCAATATCTGTAAGTTGAACTGATTTCCTTTCGATAGCAGACATGATGATGTGCCGGGGTCTTGAATCATCGAATCTGTAGTCAACTACGCGGGGCGGTATTTCCTGCAGAAGCCTCTGGTTTCGATCATAGTTGTACAGATACATGAAAGCCCTGACGGCTCTTTCAGGCGTCTCATTCGTCGAGATTCCGGCATCATTCATAATCCTGCGGGCAGGAGCAACGCTGTCGCCCCCCATCCACGCTACAAAAACCGGTATTTTTATCTGCTGCAGGGACGAACTCAAAACGCCGGCAAACGATTCAGGGTTGATAATTTGCGGAGAAAGGATAACCAGAACCCCGTCGATGTCGGACAAAGACTGGCAAAATAATACCAGTTGCGCAAAAATCTCCGGCTCCAGTTCCGACCGTGTGCATACCGGATTGCTCCTGCTCCACCCGGTAGAAAGGATCTGATCTATACTTGCCATGGCGGCATCGTCTAAAACAGCAGGTGTGACGCCACGGTCCCGGAGCGCATCAACTGCCATGGTGCCCGGGGTTTTGCTGTCGGTGATAATGACAAGATTGGCTCCTTTCGGTCTTATTTTTTTACTAACCAGTTCGGCGCAATCGAAAAGGCCTTCAACCGTCTCAACCCGGATGATTCCAGCCCGTTTGAACGCGGTATCATATATGGAAATCTCATTCAACCGATCCGCGGTCGGTCCTTGTATAATGCTGAATGCGGGTTGGTGACGATCGGTTTTTAACACTATGATCGGCTTGATTCTTGCTGCCGCACGGGCTGCAGACATAAACCGGCGAATATTGGTAAGAGTCTCGATATGCAGAAGAATGGCCCTGACCCTAGCATTGTTTGTAAGGTAATCGATGACATCTGCAAAATCGACATCGATCATGTCTCCCAATCCGATCATAAAACAAAGGCCGATTTTCCGGCACAAAGATAGATCCAGTATGGTTGAGCAAATTGCGCTGCTCTGGGAAATGACCGCCAATTCTCCAGGAAAAACAGATTGCCGCGCAAATCCCGCGTTGAGGTCTGCCATAGGATTGAGTATGCCCCATGAATGAGGGCCGATGAGCCTGACGTCGGCTGCTTTGGCGATATTTAAAATTTCGTTCCGAAAATCCGAGGGAAAAGCTGCCTGGCTCACTATAACCGCACCCGCCGCCCCGGCTTTTCCGCATGAAAGTATGGCTTCCGGCAAATCGAATTGTGAAACTGACAGCACCGCCAGGTCGATCCGCCCTTCAATTCCTTTAATATCTGGACAGACCGTCATCCCCTTGACGCTTGTTTCAGGGCAAACAGGGAAAATCCGGCCTTTGTATCCGGCGGACATTATATTATTGAGTACTACATCGGCCAGAGCGGCTTCCTTTTCGCCGTCTCCGAATACAGCAATCGATTTTGGGAAAAAAACCCTGTGGAGATAACGAATACTCATTTCTGATACCCCCGCAAAAAGTGTGTGATGGTGACTGCACTATCGTATAATAAAATATTTTTCTTATTTACGGCCAATAATATATTTGCACGGATCTACTTCTTCCCGCAGAATCTTAATTTCTGTATCGGACGGAGGAGGCGTGGTTTTGACCGATTCAGAAATGATGGGTCTGAAACCCGTGTTTTGCAAAACATCCTGCAATTCAACACCCTGATGAATGGACTCGACCATCATTTCTTTGGATTCCGGATGAAATCCCATTACCGCCAGGTCCGTAATAATTTTATACGGCCCGGTTCCGGCCGGAAGACCCGCTGTCTCCCTTGAGCCTGGGCCAGTCAGATATCCGGGGGATGTTATAAAATCGACTTTTTCCACAAAACGGGTTTGATTATGAACCGCGATTATCATCGTTTGCCAGCAAAAAGAGGCAAAATCATTGGCGCCGCCGCTGCCCGGAAAACGAACTTTGGGCTTATGATAATCGCCGATAACGGTTGAATTGATATTGCCGAATTTATCTATCTGGGCGCCTCCGAGAAAGGCATAGTCCACCATTCCCCGGCAGCAGGTTGTCATCATCTCGTTCATTCCCGCTGCCATGATTCCCCTGAAAAAAGTTCTGGAATCTCCAACAGAAATGGGCATCTGCGGAAGAAGCGGAGCAAGCCCACCCGCCTCAAAAATGATAACGAGGTTCGGAGCATTCACTTTCTGGGCAAGCATGGCCGCCGCGCAGGGAGCGCCGGTACCCACTGCGACGGTTGTTCCGTCTTCGAGAAACCGCGCTGCCGTGCATATCATCATCTCCATCTTGTTATATGCAGCCGTCATCATCTTTGCCTCCAGTTTCATTTTAGCATATGAGATCTTTGGATAACGCCCCCTTCAAAGATCTCCATTTGTGAGTCCGAATATGTTATTTTGTTTCTTTTCGCCGATCCGTTAGCTGATGCCGAAACTGCATAAAAAATCATCTATTTATCCACAAGCGCTTCGAGTTTTCTGAGCTCTTTTAACTTTTTGATACCGCCGCACAGTTCCAAGTATTCTTCAAAGCTTGATACATTATAGATATATTTGTCCAGAAATTTTTGAAATTCACCGGGGTCTTTTTCCGCCTTGAGCCACTGTGCAAGATGTTCCTCGTCTGAAAAGTATTCATAGGCCATATTCCCAGGGTAGCTTCCGAAAGGCACCTCAACAACCGCATCAACAAGATAAAACGGGATGACCGTCCGGGTTGGATTAATCCGGATTGCATAGCCGTCCACCAGGCGCTCGGCCGTGATGATGACGCGCTTGGCGGCACGCGCCAATTCAAGATCTGCAACGGAAATACCCCTGATATGGCAGTTTCCGTATATATCCGACTCGTGTACATGAATTACGGCCACATCCGGCCATACGGCGGGCAGCGCTACAAAAGGCTTGCCGGTAAAAGGGCATTCGATCACCTTTGCGCCTGACATCTTCAATGTATCTGTTCCAAGCATATTACGCGCAATACCGAAAGAAACACCTTCGGCCGCGGCACGCAGGCGGACGCATAATGCGTAATTCGTCCATTCGCAAACTTCGACATCTCCCGATTCCATAACCCGACGTGCATTGGGTGACAGGCCGCGGGCCTCAAGGCCGATAATATAAGCGACATCGACTTTTTTCAGGCAGTTCCCGGCGCACAACAACTGAAAATCATGTGTTGATGTATGTCCTAAAAAACCCAGATTCCTGCGCCGGGCGCGTAAAATTTCATGAAGAATGGCTGTAGGAATCCTGTTTGCCCCAAAACCGCCGATGGCCAGATAACATCCATCCGGTATAAACTTATCCACAGACTCTTTTTCAGTCATTCGCTTGTCGGTCATGGCACGTGGTTTTCCCCGGAAAAATCGACGAGCGTTATCCGGGTCAGGGTCCATAAAAAGAGGGGACTCTCCTTCTTCGATGATATTCATCCCAGATCTCCATATTTGACGGCAAAGTAAAAAGTCATTCTGCTGTGTTGCACTTCATCTTTCGTCATTGCAGCGTACATAAAGTACGCTTCATTCCTCAAGATTCGTGCGCCTTGCATAATGAGCTTTTTACTTTGCCGTCTGAAATTCGACTTATTACAAGTCCATCATATCTAATTGCATTTGGAATATATAATCTCACTTGCAGATCACATTTCCGGATTGTCCGTTGCATGTTTGATCATATTATTTTTCTTAATTTTTTTCAATCACAACCTTTGTTTAACCAAATGTGATGTATAAGTTGTCAAGCATGATTTAAAAAAAACGGCACAAGCACCCTGTTTTGTGATCAATATCTCATAATATTGTATTGACATTCTGCGTTATGAAACGCTATTGATTGGGAGAATTTATGTAAGTCATGCTTTTAGAAATATTATCAAAACACCGCTTTTTTAAGGCGGAGATTTTTATCCTATTTTCAAGGAGTTCAACTATAGATATCATCATCCAGATAATCGTCAGCGGACTTGCAGCAGGGGGTGTTTATGGCCTGATTGCATTGGGACTTGTCTTGATCTATAAGGCCACAAGCGTCCTGAACCTGGCCATGGGCGAATTCATGACCGTAGGAGCTTTTATCTGCCTGACCATCCTGACTCAGTTTCAAGCCCCGTTCTATGTTGCCTTCATATTTACACTGCTCTTTGCTTTCGTTCTCGGCGTGGTGGTTGAAAGAGTGATCTTAAGACCTCTTATCGGGAAACCCATCATCTCGGTGATTATGGTTACCATTGGACTGGGGGTTGTCCTGCGGGGCCTCATGTACATGATCTGGACTCCAGTCTATCGAAATTTTCCCGACATCTTTCCACCGAAGCCCTTGAATCTGGGTTTTGCCATAGTTCCTTCCGGTTTGTTGTGGGGTTTTATCTTCGCCGTCATCGGCACACTGATCTTCTTATCCATCTTTAAATTTTCCCGGACCGGCGTAGCGATGCGGGCAACGGCCAACGATCAGCAGGCCGCCCAATCCATGGGGATCAATGTCCGCTGGGTCTTCGCCCTGGCCTGGAGTTTCGGGGCTATGGCCTCAGTGATTGGAGGCATTGTTATCGGCAATCTCTCGGGCATTAGTGTTTATATGGGTGATATCGGATTGAGGGTGTTGGCAGTCATCATTTTAGGCGGCCTCGATAGTATCGGAGGCGCCATCCTGGGCGGTTTTATCATCGGTGTTCTGGAAAATCTGGCCGGATTTTACATAGATCCTCTGGTGGGCGGCGGCATTAAAAATGTGGCTCCTTTCTTTATCCTGGTCTTGATCCTGGTGTTCAGACCTCATGGTCTGTTTGGAAAGAAAACCATTGAGAGAGTATAAATATGCGCTGCGGTGATTTTAAAGAAACCTACCTCCAGGATGAAGCCATCTTTCAGTCGCTGCCTGTTAAGTTTTTTCTGTCCCTCTTTTTTCTGTTTCTGCTCATTTTCCCCTTCGTAGCCAATGCCTATTTGTTATACATGGCCAACATGATCGGTTTTGCCGTCATCGGCGCTGTGGGTTTAAATCTGCTGACCGGATTTACAGGCCAGATTTCTTTAGGACACTCGGCTTTCATCGGAGTCGGGGCCTATACTTCAGCCATTCTTATCACCCGCTACGGCTTCTCCTTCTGGGTTTCTCTCCCAATCGCCGGGTTGGTTTCAGCCCTGGCCGGCATGATAATAGGTTTGCCTTCTTTTCGGGTCAAAGGGCTGTATCTCTGCATCGCCACCCTCGCTTCCCAGTTCATCTTCGAATTTATTTTCGTGCACTGGGAGTCCATGACAAACGGGATAACCGGCATCCATATCCCGCCGCCTCAGATAGGCAGTTTCAAATTCGCCACGGAAAAAGATTTCTACTGGATTACCCTCTTTTTTGCGATTCTCGCCGTGGGCTATGCCAGAAACCTGGTTCGGTCCCGCATGGGCCGTGCCTTTGTTGCCATCCGTGACCGCGACTTGTCCGCGGAAATTATAGGGATCAACCTCCTCCATTACAAGTTGAGCTCTTTTGCTATCAGTTCTTTTTATGCCGGAATTACCGGGGCTCTCTGGATGAGCTTTTTAAAAGTAGTAACACCCGAACATTTCCCCTTCATCTTAAGCATACAGTTTTTAGCCATGGTTATTATCGGCGGCATGGGAAGTGTTTTAGGGTCGATTTTCGGCGCCGTCTTCATGACCATCGTCCCCGAATTTTTGGGTTATGTAACCACGGTGGTGAAAATGCAGGCGCCCGGATATGAGCAGTTGTTCATTCCGATGAAAGAGGTGGTTTTCGGGGGTTTGATCATAGTTTTCCTGATTTTCGAGCCTCATGGCCTGGCGGAAATATGGAACCGAGTTAAGAGCGTCTTTCGTCTTTGGCCGTTTTCGTATTAAGCCCAGGGACCGGGGCGTATACCCACCGGCCCCCCTTTTTCTGAGGGTGGACTTTGGGGAAATAGATTTATGACATCTATTATAATAACCAACAAAAGGAGGGAATTTTCATTATGAAAAAAGCGTATTTGATCGTCATTGTTATGGTAATGTTCCTATGCGTCTATCAGACCAGCCAGGCCCTGGATACTTACACCCTGGGAGCGGTGCATCCTTTTACCGGCCGGTTTGCCTTCGCCGGGATTCATGGGCAGGATGCCATGAAGGATGCCGTGGACATGGCCAACGAGGCCGGGGGCATCAACGGCAAAAAACTGCTCTATTACTGGAAGGACGGCGAATATAAGGACGACGTTGGCATAGCCGCATTCAAAAGCCTGCAATCCCAGTACAACCCTCAAATCATGTGGGGCCAGAGCACGGGTATGACCAAGGCCCTGGCGCCGGAAATCAAGGATCGCTACAAGGTCCTTTACTCGGCTTACACCTTTGCCGATGTTGCCGCCAATCCCAAGGAAAATCCCTACCTCTTCATCCCCGGCCCGACCTATGCGGAAATGTTTGCCGTGCTGCTCAATTATATTGCCAAACAAAAACCCGGGGCCAACGTGGCCTTCTTTTACAG
>JAABQB010000042.1:0-383 GCA_011391695.1 Desulfobacteraceae bacterium | reverse complement strand
ACACCGAGTTCGGCCGGGAACCCGTTGCCTTCGGCCGGGAGTATGCCAAGAAATTGGGCTTGAAAGTGGTGGCCGAAGAAGTGACCAAGGCGGGCGGGGTGGACGTGACCACGGAAATCCTGGACATGAAACAGAAAAACGTGGAATTCTGCATCTTTCAGGGCTATATCTCCGATCCCATCCAAAAGGTGATGAAACAGGCCAAGGATTACGGGCTGAAATGCCAGTTCATGGGCACGTTCTGGTCCACTGAAAAAATGCTCCTGGATCAGTTGGGACCCCTTGCGGATGAATATATCGGGGTCACTGCCTACTCCTATTATTACCAGGATGAATATCCCATGATCAAAAAGATCCGGGAATGGAACCAGAAACACAACCCA
>JAABQB010000041.1 GCA_011391695.1 Desulfobacteraceae bacterium | reverse complement strand
AACATCTCGTATAAGATAGTATAAACCGAACATGCCGGCCTTGCAACTGTCAGGAGAAAGGTCCATGATCATAGCCTTGCGGGTTGGCTCACCGAATTCCTTCAGGCCCCTTAAGATGAACGCCATCACAAGCCATTCGAACGAGCGGCTGAACATGAGCGCCAGGGGAAAGAGAGTAAAAAAAACGAAGGTGATAGTTACAAAGGGCTTTTTGGCGCTCCGGTCCGCCATATAAGCCACCGGAACATAGACCAACACTGCCGTGGCCATTTCGATGCCGGTGAGCAACCCGAACTTGATGGCCGACACCGGTGAGGCAATGGTCTTCATGCACCAGACGACCACAAATGCATAAGGGATCTGTTCACAGAATCTCACCAGGATGTCAGTAATCAGCAGGTTTTTCATGGCAGGACTCATCAGCCGCATCAACTTCAGCGGGTTCTTTTCCGGCACCAGGGCACACTCCTCTTCCGGGGCTGGTTCTCCCGGGTGGTCGTTCTCGATGAATTTCTGCTGCAAAACCAGGGCAGCCGCCGACATTGCCAGGGCTGCCGTGAACGCCAGTCGCACTCCATCACGTTCACCCCAGATACTGATAAAAATACCGCCGAGAATCGGCCCTAGGGCCATGGGAATGCGGCGTACCAATGAATGCATGCTGACCCCCATGGTGCGTTTGTTTTGGGGCAGCACCCTGTACATCAGGCTCATTGTAGCCGGCAGCGATATGGCCGACCAGGAGATGAAGAGTACCGCCCCGGCCAGCACTGCCTGCCAGGCCGGCACCATGATAACCAAGCCGAATCCGGCCATGGCTACCAGGTTGAAGACAAGCAGAGAGCGTTTGATGCCAATACGGTCGGAGAGGTAGCCGCCGGGAAAGGAATAGAGAGCCGAGAGCAGGTTGTCCATGGCATTGAGAAGGCCGATAGCGAGCACGCCGCCGCCTAAAGCCAGAATGTAGATGGGCAGAAATCTTTCGGCCATGCGCTCGCCCATCCCAACCAGAACAACCATGCCGAGGACGCCTGCCGTGTTACGCTGCAAGGCGAGAAATTCATATATTTTCGATGCCCTGGTTCGAATAATTCGCCTTGGCATCATGTATCTCCTTTGCTTACTTCGCCATGAGATGTGCCACGGCTTTTTCCAACCCGTCAATGCTGAACTCAAACATTGGAAAAATTCGCCCTATCGCTGAAATGGTCTGTGTATATCCCCACATGTTGGACTGCATAGGGTTGAGCCATACGGAGTGGCGAAAGGTTTCCGCCAGAAACTTGAGACATTCTATGCTCGGTTTTCCGCTTCTCTCGTCTATGTAAATTGAGCCGTCTGACGCCATTAGCTCATAGGGGGCCATGCTGGCATCCCCGATAAGAATGAGCCTCGTTTCGGGATCGAACCTTACAACTTCTTGTATTCTGAGAGGTTTCTTATATCTGGACGGATCCTGCCATATCGTCCCGTATATGGTATTATGGAAAAAATATGTTTTAATGTCTTTGAATTGCGCCCTTGCATAATCGAAAAGCGTCTGAACCACATGGACATAAGGGTCCATTGACCATCCCCCGTTGTCTATGGCAAGAACAACCTTCAGGCGGTCCTTCAGATCCCTGTCAAAAACAATTTCAATCTCCCCGGCGTTTTTCATCGTCTGGTAAATAGTCTTATCTATGTTCAGCCTGTCTCTCGGCCCTGCAGGTATCATGTTCCGAAGCCTTTTCAACGCCTCGCCGACCATCGCCTGGGTGAGCGGCCCATCTAAGGAATAATCCCGGTACCTTCTTTCCATGGCAACTTTAACCGCCGACCTGTTTCGTGAAGCACCGCCTACCCGCATACCCCCGGGATGATTTCCGGAATGACCAACAGGCGAAGTGCCACCTGTTCCAATCCATTTGCCTCCTCCGTCATGGCGCTCCTTCTGCTCTTTAAGACGCTCCTTGAAATATTCGATCAGCTCGTCCGGAGTAAGCTTTGCGATTTCAGACTCGTTAATCCCGAGAGCCGCGGCAAGGGTTTTCGGATCATGGAGCCATGATTCGAGCAGCGCCCTTGCCAGCTCGTCAAGCTCAACACCTTCATAATCAGGCATTTCCGCGCCTTCAAAATGATGGGCAAAAACCTGGTCAAAAAGATCAAAGTACCTTTCGCTCTTAACGAGAACTGCCCGGGAAGCAGTGTAGAAGTCGTCAAGTGAAGATACAAGACCTTTTCCAAGAGCCTTTTGAAGGGTAAGAAATGATGTCGGGCTTACCGGTATCCCCGCTTCCTTTAATTTATAAAAAAAACCAATAAACATTATAATAACCGATTTTTTACAGTTTTAAACCCGCTATATGCGGAGTACTTTATAGTAGTATCCGAATTTAGAACATCGTACATCGAAATTCGAAGTCCGATAATCGAAGTTCGTTGCCAGCAATTAAATTTACAATTGACTATCCCCTGTTCTCTGATTACTGGTAACTGACCCTTATCACTGGCTACTGGTAACTGATCCCTGATCCCTGCTTTTCACAGCCTCCTGCGGCTGACGGTATTGACCGCCCTTTCATAGTCCTGGCTCTTTTTGAAAAGGACGCCAAGATACGGAATATCTCCCTTTGCAAGCTCTTTTGCCTTAAAATCAGGATCGGACTTCAAAGCCCTTATCCAGTTGACCAGTTCGCGTGTAGCCGGGCGCTTTTCAATCGATTCAAGCTCCCGAAGCTTGTAAAAAACATTGACGGCATTTTCCATGAGGTCCGAATCAATATTGGGGAAATGAACCCTGATAATCTTTCGCATCATCTTCGGGTCCGGGAAGGCTATGTGATGGAAGTTGCATCTTCCGAGGAACGGGTCTGAAAGGTCTTTCTTGGCATTGGAAGTTATGATAATCACCGGCCGGTTTTTCGCACCCATTGTCTTATCGATTTCAATAATGTCGAACTCCATCTGGTCAAGGACATCAAGCATGTCATCCTGAAAATCAGTGTCTGCTTTATCTATCTCGTCTATCAGGAGTACTGTCCTGATATCCGACGTAAAAGCCTGCCCTATTTTCCCCATCTTGATATAATTTTCAATATTTCTGACATCCCTCTTGGAATCCCCGAAGCGGCTGTCATTCAACCGGGTCAGAGTATCATACTGATAAAGGGCTTCAACGAGCTTCATGCTCGATTTGACATTGAGGACTATAAGCGGCATGCCGAGACTCTCAGCAATGGCATGGGCAAGCATTGTTTTCCCTGTCCCCGGTTCTCCCTTTAAAAGAAGGGGCATTTCAAGCGCCATTGATATATTAACTATCTTGGCAAGCTCCTCATCCAGAACATAGTGCTTCGCACCCGAAAATGTCTGTTTCTCACTAACCATATTTTATTCCTCTCCAATAAATTATTACGGCTTCATAAAAAGCTAATTTTCACACGAAGGCACTAAGACACCAAGAAAGAACAATTGAAAACATTCAGGTTTATCTTTGTGCTCTCCGTGATCTTTGTGTGAGAACGTCTTGTTACGAGCTTTTAAATTATGATAATTTTCCAAAGCCGACTCGAAATAGACTTAGATTCCCACCTCTTTTCTTAAAATCTGTGAAACCTGTTTCGTCATTCTAAGCACTTTTATGGCATGGTCAAGACTAAGGGAACCGGTTCCGCAGCTTGGGGTAATAAAAGACTGCGATAAAACAGTCCGCAGATCAAATCCAAGAGGCTCAAGCATTTTTGCCTTCTTTTTCCAGTTTTCCGCAAGGGAAGCGGCATTCTCTTTCTCGATATCTTCAAGCCGCAAAGTCGGGACAATGCCCCACGCGATCATCCGCCCCGATTCAAGAAATTTTCTTATGTGATCCGAATAAAGGATGAATTTATCAAAATATGAATAGGCATCAAAACTGACTATATCGGCGGAAGACTCGAGTACTACCGACCAGTCGGCATTCGAACAGACATGTATTCCGGCAAGACCGGCTTCCTTGTGTACCGCATCTATAACCTCTTCAAAACATGCGGTCACTTCATGGGGAGATATGCCAATAAATGCCGAAGACCCGAAACCGGCCAGGGCAGCTTCATCAAAGAATATTATTACCGGAACCTTAAATTCCGCAAGCCGCCTCACCTGCCATCCGGCTTTCATTGCAACAAGCTTGACAACCGCATCTCTCATGTCTTCATTGTAAAAAACCGCTTTCCCCTCGTGGTCTGAAATACTGGTTGCAAGCGTTACCGGACCTGTTATCTGACCCTTTACAGCCTTGGGTTTTACCGGCATATCATTAATCTTCCCGGTAAAAATAAAAAAACCCTTTGCGGTTTCGGGAGTTAAAACAAACCTGGTATCGTCATAATCCTTTTCGCCTCCGATAACAGATATATATTCCTCGTAAAATCTGATTATATCATCATCGAAATCCCGGCCTGAAGTATTAATGAAAATCTTATCATTTTCTTCGGTAAGGCCCGGAAGGCCGGGCAAAAACTGGGCTATCATACCCTCTTCCCGGAAAACTGGAAGCTGCACCCACAAAGGTATTTCCGGTGTATATTCAAGAACAAGCTTTATGGCCAGAAGATGATCATCTATCGGAAGGCTTCCTATCAGAAGCGGAAGACCGTTTGGCTTGAAATCATTAATCATGAAATATCACCTTTTGTATGCAAATACACCATAAAATTCAAACAGTTTGTCTATGACATAGTATTCAGACTGACTAATGAGCCTATTGCAAAAGCATGTTTCCCCTCCCTTGATGGGAGGGGATTAAGGGGACGGTGATATAAAACTCATTGATAATTATTGTTTTTTCCCCTATCCCTAACCCTCTCCCGCAAGGGGAGAGGGGATTTTTGAGACTTTTGCAATTGGCTCTAATTTCATTTAATTAACTTATAAAAATATGAACAATTAGAGATCGAGCCACATATCAGCTTCGTTGCCGCAATGGGAGCAGATTGCGGATCCCTTAATTTTTTCAGAAGCCTTCCGATCCTTTGTTGAAGAGCCTTTATCTGTTTCCGGTAGTGAGCAGGTAATTACCATTTCGGCTTCGTTTCCGCAATGATCGCATTTACAAACCTGTTTTTTTATAATTTCTGCCATAATGTCCTCCTGTTTATGGGTGAAAGAGCTTGTTTGATAGCTGTTATTAATTTGAAAATGAGAGTTGTCGTGTTAAATGTCAAGAAGGAAATTGAATAATAATGTGGCAGTATGTTGAAAAGCAGCTTTGTTAGTGCTAAAGAGAGAATAAACGGATAAAAGGGTTAAATGATTCTGCTTAATATAAAAAAGGGATTCGATTTAAATATTGAAGGGACTCCTCTTCCTGAACTGGCGGAACTCAATAAACCTGCTTTTGTGGCTTCTCTTCCTGCAATAATACCTTTTATAAAACCAAAGCTTTTAGTCAAACAGGGCGATATGGTCAGGATTGGTTCAAAACTTTTTATTGATAAAAGAAATCCTGATATCAAGTTTCTTTCACCCGGCAGCGGGAAAATCGAAAAGATAAATTACGGGTCAAGACGTGCCGTAAATGAAATAATCATAAAGCTTGATAATAATGAAGAATATGTCGAGTTTGATGTAAACAAATTCTCCGGAAATAAAAAATATAGCAGGGATGATATAATCAAATCAATGATGGATGGCGGAATATGGCCGTTTATAAGAGAACTTCCATTCCGGGATATTGCGGTTCCGGATTTTATGCCCAAAGCATTGATTGTGAGCATAGATAACAAGGAGCCGTTTCAGCCGGATCCCCAGGTCTATTTGAAGGAAGAAATTAATCTTTTTAAGACAGGCATATCCATTTTGAAAAATCTTGCGGAAAATGTGTATGTCCTGACATCAAAAGATTTTATTAATATCGGCATGGCCGACAATCTTGTTACACATAAATTTTCAGGGAGATATCCTGCTGATGATCCGGGCGTTCTGCTGCATCATATCAGGAAGGATTCTTATGAAAATCGCGCATGGTATATCAACGGTCAGGATGTTCTCCTTTTAGGCAGTTTTTTTTCAACAGGAAGATACCCAGTGAAAAGAATTGTTGCTCTCGCCGGAAGTCTGGCTAAAAAGAGAATGCATTTTAAAACAAGGATAGGAGTGCCTATCAATAATATTATTGAAGGCCGTATTGCGGATGAAAACAAGGCACGACTTATTGCCGGTGGAATATTCAGAGGCTATACCGCATCAAGAGAATCCTTTCTTGGTTTTTATGAAACATCCGTTGCCTTTATTCCCGAAGGAGGAAAATCCGAGACTTTTGGATTTTTAAGGGCAGGATATGACAGGCCAAGTTATTCGAAGACTTTTTTGTCATACTTCAACAGATTGCCACTTACAACAGATTGCAGTCTGCACGGGGAGGAAAGGGCATGCGTCAACTGCGGCGCCTGTGCAAAAGTCTGTCCTGTCGATATTCTCCCTCAATTTGCTTTCAAAAGCATAGCCGCCGCTGATATTGAAGAATCCCTTTCTCACGGCATGCTTGATTGTGTTGAGTGTGGATTGTGCTCATACGTCTGCACTTCCAAGATAGACCTGTGCGGTTTTTTTAAGAATGCGAAACAGGCATATTATAAGGATAGGGCCTGACATGCTTTTTGAAAAAATAAAAAGAGCTTTTGATAAAAACAGAAAACATTTCAGGGATGACGGGAAACTGAAGCGCATGTATCCCCTTTTTGAGGCGTTGGAAGCTTTCTTCTTTACTCCTGAAAATGTAACGAAAGAAGTGCCGCATGTTCGTGACAGCATCGACCTTAAACGATTCATGAGCTTTGTTGTCGTAGCGCTGCTCCCCACTTTTCTCTTCGGTATTTACAACGCGGGATACCAGTCGAATCTTATGTCAGGTTTTTCTCTTGATTTCTGGTCGGCTTTTTCAAAAGGGCTTATCATAGTTCTTCCGCTTGTATTTGTTTCATATTCAGTTGGATTTTTCTGGGAAATCTTATTTGCCTCAATCAGAAAACACAAAATAAGCGAAGGTTTTCTTGTGACGGGATTACTTTTTCCGATGACTCTTCCTCCGACTATGCCGCTCTGGCAGGCTGCGTTGGGAATCTCTTTCGGTGTCGTTATCGGAAAAGAAATTTTTGGCGGAACAGGAAGAAACATATTAAATCCGGCATTAACCGGAAGAGCGTTTCTTTTTTTTGCTTACCCCGCGAAAATGACAGGAGATTCAGTCTGGACAGTGGTTGGCAGGCTTAAAGATCAGTCTGTTGACATTGTCAGCGGAGCTACGCCGCTGGCTGTTTCGGCGCTTGCCGGAACCCATGAAAAAATTGAACTCCTTTTAGCGCAGAAGGGTTATAGCTTTTTAAGGCTTTTTACCGGGATATACCCCGGAAGTATTGGCGAAACTTCAGCCATGTTGTGCATTGTCGGGGCTGTCTTTCTAATGGTTGCTGGTATTGCCAGTTATAGAATTATCTTTGGAGGAATCCTCGGAGTTCTTTCAACCGGGTATTTATTGAATATGGTTGCAGGTGATTCTTCTGCTGCATGGCTGTCTTTAAACCCATTCTACCACCTTGTCATGGGAGGTTTTGCTTTTGGCATATCATTTATGGCTACCGATCCCGTCAGCGCTCCAGGTATGGAGAATGTAAAATGGGTTTACGGCTTTGCCATAGGAGTGCTTACGGTATTAATACGCGTTTTCAACCCGGCTTATTCAGAAGGCGTAATGATGGCGATTCTATTTATGAACCTTTTTGCGCCGCTTTTAGATTATGTCGAAATAAAATTGCGTCTGAAAAAAAGGATTCCGAATGTCCAGCAATTTTAAATCGGTATTATTCGCAATAGTTTTGTGCATCGTGTGCAGCCTTCTTCTGACAATGGCTTCAAGCGGGCTTAAGGGCTATCAGCTGCGCAATATAAATCTCGACCGGCAAAAAAATCTTTTGAGGTCTGTCGGGCTCATTGATGATCAGAGGAATAATATGCCGGAATATATTGAAAAGCTGTACTCGGAAAAAATTAAATCTCTATGGGTGGATCCTTCAGGAAGAATTGTTAAAGAGACGGAGAGAGCACAAAAGGATCTGCCAATTTATTTATTCATAGAGGAAAATGTGGTTGAAGCTTATATAGTTCCGATAGATGCCCAGGGACTTTGGGGGAAAATAAACGGATACCTGGCTATAAATAAGGATGGTTCCACAATAACCGGCTTTACAGTTTACAAACATGCCGAAACCCCCGGACTTGGAGGTGAAATTGAAAGAAGCTGGTTTCAGAAAAACTTTGAAGGAAAAAAGATTGTGAACAAGGAAGGAAAATTTGTTTCAATATCGATTGCCCGCGGGGCTGTAAGGGACGTGATTCAAAAAGATCTCCAGCTCAATTTTGTTGATGGGATAAGCGGGGCGACATTAACCGGAAAGTTTCTTTCGGCAAGCATGAAAGATATTCTTAAAGAGTATGAGCCTGTTTCTGTAAAGTTCAGACATCACATGGTTAAGGAAAATGCTGGAAATAATAGCGCGGCGAATTAAGAATGTTTTTGTTCAAGGGAAAACAACATGAGAAGAACAGAGACCAAAATCTTGAAAGTAATTTTTGAGCCGATCTGGAAAAACAATCCCGTGATGATTCAGATTCTTGGGATATGTTCTTCTCTTGCAGTAACCGTTCAACTTCAAACTGCTATCGTGATGGCGATAGCACTCACACTGGTTGTAGCTTTTTCGAATTTGGCGGTATCTGTCATGCGAAATGTGATTCCCCGAAACATACGCATTATTGCTGAACTTTGCATTGTAGCAACATTGGTTATAATAGCAGACGAACTTCTAAAGGCTTTCATGTATGACATCAGCAAGCAGCTTTCGGTATTTGTGGGATTGATTATAACAAACTGCATAGTCATGGGTCGTGCTGAAAGCTTTGCGCTTGCAAACCCCCCGCTTCTTTCCTTTCTTGACGGGATTGGGAATGGAGTCGGGTACGGCTCCGTTCTTATAGCAGTTGCATTTATAAGAGAGCTTCTGGGATCGGGCAAGCTTTTAGGTTTTGATGTTATTCCCAGGGCATTCTACCTGTCCGGATACGAAAATATGGGCTTTATGCTGCTTGCTCCTGCTGCTTTTATAATTATTGGACTGCTGGTATGGCTTCAGAGAACTCTGATTAACAAATAGAATAACTATTTCGGACTTCTTACGAGTCAGTCATGTATAAGAAAAAAAGCAAGGTTTTGAATCATGGATAATATAATCGGCATATTCATCAATTCAATTTTTGTCGGCAATATTCTACTTGCCTATTTTCTCGGAATGTGTTCGTTCCTCTCGGTTTCAAAAAACATGGAGACATCGATCGGTCTTGGTCTTGCCGTGACATTTGTGCTTGCCGTAACAACACCGGTGAACTGGATGGTTTACCATTATCTTTTGGCTCCGGGTGCCCTGTCCTGGGCCGGACTCCCGGACATCGATTTGAGTTTTTTGAAACTCGTAACTTTTATCGCAGTGGTTGCTGCCATAGTTCAGGCTGTTGAAATGATAATCGACAGGTTTTCGCCATTTCTATATTCTTCGCTCGGAGTTTTTCTTCCCCTGATTGCAGTAAACTGTGCAATACTGGGTGCTGCCCTTTTCATGGTTGAGCGCGATTATAATTTAATTGAATCAATTGCATACGGAACTGGTTCAGGTTTAGGATGGATGCTTGCGATCGTTTCGATGGCAGCAATAAGAAAGAAATTGAGATACGCAAATGTGCCTGAAGGGCTTGAAGGTTTTGGTATAACCATGATTTCAACCGGCCTTATGGCTATGGCTTTCATGCTTTTTTCCGGAATTACAATGTAGGAACATGGAATTGATATATGCAATCAGCCTGACAGCATTCTCCTTTGTCATATTAACCCTTGTAGGGATAATTTTGCTTGTTGAGGCAAAAGTAGTTGAAAAAGGAGACTGCATTGTAATTATCAATAATGATAGGGACAAAGGAATCAGTACTCCGCGGGGCAATTCGCTTTTGTCGGTTCTTGCAGGTTCGGGAATATTTCTTCCTTCAGCCTGCGGAGGGAAAGGAACCTGTGGGACATGCAAGTGCATTGTTGAAGATGGCGGAGGAGAGATTTTACCTACCGAACTAACTCATATCAGCAGGAAAGAACAAAGCAGAAATATTCGCCTCGCATGCCAGATGAAAGTAAAAGAGAACCTGAAAATACTTATTCCGGAAGAGATTTTCAGCATAAAAAAATATAATGCAACGGTTGTGTCGAATGAGAATGTGGCAACTTTTATAAAGGAATTAATTCTCAGACTCGATCAGGGAGAAGAGTTGAATTTTAAAGCGGGCGCTTATATCCAGATTGATATTCCAGAATATGATCTTTCTTATAAGGAATTTAACATTGCCGACAGATACAGAGCCTCATGGGAAAAATTTAACCTCTGGAATTTAAAAGCGATATCTCAAGAGCCGATATACAGGGCTTATTCTCTGGCAAACCCGCCGTCGGAAAATAACGAATTAAGATTCACAATAAGGATTGCCACACCGCCTCCCGGAGTCACAGGAATTGCACCCGGTGTAGGTTCTTCTTATATATTTAATCTGAAACCGGGGAAAAAGGTTGTTCTGAGCGGACCATACGGCAATTTTTTTGTAAAGGAGACCGACAGGGAAATGTGCTTTGTAGGCGGTGGAGCCGGAATGGCTCCGATGCGTTCCCATATATTACATCAGATTCTGACCGTTAATACCAAAAGGAAGATCACCTTCTGGTATGGAGCGAGATCAAAACAAGAAATGTTTTATGATGAAGAATTCAAGGAACTTGAAAGAAACTGTGATAATTTTAAATATCATGTTGCTCTTTCCGAGCCTCAGCCTGAAGACGAGTGGAAAGGACTAACCGGATTCATTCACAAGTGTCTTTATGATAATTATTTGATATCACATGAGGATTCCACCGAAATCGAATATTATCTTTGTGGCCCTCCAGCGATGATAGATTCGGTGATTAAAATGCTAAATGACCTTGGCGTTGATCCTGAAATGATTGCCTATGATAAATTTTAATGATAAATTCTGATTGAAGTTTTATTAAAATCATTTATTAAACCATTTTTATATTTAAGTATCATTTGAAGATAACAACCATTAATTGCAATACCAGAAAGGAAAGTACTATGGATTTCAGCCTGTCAACAGATCATGAGATTTTGCGCGATTCGGTTCGTAAATTTGCCGAAAATGAGATTAAGCCGGTAGCAAGGGAACTGGACAAAAAAGAGGAATTTTCCTACGAAACAATGCAAAAGATGGCGGAATTGGGGCTTTTCGGCATTTTTGTTTCAGAAAAGTACGGCGGACAGGCAATGGACTACCTTTCATATATAATTGCGGTTGAAGAGATTGCAAGAATTGACGGATCTCACGCCGCAACCGTTGCAGCCGAAAATTCACTTGGTATCGGTCCTTTATATTATTTTGGAAATGAAGAGCAGAAACAGAAATATCTCCCCAAACTTTGCAAAGGAGAGACCCTCTGGGGTTTTGGGTTAACCGAGGCAAACGCAGGTTCGGACGCTGCAAACTCCAAAACAACGGCTGTGCTGGATGGGAACGAATGGGTAATTAACGGAAGCAAGATATTCATTACGAATGCGTCCACCAATATCTCTGCAGGTTCGACTGTTCTGTGCCGGACAGGCGCCAGGGACGACGGCAGACCAGAGCTTTCTTGTATCCTGGTTGAAGCGGGAACGCGGGGATATGCGACAAAGGTTATGCATGACAAGATGATGTGGAGGGCATCGAATACAAGTGAGCTTTATTTTGAAGATTGCAGGGTCCCTAAAGAAAACCTTCTCGGTCCAAGGGGACAGGGATTTTACCAGATGATGCAGACTCTTGACGGTGGCAGGCTCTCAATAGGTGCAATGGGACTTGGAGGGGCTCAGGGATGCTTTGACATGGCGCTTAAATACAGCAATGAGAGAGAACAATTCGGTCAGCCGATAGCCCGTTTTCAGGTAAATGCCTTTAAACTTGCAGATATGGCTGTGGAGGTTGAATGCGCCCGTCTTCTTCTTTATAAGGCATGCTGGCTGCGTGACAATAATCTGCCTTTTTCGAAAGAAGCCGCAATGGCAAAGTTATACTGTTCCGAAGCAATGTATATGTGTGCCAATCACGCTGTTCAGCTTCATGGCGGATACGGCCTGATGCAGGAGTACGATGTGGAGAGGTTCTACAGAGACCAGAAACTCCTTGAAATAGGGGAGGGGACTTCAGAAGTGCAGAGAATCGTTATAGCAAGGCATGTCGGTGCGATATAGCCAGCAAAAAAATGAAGATTATTTAATATCCATGGGAGAAAAAAATGGGAGAAAAAAATCATAAAAATGATCAAAGTGCCGATTATTTTAAAGAACTGACCGGAGATATTGCATCGGCAGCGCCGAAAGAAATGGATGAAATCGGAATAAGAATTAAAAATATTCGTGAAGAGAAAGAGCTTTCCCTTGATGAGCTGTCAAAGCTGACCGGATTTGACGTAGAGCTTCTTTCGAATATGGAGCAAAATAAAATTCAGCCTCAGCTCGGGACGGTTATTAAGCTTTCGAAAGCGCTTGACAGCGCATTCGGCAGAATTGTTTCAGGGGTTGGAGACAAGCTATATTCGGTTACCAGAAAAAATGAACGGATGAAGATATCCAGATCGACTTCCCACAAGGGTGAAAAGCAGGTTTATACGTATATGGGACTTGCACCCGAAGTCAAAGGCCGCCACATGGAGGCCTTGATAGTAAGGCTTGAGGAAAATCCGGAAGATGAGATGTCGATACATGACGGTGAAGAATTCATTTATGTTCTAGATGGGCTGGTTGCTTTAAAGATAGGAGCCGACTCTTTTATTCTTGAACCGGGAGACAGTGTTTATTATCTTTCCACCACTCCCCATCTTATTGCGGCAGAAAAAGGAAACGCGACAATACTCGCCGTAATATACGGGGGCTGATCAATCCGGTTTGTTTTATACTACTCCTTTCGGCATCGGAGAAACTTTCTCCCCGCCAAGCACATAGCCGCCATCTATCCTGAGGACGCTTCCTGTAATGAAGGGGGCGTCCTTTATTAAAAAACAGACAGCCTTTACAACATCGTCTATGGTTCCTGTTCTTTTAACAAGAGTATGGTCTATGACAGCTTCTTTCTGGTCATCCGTCAGCAGCTCCCAACCCCTTGTCTTTTCGCCATGCCTTGTTTCTATAATTCCAAGCATTATTTCATTTACACGGACTTCAGGAGCTCCGATTCTCGCCCATGTTTCGGTCAAAAGTGATATGCCTCGGTTTGCCGCCGAATATCCCTCATTGAAAATATAACTGACGGGGCCTGATCTTCCAACCATTCCGGCTATGGAAGAAATATTGATTACTACACCGTCTCCGGAAGCTTTGAGGTGTGGAAGTGAGCATTCAAATATCCATTGCTTTGCGCGAAGTGTTGTAGATATTTCAAGATCCCACTGTTCGCAAGTATATGGTCCGTGTACTACCGGCCACCCTCCCCGCTCAATATTGTTTATCAGAATATCAAGGTGTCCGAAATGTTCAATGACATTATTCACAACACCTTGTATTTCATCTGTTTTCAAAAGATCGGTTCTTGTTATGATATATCGGGAGCCGAGTTCTGAAAAATCATGTTTCAATTCATCAAGCTTTTCTTCCCAGTCGAAATAATTGAGGGCAACATTAATGCCCTCTTTTGCAAGCGCAAGACCGATGCCCTTGCCGATTCCTTTTATGGAACCCAGCACAAGTGCGACCTTATTTTCGGTTTTCATAAAAACTCCCTGATTATGTGTCATAAAAGGAGGCATTTGAAAATAGATTTTGCTTAACCCATGAGAGAGCAAATACCAACAGTGCCGTGTCATCCTGTTTCAAAGCAATATTGTCGGATTCACTTAATGCGTCATGATCTTCTTTATCAGTGAATAGATACGATCTGAATCCATCGAGATCATACAACGCCATTCTGAACAGATACCCGGATTTTATATCTAATTCGCCTGGAATTATCTGATTTTTCAGGCTTATTATCTCCATAAGCATATCGTTCATTCTGTTGTACGGTTCGACATCCTGTTCAATTATCCATTTGCTCACAGTCTGTTCTTTACCATCACTGAAACCAAGGCAATGTGTTTCTTTTATCGTCATATAATATTCCGAGAGGCTTCCCGATTCTCTGTTGCGTGAAACAAGCCTCGCAAGAGGATATGTCCGGCATGATGAAGGCCGGTCTTTGTAAACTCTGCATCCGGATGGAGTTACAAAAGGACATATTGATCCTGAGGCAGAATCGGTTTTTAATGTTATTACCGGCAGACCTGTTTCAGGCCCGGTATGGTAAGATGTATATGTTTTTAAAAACATGCCGGAAGATATTCCGAGACTGTTCTTAAGCCTCAGTATGTCATAAGGGGTTAAGAACTGATTTAGATCACGGCAGCATTCATTGAAGCACGATAAATTACTTGTGCATGAGAAACGAAATTTGTCATCCGGCGAGAGCGGTATAAAATTCTCTTCCATTATCCGTATTCCTTATTCCTTCTTGCGGGTATTTTATAAAAACGTGTCTGCAGATTTTCCGCTTTTTTAAGTGAAAAATGTTCTATATGGTTTTAACAATTTGGTAAAGAAAGAAGCAAATAAAATTACCTTAATAAGATTTATGGGCAAAGATACTTTCTATACCACAATATATAGTAGGTAATTTCAGAATGTAAACAATTTGTTGTGATATATAGAGTCTTGTAAATATTTATATATTCTGATTTTTTATAGGCAAAAGTCCTTGACAATAAAAATACAGGATGGTAATACTGCACTTTGATGGAATAGTTAAATTAACATACTGATTTAAAAGAAAAAAGCTTCAAGCTCTGTTTGTAAACAGGCTATAGGGAAAAGGAAAATTATATAAAACAGATAGTAGAGGGCTTCGCTTTAAAAGGCCCGGTTTATGAAGGGAGGTGCTAACAACTCAGAATAGTTTAAAAGAATGCGAGTCGATGGTTTGGAAAATGAATTTAATACAAACAACATTAGGAGGGATAATAGATGCCATCTTTTGTAATTGCTGAAAAATGTGACGGTTGTAAAGGTGGGGACAAAACAGCATGTATGTACATTTGTCCCAATGACCTTATGGTTCTTGATACGACTGCTATGAAGGCTTACAATCAGGAGCCCGATCAGTGCTGGGAGTGCTTTTCATGTGTAAAAATATGCCCCACCCAGGCAATTGAAGTACGTGGTTACTCTGACTTTGTACCTCTTGGAAGCAGCATAATGCCGATGATGGGTACCGAAGATGTTATGTGGACCTGCAAGTTCAGGAATGGCCTTATTAAACGCTTTAAGTTCCCCATTCGGACCACTCCTGAAGGTCAGGCTAACGGTTACTTGAATCTCAAAGGGAAAGACCTGAATAGTGGCCTGCTTTCAACAGAAGAGGCCGATGGATACGTACTTCCGACACCTAAGATTTAAGCGGGTTTGGTTTGGGCAAGTCCAATTGGAAAAAGATTAATTACGAATAAAATTTCTTAAGGAGGATTTAATATGGCATTACCTAATAAACCTTTGGGTGAAACAAAGGCCGTGAAAGATCCGGCAGTTGAAGAGCGCGAAGTCGATATTCTTATTGTGGGTGGCGGTATGGCTGCCTGCGGAACCGCTTTCGAGATAAAGAAATGGGCACCGGATGCAAAAGTACTGCTTTGTGACAAAGCCGCAATGGAGAGAAGCGGCGCTGTTGCTCAGGGACTTTCAGCTATCAATACCTACGTTGGAAAAAACAGCCCTGAAGACTATGTCAAAATGGTCCGCAACGACCTTATGGGCCTTGTTCGTGAAGACCTTATTTTTGACCTTGGTTGTCACGTCGATGATTCGGTTCATCTTTTCGAAGAATGGGGCCTCCCGATCTGGAAAAAATCGGCAGAAGGCAAGACCCTTGACGGTAAAAAAGGTCTCGCTGTCGGCTCACTGAAAAAGGGAGCCGAGCCGGTCCGTACCGGTAAATGGCAGATAATGATCAACGGCGAATCATACAAGAGAATCGTTGCCGAAGCTGCAAAGCTTGCTCTTGGCACCGAAAACATCATTGAGCGCTGCTTCATAGTTGAGCTGCTTCTTGATGCCAATAAGCCGAATCAGATTGCCGGCGCAGTCGGTTTCTCTGTTCGCGAAAACAAAGTATACATTATAAAATGCAAGACCATGATGGTTGCCTGCGGCGGAGCCGTTAACATTTACATGCCGAGAAGCGTTGGCGAAGGCAAAGGCCGCGCATGGTATCCGGTATGGAATGCAGGCTCAACATACACAATGTGTATGAAAGTCGGCGCAGAACTTTCAATGATGGAAAACCGTTTCACGCCGGCACGTTTCAAAGACGGATATGGCCCGGTCGGCGCATGGTTCCTTCTCTTCAAGGCCAAAACATTAAACGGTCTTGGTGAAGACTTTGCGTCAAGCGACGCGGCAAAAGCAGAACTCCAGAAATATGCTCCTTACGGAACTGCTGCTGTTACACCTACCTGTCTGCGTAACCACCTCATGCTGACTGAAATGAAGGCCGGACGCGGTCCGATCATGATGGATACGGTTACGGCTCTTGCCACCCTCGGAAAGACAATGAGCAAGCAAGAACTCAAACATCTTGAGTCTGAAGCATGGGAAGATTTCCTTGATATGACATGCGGACAGGCAAACCTGTGGTGTGCTCAGGACTGCGAACCTGAAAAGAAAAATTCTGAAGTTATGCCTACAGAACCGTATCTGCTTGGATCACATTCAGGCTGCTGCGGCCTGTGGACATCAGGTCCAGACTATGGCTGGGTGCCTGCTGCTTACAAATGGGGCGACGGCGGAAAAGTTTACAACCGCATGACAACAGTTGTCGGCCTCTTTACATCAGGCGACGGTGTCGGATGTTCAGGTCACAAGTTCTCTTCAGGCTCGCATGCTGAAGGCCGTATGGCGGCAAAAGAAATGGCAAAATTTGTACGTGACCATGCCGATTTCAAACCGGCCATCAAACAGAGCTCAACAGAACTGGTTGACCTTGTTTACAAGCCGGTCAGAACATATCTTGATAACTGCAATTATACCACGGCTGTTGATATCAACCCGAACTACATTAAACCTTCCGGAATGGCCTTGAGACTCATGAAGGCCACGCATGAATACGGCGCCGGAACAGCCACATACTATCAGACAAGCAGCAAGAGCCTCGAGATCGTTATGGATCTTCTGGCAACAATGCGCGTAGACTGCGAGAAACTGGGTGCCGGTGATCTCCATGAGCTTATGAGAGCATGGGAAATTTATCATCGTATATGGACAGTTGAAGCACATCTGCGCCATATCCAGTTCCGTAAAGAAACCCGTTATCCTGGATTCTACTATCAGGCCGACTATCCGGGACAGGATGATAAGAACTGGTTCTGCTTTGTAAACTCAAAGTATGACCCGGCAAAGAAGGAATGGAGCGTATTCAAGAAAGATTACATCAAAATCATTCCTTGATTTAACAGTTAAGTCAGTTGGTTAGTTGGATATACCTCCAGGTGTCGGAAGATACCTGGAGGTTTTTATTAAGGCGATATCCGTTTGAAGATGTCCGAATACTTAAGACTTTTACAGTGAGCAAAAATCTCAACTCCGTTCGGCATATACCTTTTTAAGATAGTACAATTTACCGAACGTAAAAATCTTAAGCATCCGGACATAAGGGAAAATTTTACAATTAACTATATATAAAGGATATCGCCTTACAGGATGGCACTGATTTTTCATAATAATTATTTTAATCAACTTTTTTTAAGCACGGAGGGATAGCATGACAGCAGACAAAGCAGCTCCTGCTAGCGGAAGTGTTCTGGTCGTAGGGGGCGGAATAAGCGGTTTGACCACGGCCCTTGAGACTGCAGAAGTTGGGTATGAGGTCTTTCTGGTTGAAAAAAATCCTTACCTGGGCGGAAGGGTAGCGCAATTAAACCAATATTTTCCAAAGCTATGTCCTCCGACCTGCGGTCTTGAGATCAATTTCAGGAGAATTAAAGACAACCCGAAAATTAAAGTTTTTACACTTGCAGAGGTTCTAAATGTTGAGGGCGTGCCTGGGAATTATGATGTTCAGATCAAGTTAAGCCCAAGATATGTCAATGAAAATTGTGTGGCTTGCGATGAATGTGTTAAAGTTTGCCCCGTTGAAAGAAAAAACGACTTCAATTTCGGTCTCGATAATTCAAAGGCTGTCTTCAGGCCTTTTGAAATGTCATTTCCGATGCGTTATGTTGTTGACGGAGCGGCTTGCAAAGGACCTGAATGCGCCAAGTGTGTTGATGCTTGTAAATACGGCGCAATAGACCTTAAGATGGAATCAAAGACCATCAATCTTAAGGTTGGAGCGATCGTATGGGCCACAGGATGGACTCCGTATGACGCCAACAAGATCGACAATCTCGGATTCGGCAAGTATCCGAATATCATCACCAACATGATTCTGGAAAGATATGCTTCTCCCAATGGACCTACAAAAGGGAAAATTATCCGCCCCTCCGACGGCAAGGCGCCGGAAAGCGTTGCGTTTGTCCAGTGCGCCGGATCAAGGGATGAAAATCACCTTCCTTACTGTTCATATATATGCTGCATGGCTTCTCTCAAGCATGCGACTTACATCAGGGAACAATATCCTGATGCCAAAATCTATATTTTTTATATAGATTTGCGGACTCCCGGCTTAAGATATGAAAAATTTTATAACAAGATCAAGGCCGACGACAAAGTCTTTTTCATCAAGGGCAAAGTGGCTGAAGTAAGTGAAGATCCTGCCACAAAAAATATTACAGTAGTTGCCGAGAATGCCGTAACAGGTGAAAAAATCAGAGAGACAGTCGAAATGGCCGTTCTTGCAACAGGAATGCAACCGACAGCAGCAATAAGCAAACCGCATGCGGAATTGAATTATAACCCTGACGGATTCATCATAAATGATTTCAACAAGGGCGGAATGTTTGCTGCAGGATGTGCCAACAAACCTGCCGATGTGGTGTCGTCAAATCAGAATGCCACCGGCATGGCCCTTAAGGCTATTCAAACCCTGGTGAGGAGGTAGGAGGTTATCCATGGATAAAAAATATGGCGTATATATATGCACTGGTTGCGGAATAGGAGAGGCTCTCAACGTTGAAAAGCTGAGCGCGGTTCCTAAAGAAGAAGGCGTCGGCATAGTCAAAACACACCCGTTTCTTTGCGGTAAGGAAGGCCTGGAATTACTCAAGCAGGATATTGCCGGTGAGGGTGTCAATTCCCTCGTGATCGGCGCCTGTTCCCGCAGGGTCAATTTCGATATTTTCAGATTTGACGGCTGCATTGTGGATCGTGTCAACCTTAGAGAGCAGGTAGTATGGACCCATCCAAGCACAAAAAAAGCCGGAGAAGAAGGCGGCATTGACCACATTCAGATGATGGCTGAAGATTATCTGAAAATGGGTGTCATCAAGATAAAGAAGATAACAATGCCCGAGCCTTATAAACTTGATGCTTTTTGCAGGAAGATACTGGTTATCGGTGGCGGTATAGCAGGTATTTCGGCAGCTGTAGATGCCGCAAAGGCCGGATATGAAGTAACAATTGTAGAGAAGGAAAGCTCTCTCGGAGGATATGCCGCAAAAGTGCGCAAGCAGCTTCCGGTTGAAAATCCATTTGAGAGTATTATTCCTCCCGTTATTTCAGCCAGGATTAAAGAACTTGAATCCTTTCCCGGCATAACAGTGAAAACAAACACCGTTGTTGCCAGAATAGCCGGTCAGCCCGGAGATTTCACCGTTAGTTTGAAGAAACCCGGTGAAAATATAGAATTTGATGTTCCCTTTCCTCTCCCTCCCGAAATGAAGCTTGATTCGAACGGGAAAGAGCATGATAAAGATAAACAGATAGAGCTTTACAAGGAATTTAATAAAGGCAAACTGGATATTCTTGCGCTTGATCCGAACGGCGAGAAATTCGGCGCAGTCATACTAACAGCAGGATGGAGACCATATAATCCGGAAGGAAATGAATTTGCCCATCTTGGGTTTGGTGAGCTTCCCGATGTTGTTACGAATACCCAGTTTGAGGAGATTGCCGCGAAAGGGAGGATAACGCGCCCTTCGGACGGTAAAGATGCAAAGTCGGTTGTTTTTATACAGAGCCCGGGAAAAGGAAGCGACAATGATTTTTCTTATGCCGGATCGGTAACGAGTCTGGTATCACTGAAGCAGGCAAAATACGTTCGTGAAGATTATCCGGATGGGAAGGCCTATGTCTTTTATCAGCATATGCGGACCCCCGGCCTCATGGAAAATTTTTATAAGAGCATCCAGCAGGATCCCGGCATCTTTTTAACCAAGGGAGAAGTAGTAAGTGTTTCAAAAAACGGCGACGGGATGATTGTTGAAGCCGACAACACCCTGCTGGGCGAAAAGATAAAAGTTAAAGCGGATATGGTTGTTCTTGCCACAGGCATGGTCCCTGCGACCGCTGATGATCCTATTATAAATCTTGCTTACCGGCAGGGTCCCGGATTCCGTGACATAGATCTTTTTAACAAATACACTGATTCAAATTTCATATGCTTTCCGTATGAAACCCAGAGAACCGGCGTTTATGCCGCCGGATGTATCCGCAGAAGCATGACCATGGAAGAGACAATTGAAGATGCAACAGGAGCAGCCCTAAAAGCGATTCAATGCATTGAATCTTCCAACAGGGGTGTCGCGGTTCATCCGAGATCCGGAGATATGTCGTTTCCCGACTTTTTCTTCCAGAGATGCACCCAGTGCAAGCGCTGTACGGAGGAATGTCCTTTCGGCGCCCTGGATGATGATGAAAAAGGCACACCAAAGCCGAACCCGACCCGATGCAGACGCTGCGGAACCTGCATGGGCGCATGTCCTGAGCGGATTATCGGTTTTGCCGATTACAATATCGACAGCATAGGATCGATGGTCAAAACGATTAAAGTACCTTCTGAAAATGACTTTGACAATCCGCCTTTAAGAATTCTCGCCCTTGTTTGTGAAAATGACGCTTATCCGGCTCTTGATATTGCCGGCATGAACAGGCTTAATTATTCGCATATCGTAAGGTTTATCCCTGTAAGATGTCTTGGCTCGGTAAACGTCATATGGATAAAGGATGCGCTCTCACAGGGAATGGATGGAGTCTTTCTCCTTGGCTGCAGGCATGGTGATGATTACCAGTGCCATTTTGTGAAAGGAAGCGAACTTGCAAGCATAAGAATGAAAAAGATCGGAGAGGCTCTTCAGAGCCTGGCTCTTGAAAACGAGCGGGTCGCACAGTTTGAGATCGCGATAGATGAATACGACAAGCTTCCCAAGATGATAGGTGATTTTGTGGAAATAATCGAAGGACTTGGGCCTAATCCGTTCAAAGGATTCTGATATAAGGAGGTATTGGTATGACGGACAAATATATGATTGAGCCGGATGTTAACTTCATAAAGGATATTGAAGCGCTTGGCGGGGATACGCTGAAAAAATGCTTTCAATGTGCGACCTGTTCGGTAGTATGTCCTATATCTCCGGATAATAAACCCTTTCCGAGAAAAGAGATGATTGCGGCTTCCTGGGGTCTCAAGGACAGGGTTTTAAAGAATGCAGACATCTGGCTTTGCCATAATTGCGGGGACTGCTCAACAAAATGCCCTAGAGGCGCAAAGCCCGGTGATGTGCTTGGAGCACTACGCTCACTTGCAATAGCCGAATACGCTGTCCCGAAAAGTTTGGGGAAAGCTGTAAATGATCCGAAGAAACTGCCCTTGTTAATTCTGGCTCCTGTTATTATTTTTATTGTTCTCGGTCTTGCAACAGGCTTGCTTGATTTTACACCGTCCGGAGATGAGGTTGTTCATTCTAAATTCTTCTCTACATGGCTTGTTGACATAATATTTGTTCCTCTTGCCGGTTGGGTTGCGGTGATTTTTGCGCTTGGGATCAAAAATTTTGTTTCCGATATACATGAAAATGCCGTTTTGACAGGAAAGACGGATAAAAAGGATTTTGATCAGAAAGATTATGTCCTGGCCCTTATAAAAGTTATTCCCACAATATTGAAGCACAGCAAATTTTCCGAGTGCGGTGAAAATAAAGAAAGATCTTCGGGACACCTCATGGTTTTGTATTCATTTGTCGGACTGTTTGTTGTCACCAACATTTTCTTTGTAACATTGTACGGCCTTCAGATTCACGGTCCCTATTCTCAAATGAATCCCGTTAAATGGCTTGCAAACATAAGCGGTGTTGCGCTTGTCGCAGGCGGTTATCTTTTGATGAAAAGCAGGATGGATAAAAAAGACCAGACAAGCAGCTATAAAGACTGGTACCTGATCTGGCTTGTGCTTGGCTTAGGTCTTTCAGGTATGCTTACTGAAATTACGAGGCTGGCAGGTTGGGCGGTTGGTTCCTATGCTATTTATTTCATTCACCTTGTTTTCGTATTCAACCTCTTTGCTTTCCTGCCGTTTTCTAAACTTGCGCATCTTGTTTACAGAACTCTTGCCATGGCATATGCGGAGTACAGTGGCAGAAAATAGAAAGACAGGGTTCAAGGAGTCGAGGATTCAGGGGTTCCGGAGATCTTTTGAAGAAAAACCGTAATTATTGATATATGTAAAATGATCCGCAACTAATAAAAAAGGGAGATGGTTTCAAATCATCTCCCCTTTTTTATTAGTTAGGAACGTATTGCTGTAAATTTATTTTCCGATAGCAGCTCCGTGCAGTTTTACTTCAACTTTCTCGGTCAATCCTGCATAATATTCTTTAAGAATCACAAGTACTTCATCGCGGCCAAAGTGATCCGGAATCGGGGTGTTTTCGGAAAGACCCTTGCGGAGCGCTGTACCGCTTAAGATAACTCGGTCGGCCTTGGTATGCGGGCAGGTTCTGTGTGATGCCATGCCGTCGCACTTGAAGCAGTAGAATGTCCAGTCAATCATGAGCGGCTTGCAAAGAAGCGCTTTACCCGGTTCTTTCGGATGGGGGATCTTGTCAAAAATCGTCTGTGCTTCAAACATGCCGTAGAAGTCGCCTACGCCTGCATGGTCACGGCCGATGATCATCCGTGAGCATCCGTAGTTCTGGCGGAAAGTTGAGTGAAGAAGAGCTTCTCTCGGGCCCGCATAACGCATGTCAAGAGGATAGCCGCCCTGCAGAACATTCTTTTCCACGAAATAATTCTTTACAAGAGCGTCAATGCATTTTACGCGGACTTCGGCGGGAATGTCGCCGGGTTTTAAATTGCCCACAAGTGAGTGAATGAAAACACCGTCACATACTTCTACAGCTATCTTGCAGAGGTATTCATGCGACCTGTGCATTGGATTCCTGAGCTGAAGGGCTGCGATTTCCTTCCAACCTCTTTCATCAAAAATCTTTCTCGATTCGGCGGGTCTCATGTAAACACCTGCGTATTTTACAGGGAATTCGCCTTCGCTTAACACTTTTACAGGGCCTGCAAGGTTGAACGCTTTTTGTTCCATAACCATCTGGACGCCAGGATGATCTTTCTCTGCGATCTTCCAGAAATCTTCGGCTGTTTTGGTGCCTTCGCCCATGTAAACTTTTTCGCATTCGAATCTTTTATCTTTTTCGGTCATTTCGAATTTTTCAGTTACCTTCATCGTGGCCATGATTTCTTTGCTCTCAGGATCACGGAGCGCGATTTCTTCGCCTACCTTGATGCTGTCAGCATCGGCTTTGGAAGCGGAAAGCGTCACCGGAATGGGCCAGAATGTCCCGTCTGCTAGAAGGAAATTTTCGCAAACTCCCTTCCAGTCGGCCTTTGTCATGAAACCGGTCAGCGGGCTGAATCCGCCTATTCCCATCATTATCAAATCTCCGTTTTCACGGGGTGAAACATCAATAGTCTTAAGACCCTTGGCTTTCTTTATTTCTGCTTCAAGCGCACTTCCTTCGAGTAAACAACAGGTCAAGCCTTTTCCGCCATGCGGTGGTATCAAATTTGACATCTGTTAACTTCTCCTTTCAATAGTTTATTGTTTTGACAAATAAAAAAGCAACGGCTTTTTATGGTTTTTATGTATTTCAAAGAAATCTTATTTATTCATAAACGAGGCATTTGTCAAGCGTATTTGAACATCGGCGCTCAATTTAATAACTAAATCTTATGGTCATGTAAAAATTCAGAATCTGCTCTTTTTCACCATTTCCGAAAGAGCTGCAATCTATCTGAAATTATTAAAGAATAATAAAGGTTCAGGGTATTATTATAACTGGCGGAGAGACAGGGATTCGAACCCTGGGTGGAACTTTCGCCCCACACTCGCTTAGCAGGCGAGCGCCTTCGGCCTCTCGGCAATCTCTCCGGATATTGATGGCGGAGGGAGTAGGATTCGAACCCACGGAGCCGTTAAGCTCAACGGTTTTCAAGACCGCCTCCTTAAACCACTCGGACATCCCTCC
>JAABQB010000040.1:3548-24754 GCA_011391695.1 Desulfobacteraceae bacterium | reverse complement strand
CTGTAATGACCGGCTTCTCCCTGAACCGAAATCGGTTCAGTGCTTAAAAGGAGTTCTATATTTTCATGAAAAAGTCCCTTCCGCAGGCAATACTGTGAAGATGAATCACGGTTTATCATGGGAAGCATTTTACACATTCCGCACCTGTCTGTGGGAAACTGGTAATCGAGACGGCTAAGAATTCCGCCGATATGGGGCGCGCGGTCAACCAGGATTACTTTGTAACCCGACTCCGCAAGGTCGAGGGCGGAGCGGATGCCGCTGATTCCGGCTCCAACCACAAGCGCTTTTCCGATTTTTTCATTCATCACATTTCCTCCCAAACCACTCTGATCAAAATCAGGTTTTGCTTAGAACCTCGATACAAAAGAGACAAGCTAGTCGATACCGACAACCTCCTTGAATTCATCTTCCCGGAACTCGGACAACGGCGGTTTCTCATCAAGACTGCGGCCCGCTTCATATTCAAAAATTTTTTGTGTTTTATGGGCTATGGTGCGGAACAGCTCCATCAAAGGAATGTCGTTGGGGCAGGCATTTGAACACTGGCCGCACCCTACGCAGGCCGTACTCATATGGGCCAGGCGGGTAATATGATAAAACAGCGTATCCGTCGGCATTTTAATGATCCCTTTTCGTGTGGCCCATTGAAGATATTGGTAAGGATCGTGATTGAATACATCGGTCACAAAAACGCATTCCTTGCAATAGCAGACAGGGCAGGCTACCCGGCAGTTGTAACAGTTTACGCAACTGGAAAAATAGGCAGTCATTTTATCCAGGTTATCAGAGGCCTCACGGGTTTTGACAAACATCTCATCCCGGTAGCCGGTACGCTGTGAAATTAAGGTTTTGATGGCATCCTGGCGAGACGGCGGTTCATTTATTTCAGAAAGGTTCATCTTCTTTAAAATATGATCTCCGGCTTCAGTTTGAGATTTAACCAGGATAGATTCGCCGGCTTTCATGCCGTATAAGCCGATTTGGATATCCGCATTTTCAGATACCGGATATTCGCATGCTTTGCAGGCCGTGGCAAATTCAACTCCTTCCATTTCGTTTATATTTCCTCCAATAACGTTTTTATAAAATCGAAGAGTTGATTCTGTTCCGTTTTGCTCCGCAAACTTTGAATATTCTCTGTTTTGAAGTGCGCCGAGGCAATCGACGCTGATCAAAAGAATATCTTCCCTGCGGGCTTGTTTGAGTTTTACCAGCTCAATAAAGGCGCGGATCTCGCAAGGGCGCAATACGGCTGCCACTTTGCCGCCCATTGGTTTGCGGGTCAGCCGTGAGGCAATTCTAGCCGCATTCATCGGAAATGACGGAGCAAGCGGATCAACGCGTTCAAGGAAGGACGCGTCGGTTACCAGAGTGGGCATTATTGTATTTTTCGTTGGAAGGCGCTGAGGGACAAGGATGGCTGTGATATCTTCTAATTTGAGAATGCCTGCAAAGAACTGCTGCAGGGCTTCCAACGGATTCTGTTCTCTCATGTCAATTCTGGCTGTGATGGTCATAACTGCCTCCGGTAAGGTTGTTTTCAATCCGGTATTGAAACCGGATATGAAGCGATCGGTTTCCTGATACCCAATATCTTTTTTGCTCAGATTACCATTTTAAGTTTTGTCTGACTTGGTCCCAATGCTTTGATTTGTCCCGCAAAAGTCCGCATTATTTCGGCCAGATGGATCCCGTCGCTGGCGCCGATCCAGGTCAATCTTAACCGCTGCTGATCAAAACCAAACTGAGGCAGAATCTCTTTAAGCAGCTTGATCCGCCTCCGGGCCTTATAATTTCCATTGATATAATGACAATCCCCGGGGCGGCATCCGCTGACCAGCACGCCATCCGCTCCTTCCAAAAAGGCCTTAATTATATACTGGGGATCAACCATGCCGGTGCACATGACCCGGATGATCCTGATATTGTGGGGATATGACAGGCGGGAAGTGCCGGCCAGGTCAGCAGCAGTGTAGGTGCACCAGTTGCAAAAAAAAGCCACAATTGTCGGTTCAAAGTCGCTCATCTTTTAAACTCCTTTCCGAGACCTTTACATAACACTCCCTTTTGCCCGATTTCTTCGTCAGGCTCAAATTTTAATCCTCGAAATACACAATGTATTCATGTGGTTAAAATTATCACCTTCCTTGAACTTGAGCAAAATTGAATGTTCTGCAAAGGTCTCCTTTCCGTCTTGTTTAGGACTATCAGAGAATTCTACGCCCTTGACTGTTAAGCCGCTAATATGCCATCTATTTCAGCAAAAATCTGTTTATTTGTAAAATGCCGGATCTGGGCTGCTCCGCTTGGGCAGTAAGCGGCGCAACTTCCGCAGCCTTTACAAATTGCTTCGTTAACCTCGCTGATCCCTTTCAGTGCGTTAAATTCGATTGCAGAGTATGCACACAAGCCGATACATATCTGGCAGCCGATGCAGATATCCGGGTCGATGTGCGAGATCATTGGGGCCACCGACACGCTTCCGAAGGAACTCAGGGCAAGGGCCTCGGCAGCCGCCCCTTTGGCCTGCGCAACTGTGTCGGGAATATCCTTGGGGCCCTGGCAGGTTCCGGCCAAAAATACCCCGCTCGTAGCCGTGGAGACAGGCTCGAGTTTGGGGTGCTCTTCAAGGAAAAAGCCGTCGCCGCCGACGGAGATACCGAAGGTGCGCGCCACATCGTTGGCTGTAGATCGGGGTTCCATGGCGGTGCACAAAATCACCATGTCGACGGGAATCTGAACCATGGCTGCCGAAAGAGTGTCTTCCGCGGTAACAATCAGCAGGCCGTCTTTTTCTTCTATCCTGGCGGCTTTGCCGCGAACCATGCGCACACCCTCGCTCTGAACACGCTTATAAAATTCCTCGTACCCTTTGCCGAAGCAGCGCATGTCTATGTAAAAATTGTAAACTTCCGTACCGTGTCCGCATTTGTCCTTTAGAAGATGGGCATACTTAAGAGCATACATACAACATGTGCGCGAACAATACTCATGGTAGTTCTTATCACGGCTGCCTATGCAATGGAGAATCGCCACACTTTTAGGCGGTTCGGTAAATATTAATCGGTTTCTGGGGTCCCGTTTAAGGAGTTTGCCGCCCGTCGGTCCGGTGGCGTTGGAAAGTCGTTCGAATTCCAGGTTTGTGAACACGTTGGCGAACCTGCCGTAGCCATATGGTTGCATCGATGTCGGATCCAGCGGATCAAAGCCTGTGGCGACAATTATTGAACCCACCTCAATTTGCCTGATCTCATCTTCCATGAAATGATCAATGGCCTTGGCCTCGCAGGCCTTAACGCAAAGACCGCATTCGCAGCAGGTTCCGCATGAGACGCAGCGTCCCGCTTCGAGACGTGCCTGCTCTTCGGAAAAGCCCATCTCGATTTCCCTGAAATCTAACCTGCGCTCTTGCGGCACGGCTTCCGGCATTTTCGCACGCGCCTGTTTGGGGGCGTTTTCCGGGAGTGGTTCCCAGCGGTTGCCTTTGGGCTTGGGCGGGCGAGCCCCGGCCAGGTTAAGGCCGCGCACGAAACGATCAATCGAAAGCGCGGCTTCTCGTCCCGCTACCATGGCCCTGATGGAAGTGAATGGACCGGTGGAAACCTCACCGCCAGCAAACAGCCCCGGGCGCGAGGTCTGGAAGGTGTCCGAATCAACCATCACCGTGCCGAATGCAGTCGGCTTCACGCCTTCGGCGCCCTCGAATACATTCCGATCCCCTTTTTGTCCAACGGCCGTGATAATGATGTCGCAGGCAATATCTACCGGCGTGTGCTCGCTTGAAGTCGGGTCAGGGACATTTTTGTCCTTGGGTTTTTTAGCCTCAGTCTTTTGGTACCGAAGTCCCACCACCTTGTTGTTTTCAGTGAGAACCTCGATGGGTTTTATATCGGTTTCGATGCGGATGCCTTCGGCCGTAGCGGCCCTGATATCATCGTCCGGGGCCGGCATGGCTTCACGGCTCCTGCGGATGCGGTTGTAAAGCAGGGTTACTTGTCCGGCTCCGTTTCGCAAAGCTGCGCGGGCCGCATCAACGGCTATGGTGGTGCCGCCGATGACGACCACCCGTTTGCCTGTTTCGTCGATTGCGTCTAAGTTTGCCCGGTATAGGTAATCAACGCCGGGAATTACCCCCGTGGCTTTTTCGCCGGGAATATTCAGAAGCACATCCATATGCAGACCGCTGGCGACAAAGACTGCCCGAAAACCCTCATCAAACAGATCCGGGATGCGGTGGTTTTTACCGATGGGATGATCTGTGATGAAGGTAACGCCGAGTCTTTTGATATAATTGATGTCCTGTTCCAGGGCATCTGCCGGCAGACGATAATCCGGAATGCCGACCCGGAGCATTCCGCCAAGTACCGGCAAGGCTTCGAAAACGGTAACGGGATAGCCTTCAAGGGAAAGAAAGTATGCACATGACAGACCTGCCGGTCCGGAGCCGATTACAGCGACTTTTTGATCCGTACGGGTTGTTTTGCGTTCCGGCAACGGAAGATCGTCCGCATTCATCTGATCGGCGACAAAACGTTTGAGTTGGCGTATAGCCACAGGTTCGTCCAGCTTGGCGCGACGACAGGCTTTCTCGCAAGGTGCCGGACAAATCCGTCCCAGTGTGCGTGGCAGCGGCACGCGCTCCATTATGAGTTGGAGAGCCTCCTTGTATTTTCCCTCACGAAGCAACGTAACATAGCCCTGTACATTGACGCCCGCAGGACAGCTTTGCACGCAAGGCGCCCGGTCGGACTTATCGATGCAGTAGGTGATGGGAACGGCCTGGGGGAAGGGTCGGTAGATAGCCTTGCGCAACCGGGTTTGCACGTCCCACTCGTTTGGTTTTTCAACCGGACAGACAAGGACGCACTCGTTACAACCGACGCAGGTGTTAAGAACGTATCGGGCCTTTTTGCGGACTTTGACCGTGAAGTTTCCGACGAAGCCGTTTACCTCCTCCACCTCGCTGTAGGTGAGCAGTTCGATGTTGGAATCCTGACCGACGGAGACCATCTTGGGTGTGCCGATGCAGGCTGCACAATCAAGGGTAGGGAATGTCTTGTCGTACTGCAGCATGTGCCCGCCGATCGTAGGCTGTCTTTCCACCAGGTAAGCCTTGAATCCGGCCTTTGCAACATCGAGAGATGCCTGCATCCCGGCTATTCCCCCGCCAACGATAAGGGTGTTCGTGCATACCGGAAACGTGGTTGGCGTCAGGTCATTCTGGAACACCACGCGCAAAATACCGGCTCTGACGAGGTTTTTGGCCTTTTCCGTGGCCTCATCTTCATTTTCGGTGACCCACGAAACATGTTCGCGCACGCACACCATGTGGAATGCCCGATATGGATTCAGACCGGCTCTCTTGCAGGCAGCCCGAAAGGTTTTTTCGTGCATCCGCGGGGAACAGGAGGCCACGATCACGCGGGTGAGATGATGCTCACGAATATCCCTTTCGATGAGTTCCTGTCCGGGATCAGAACACATGAACAGGTAATCCCGTGAAATTACCACGTTCGGTAATTTAGCCGCATATTCTGCAATTTCCTGCACCCTGACCCGATAAGAGATATTGATGCCGCAGTGGCAGATATAAAATCCAATTCGTTCAGACATGACAGACCTCCCTACTAATGCCCAAATCAATGTGTCCTATAATATTTGCTTTATCTTTCGTCACAACCGATTGCAAAAGCAATTCGGCCAAATCCTTAACTACAATTCTATCCCCGACATTGAGTCGTTTGACAGCGGCGTTTAGCATGCGGATACAATATGGACATGCGGTGGCAATCACCTCGGCGCCGGCCCCAAGCGCCTCTTCCACACGGAGCACGCCCATGTCTTTAATGCTTAGATCTTTGCTCCAGGCTCCGCCTCCGCCCCCACCGCAGCACAGGCTGCTTTCTTTGTTGTCGGCCATCTCGACAAGGGTGATTCCAGGAATGCTCAGAAGGACACGGCGTGGCGCGTCGTAAATGCCGTTGTGACGCCCAAGGTAGCAGGGATCGTGATAGGTGACAGTTCGGTCCAGTTTCAGACAGGGTTTTAACCGGCCTTCCCTGATGAGTCGGTCGAGAACTTCGGTGTAATGCTCGGTGTGAATCTTGTCCTTCAACTCTGCATAAGATTTTTTGAAAGAAGTCAGGCAATGGGGCGACGTTGTGAGGATTTTATTTACCCCGGCCTGCAAGAACAGGTCGATGTTTTGTTTTTGAAGGGTCCGGAAAATGTCCTCAGCCCCTGTCTGATGAGCCGGATCCCCGCAGCAATTCTCTCTGGTCCCAAGCGATCCGAAAGCCACCCCGGAATATTCGAGCAGCCTGACAATAGCCTGGCCGGAAAATTGACTGTCCGGATCGTAGGCTGTTGTGCAACATGCGAACAGGCAGTACTCGTGCTCAGCCTTAAAATCAGGGAGATCCATGCCCCCTGCCCATTCCATTCTTTTTTCACGAAGCTTTCCCCATGGATTGCCGTTTTCTTTCAAGCTTTTAAGCGGCGCTTCCAATGATCTGGGGATACTTTTCCCGTCGACGTTGAGACCACGCACCTTCCTGATGACATCGATGATATCGATTCCGCGCGGGCAGCCAGCGGTGCATTCATAGCAGGTGACACAGCCCCAGGCTGCCTGCTCCAACGACAGTTTAGTCCCGCTTTCTAATGTGAGCTGGCGCAGTATCCTGCGTGGGCTGTAGGAACCGACACGGTTTACCGGGCACAGGCTCGTGCAAGTGCCGCATTGCAGGCAGCTTAAAAAAACATCGCCGATCTCGGCTTTTACATCTGCCAGTGCAACCGTGGACGCAGCGGACGCCTTTTCCCTGACCGTGGCCAGAAAAATCGCCAGAGGCCTGTAGAAAAGGTGGGACAACTTACCGAAGGGCAGCATGATGCAAAGCATTCCGACAGCGATGGCCAGATGCACCACATAGGCGCCGTAGGTTATAAGCGGCCATCCGGCCAGACGGAAAATGTGAACAAAAATTCCGGAAAATGCCGTTGAAAACAGCAGTACCAGAAAAAACCAGTCGGTGAAATCCGAGTATCTGTGAAGATCCTCCTTTTTATGGGTCCGGCTGATGAGCATTTCCGCCGAGATGATCATCAAAACGACTGTGGCGTAATATCCGAATACGCGCGTGGGGTGCCAGAAAGGGTGGACTACATCGGTCTGGAACTCCCCGAGAAAGGCGACCACGAGCACTTCCATTGTCACGTAGCCTGAAAACAATAGCAAATGCTTCAGCCACCGGTTCTGCCGTTCGGCACCGCAACTGCGCCAGCGCATCTGTGTGAAATAGTGCATGACAAAGGTTTTGATCTCCTTGATGTAAAGCAAAAACGGCGGCCTCATATCACCCATGATGCGCCGGAACATTCGAAACCCGTTGGAGAACAGCAGCGCACCAAGGATGGAAAGCATGCACTTGTCACCGAACTGGATCCAGGCGACCGGCGCAAAGGTATTAAGTTCCACTCGTTCGGTGACAACCGGGCCGTGGCCGAATAAAAATAGTGCGATGATTCCCAGCGCCACAACCAAAAATGCGCCAACCTCCCAGGCCGGAGAAGTGTAAAACCGCTTGGAGAGCCCTGTCCAGTCATACTGAGTGATCAACCAGCGGCGGGACGCCATCATTGTCTCGGCCGGTTCGGCGCCGCGGGGGCAGCTTTTATTGCACTCACCGCAGTAATAGCAGAGCCAGGGCTCGGCCGATGCGAGCAGTTTGTCCTTTAACCCGAGCTGAAGATACCGATAGAACTTTCGTGGAAACGTATGAGTTCCGCTGGATAGAGGGCAGGATGCGCTGCAGGCGCCGCACTGCATACAGATCTCCATGTCCATTGCTCCTAATTTCGCCACTTCCTGATACAGTTTGGGATCAATTCTGTCATTCATATTTATCACCTTTTCCGGAGTCAAGTGACAGCTACAAGTCTGTTCACCATGTCGAGAAGTTCGTCCGCCTCCGGGGGTTTTTCGATATAAGCATCGGGTTCAGGCACTCTGTTACCGAAATCAGGACTCTGGTACTTCTGAAAATGAAAGACGGTGTCCCGGGAGAGTGCGGAGAGCATTATTACCGGAATATCCCGGAATTTTTTATCCTGTCTGAAACTGTGATAAAGTTGAAAATTTACTCTTCCGGACATCATTACATCCAGAATTATGATCGCAGGCTTTTCTTCCGCGGCCCGGCGCAGACTTTCCTCCCCGTTTTCGGTTATGACTGGCAAAAAACCTCCGGATGAGAGAACCGTCGATAAAAACATCCTCATTTCAGGATCCTCATCCACAACCAGCACTTTTATAGTGTCCCTGTCCGGTTTCAAAGAATTCCTCACGACTTTATTTTAAGAGACCATCAACTTTCAACTTGTCTGGTTGATTGCATTGATCATGCCATAATCGATTTATGATTTTCATCTAACTGAAGTTACACGAGATATTGATGAAATATAAAGAAGGGCAGGGCAGGGCAAGGTCTGTTTCTAGTTGCAGGTCTCGCAACATAGAGAGTTGAAACAAGTTGCAATAAGCTTAACGGCTTGAAAATGAATAAAAAAACAGATTGTACAACCATTACTGCAACTACTTATGCAACATTTTTCCATCAGTCGGGATGATCGGGGTTAACAGGCCGTATTTTTTCATTTTGCGCCAAAGAGTGGTACGCTCAATCCCAAGCGCTTGTGAAGTATTATCCCTGTGCCAGTTATTAATTTTTAGTGCCTGAAGGATTTTTTCACGTTCACGGAAATCCTCATCTTTTCCGAACATTTCTATCTTAGAAACAGCTTGTCTGGCAGTTGATTTTTGCAGATAATCGGGGAGATCATCAGGTTCAATGGTGTCGGATTGGCATATTATAAGGGCGTGTTCGAGGATATTTTCAAGCTCTCTTATATTTCCCGGGTAATTATGGTTCAGCAGCATCTCCATCGCTTTCCTGGAGATTTCCGGAGGACGGCTTGCTTTTGCAGCGCAAAGACGGCGCATGATATGACTGATAAGAATCGGAAGATCCGCCTGCCTCTCTTTTAAGGCAGGCAGTTTAATCCGTATCACGTTAAGACGATAAAAAAGGTCCTGGCGGAAACCGCCTTTTGCAGCCAGCTTTTCCAGATCCCGGTTTGTTGCGGAAATAATGCGAACATCTACCTTCGTGGTTTTTCTGCTCCCGAGGGGATAAAACTCCATGTCTTCCAGCACGCGGAGAAGTTTTGCCTGAAGCGGCAGGGGAAGATCTCCAATCTCGTCCAGGTAAATGGTTCCACCGTCTGCCTCCTGGAACCTTCCGGGTTTGTCCCTGTCGGCGCCGGTAAAAGCTCCCTTGGCATAACCGAACATTTCCGACTCAAGCAGGTTATCGGGAATTGCGGCGCAGTTGACCTTGATCATCGGTTTGTCAGCTCTTCCGCCGGCGGAATGAATCCCTTTTGCAAGAAGATCCTTGCCTGTTCCGGTCTCTCCTTCTATGAGAACCGTTGCATCGGTTTTTGCAATAGCTTGTGCTCTGTCAAAGATTGCCTGCATGAGAGGGGCTTTCCCGATCATGTCATAAAAGGTGTTACGCTCGCTTATAACCCGGTCCAGCTGATGAGCAAGAGTCAGATCCTGAATAGTGGCAAGGCCGCCGACAACTTCCCCCGTTTCATTCTGAAGGGGCATGTAATCGGCCCGTATAGGTATGCTGACACCTTCTCTTGCGGTAATGCTGCTATTCCTGCATGTGCGGACCTGTCCGTCCGTCATCGATTTTTTCAGAAGTTCCATATCATTGATGCCGTTCTGTCCGAAAAGAACGGAACAGAGTCTTCCGAGCATCTGGTTTCTCTTGTATCCGGTTATCCTTTCCGCAGCCGTGTTGAAAAAAGTAAAATATCCACCCCTGTTGACGGTAAAGATGCCTATGTCAAGATTGTCAAGGATGATCTTCATGCTGCGCTCTTCATAGTGGATCCGGCTTATAAGGCCGGCAAAATGGGAATGATCCTGGAAAACCGTGAGACAACCGGTTATCTGGTTACCTGGTGAGTAAAGAGGCGTTACCATGCGGGTGATCAGGTGTTTTGAATCATGCTTGTCAACGATTTCAACGTCCATGTATTCTGTGTCGGGATCCTGTGAGCCCCTGAAAGGACATTTTCCATGACAGGGAAAGCCGACAAAAACCTCCCTGCAATCTTTTCCGATTACATCGATGTCTTCCGTTTCGAGCAATGCCTGCATATTGCGGTTGAATGCGGTTATTTTGCGGTTGAGGTCTATCGTGAATGCGCCGATGTTTAGCTGATCCAGCAGTTGAAGCCACTGATCGCATAAAATATACTCTTTCCCGAGGAGAGGAGCTTTTTCCATGCTTTTCCTTATCTGCGATTTCGTTTGACGGAAATATTAGTGGTTATCTTATCTTGAAACAGAGGGAAGTTCAAGACTGAAGGTGCTTCCCTCCCCGGCACGGCTTTCAACTTTCACCTTGCCGTTATGCCTTTCGATAATGCCATAGACTGTTGAAAGGCCGAGTCCGACTCCATATTCCCTGTTCTTGGTGGTAAAAAAAGGTTCGAATATTCTGGAGAGATTCTCTTCAGGGATTCCTGTACCGGTGTCCTTTACAGAGATAATGACTGTTTTGCCTGACTTGTCATGAGAGGCAGATAAGGTCAGGGCGCCGCCTTCAGGCATAGCGTCCATTGCATTGAAAATAAGGTTTATAATACATTGCTGAAGCTGGTTGAAATCACCCCTTACAGGCGGTATGTCAGCGCTGATATGACTGCTGAACTTAATATTGTTCATTTCAAGCTTGTGCTGGCTGAGAATGATGCACCGGTGCAGGAGTTCGTCCGCCCGAACTTCTCCGAAAGAAAGCGGAGACTTGCGGGAAAAAGTCAGAAGGCTCGATACGATCTGTGAGCACCTGTTGGTTTCACTTTCAATAAGTTCAAGATAACGCTGGAATTTCTGCAGATGCTCCCCTGTCGGTGTCCCACGGTTCAGAATACGGATCATAAGCCTGGTGTAGTTCAGGATTCCGGCAAGCGGATTATTGATTTCATGAACCATGCTTGCCGCAAGTTTTCCGAGAGCCATCATCTTGTCCTGGTGAAGGATGCTCGCCTGATCTTCGACTTCCCTTTCAAGCTTGCGGATTTCACGAAGATCCCGGAAAAAGCAGACCAGTCCGTTTTCTTTTCCATTTTCAAAAAGCGAAATGGCGGATACCTGGACGGGAATTTTTCGTCCGGCCGATCCAAGAAGTGTTGTTTCAAAGAAAGAGATTCTGTCTTTTCCGCCGTATTTATCTCCTGCCAGCTCTTTTTTGAGACGAATTTCTTCTCCGGGCTGAAAAAACTGTTCAAAGATCATTCTGTGAAGGGCTTCGCCTTTTGAAAAGCCGAGCATCTCTTCCATGCCCTTGTTGAATATTACCAGATCACCCCTCTCATCACACCCCAATATGCCGTCCATCGAGCTTTCTATCAGATTGGTTTTAAAAGAGATCGTCCGCATGAGTTCCTGGGCGGTTTCGGCCTTTTCTTTCTCAAGGAGGGCAGTGTAATCCTTTACCTGTTTTCTGGAAGTATAACGACTGCAGGCGCGTTTCATGGCAAGATGAAGCGCTTCATCATTTATGGGTTTGTTAATGAAATCAGATGCATCTAGTTGAAGAGCACGGATTGCAAAATCAATCTCACCGAAAGCAGTCACAACAATTACTTCAATATCCGGGGATTTATCTTTAAGTATTTCAAGCACCCTGAGTCCGTCTATGCCCGGCATCCTGATATCGGTTATGACTATCTGTGGATGTTTTTCCATGCATAGATTCAAACCGGTGTTACCGTTCTCGGCTGTAAAAACCTCATATCCGGCATCCCTGAGAGTCATGGATACGACATCCCTTATGTCCTGTTCGTCATCTATCAGGACTACTTTCCATTCAATCGGATGCAGCATAATAATCTCTCCGGGTAACAGGGTATCTTCACGTATTATTAAAGCTTGTAACTATTCAGGTTAATTAGGCGGAAGGCTGAAGGTTTTTAGTCAAACATTGACCGAATCAAGGCGCTCAGAACCTTCTCGGTCTCCATCTTTTTCGAGTTGCTTTCGGGAAGATCCAACTCATTTTCATCCTTCAGTCTAACTGTCTTCAGCCTATCCAACCGCCAGTTACAGTTTTTGTATAAGATCGCACAAAAGGCGCACGCCGAAACCTGTTCCACCGGCGCCGCAATAGTCCGTCTCTTTTTTTATATATGCGGGCCCTGCTATATCGATGTGAGCCCACCTCGTATCTTTTATAAATTCGGAAAGAAACAGGGCCGCGGTTATGGCTCCGCCCCATTTTGAACTGCTCATGTTGCTTATATCGGCGAATTCGCTTTTAATTAATTCCCTGTAATCTTCAGGAAGAGGCATACGCCAGCATCGTTCGCCGGTCTTATTTGCGGATTGAATTATCTTCTCAGCAAGCTCATCGTCGGGGGAAAAGAGTCCTGCGATTCTTTCTCCAAGAGCGACAACACATGCTCCAGTCAAGGTCGCCACGTCAATTAATATATCGGGCTTGTATTCTTTAATAACATAAGAGATAGCATCGGCGAGAATCAGCCGTCCTTCCGCATCCGTGTTGTTTATTTCAATTGTTTTTCCGTTATAACCCGTAACAATATCTCCTGGCCTGGTGGCATCGCCTGAAGGCATGTTTTCAACAATAGGGATTGCCCCGATTATTCTGACTGCGGGTTTTGTTTTTGCCACAGAAATAAGCGTTGCCGCAACTGCCGCAGCGCCTGACATATCCATTTTCATATCTTCAAGAGAAGATCCGGCAGGCTTTAAATTTATTCCGCCTGAGTCGAAGGTAATGCCTTTTCCGACAAGAGCTATGGTTTTTTTTGCACCTTTCGGAGCGTATTCGAGTATGAGAAGCCTCGGCTTGCTCCGGCTTCCGGCAGCAACGGCAAGTATTGCGCCAAAACCGAGGCGTTTCAGTTTTTGGTCGTCAAAAACCCTTACTTTAAGATTCTCTTTCCCGGCTTTAACAGCCATATCTTTTGCGAGTTGTTCAGGTTTTTTATAGTTTGAAGGAATGCTGATCCATTCCCTCGCAAGAACAGTTCCTTTGCAAACTGTTTCAACCTGTGAAGGTAAACCCGAAAAATTTATCATGACCTCCGGTTCAACAAACAAACCGACTTTTTCAACCGGTCTGTTTTTCTTCTCATTTTTGTATTTATCGAAGACATGATTTCCCAGAAAAGCTCCTTCCAGCATTGGCTCAAGAATCTCTTTAGTCTCCATCCCGAGTCTGCCGGAAGAAGGCGCCGCGATCAAAATATTTTCAAGCTTTTTTCTGATACATTTTTTTATGGATTTACCGCAAAAGGCACGGAGAGATTCTGAATCAATTGTTTTTATTTTGCCTATCCCAAGGAAAATTATTCTTGGAATCTTCAATCCGGGAAGATCAAAAAGTGTCAGTTCGTCATTTTTTGCTCCTTTGAATTCCTTTGCTGTCCCGGTATGATTTATTATCGAAACCACAGCGCTGTTGGCATGTATTTCAGAATCTTCACAAACCGGTATAATAACTGCGTCTGCTTTTAATTTGTATAGATCGCCTGTTTTGAGATTAAGCATTATTTATACATTGCCTCTATTTCGTTTTTATATATATCTATTGCCACGTTTTTTTTGAGCTTCATTGTCGGAGTCAAAAGGCCGTTATCAATTGTGAATTCTGGGACTATTGTAATTTTTTTGATCGATTCAAACGAGGCGAATTCCTTGTTTTTCTCGGCAATTTCGTCTTCGATAAGTTTTTTGATTTTTTCATTTTTGATAAGGTCGTTAACATCTTTAAATGTTATCCCATTGGCGCCAGCATAATCCTTGACATTATCAGGGTCAATTGTAACAAGTGCGGAGAGAAAATTTTTCCTGTCACCTATGATGCATATCTGATTGATGTATTTTGATGTGGCTAATACCCCCTCAATGGCGGAAGGAGCTATGTTTTTTCCACCCGAAGTTATTATCAGATCTTTTTTCCGGCCCGTGATTCTCAAGAAATTTTCCGAATCAATTTCTCCGAGGTCGCCGGTATACTGCCATCCCTCTTCCGTGATTGTTTTTGCCGTATCCTCGGGCATTTTATAGTATTCTTTCATAACATTGCGTCCCCTATACATGACTTCGCCTTCTTCCGAAAGTTTCTGCTCAATACCGGGGCCGGGTTGGCCTACCCATCCGAAACGGAAATTATCATAGCGGTTAAGGTTTGTGAAGGATGTGTTTTCGGTCATGCCGATTCCTTCCAGCACCAATATCCCTGCCGCGTGGAAAAATTTGCCTATTGCAGGGTTTAAGGGCGCTGCCCCGCTGATGCACCAGCGGACTCTCCCGCCCAAGGCTTCCTGTATCTTGCTGAATACGAGTTTTGTTGCAATTTTGTATTTAAAAGCGGTTGAAGCAGGAATGGACTTTTTGCTTTGCTTGAGATCGCTTATCTCATATCCCACATCGCATGCCCATCTGAAGATTTTGAGAGCAAGACCACCCTTTGCTTCGGCGCCGCTTAAAACCTTTGAATAAACTTTTTCATAAATGCGGGGTACGCTCGCAAACCAGTGCGGTCTAGCGATCTTTATATCTTCAATTATTGTATCCATGCTGCGCGTAATTGTCGTCGGGCATCCGGCAAGCAATGTTGCATAAACACAGGTGCGGGCAAATACATGTGCAAGCGGGAGAAACAGAAATACTTCATCTCCGTCCAATATCTGGGTGCTTAAGTGAACCGACTGAGCTGTGAATGTGACATTGTCGTGGGTCAGGACCGCTCCCTTAGGCACACCGGTTGTGCCGGATGTATATACTATTCCTGCTGGGTTTAAGGGGGTAACTTCATCGACTCTTTTCTTCAATTCGCTGCCGGATATATCTTTGCCCAGTTTAAGGAATTCCTCGAAACTGATTACCCACTTGTCCTCCGTGTTGCTGTTTCCCTTTAAGAGCACAACCTTGCGGATGTTGGGAATGTTCTTCTTTATTCCGAGCAGTTTGTTAAGCTGGATATCATCCTGTGCGAAGATGACAACCGCATCCGAATGATTGATTATATACTCGCAATCCTTGGGGAGGTTTGACTGATAAATCCCGACAGTGCATGCTCCTATGCTTGTGATTCCGCAATCTGCAAGGATCCACCGGTAGGAGGTATAGCTTAAGACATTAACCTTGTCATTCTTTTTAACTCCAAGGGCTATAAGGCTTTTTGAAACATCTTGCACCTGTTCGTAGAATTCCTTCCAGGTTACCGAGTCCACACGCCCGGCTTCTACGAACCATTTGTAAGCCGGTTTACCTGGATACCTGTCAACAGTTTCTTTGAGCATTTCATGAATATTCTGAAAATCTCTTATCGGCATGAATCTCCTCCATTTCAGTATGTTGTTATTCCGGAATAAAACCGGGTTCCCTTATTTCTGTCATTGTTATGGCGTTTTCAGGACAGCCTATGGCACACTGACCGCATCCAAGGCATTTATCTTCATGAACAAAGGCAGTGCTTTTTTCTTCTTAAAAACGAGTCCCTTCCTGAACATCTCTTTAAGGGCGGAATCTATTTCCTCGACAGGACGGTTCAATTTGACGGCCATATCATCAGATGTGCCCGGGAGCGAAACAAGCAAATCAGCCTGATTGTCATTTATCATGCAGCGAAGAATTTCAGGAATCAGTTTGGAATCCTTCTGAAGCATCCGTTCGGCAAATAGCTGATATGAAGATGTGTTGGTCATTGTTCCTCTCTATATTTAATGTGAACCCTTTGCTAACATCCGGCATCGAATATCGGAGATCGAATATCGTTAGTTTTAGTAAAAGTTTCTGTTCTCTGGTTTATAGTTTATAATGTTCTTTGAATGTTCAACCAAGAATAACCTGGTGGGTATTATTATGAGAAAAAAAGTTGAGTGTCAATTAAGATAATCATGATTGCTGTGATAATTTACCACGAATAAGGGAGTGTTTTGTTGATTGTTATGTGTTTGTTATCAATACTTATATATTCTCCGTTGAGAAGATCCTTGAAGATACGGCTGACCATCTCTCTCGAGGATCCCGTCATGTTAGCTATTTCCTGATGTGTCAGTTTCTCTTCTATGAACAGCTTTTCGCCTCTGGGCTTGGCATAGTTAACGAGAAGCCTTGCCACCCGACCGTAAACATCCATAAGGGCAAGGCTTTCAATCTGTTTAGTTGCCTCCCGAAGCCTTTTAACAACTCCAACGAGGAGATTAAAAGCAAGATTGGGGTTTGACGATACAATATCTCTGAATACTCCGCTTGATATTATTAAAACTTCAGTCGGCTCCCTCGTTATTATGGTTGCGGATCTGCGCTCTCCATCTATAAATGCAATTTCTCCGAAATATTCACCCGGGCCGAAAATCGAGAGGATGACCTCTTTGCCATGTTCATCATTAATAATTGCTTTTACCTTTCCGCTGAATATGATGTAAAGAGAATCAGTTTCGTCTCCTTCATTCATCAAAACAGTGTTTTTGAGAAATGTCTTTTTGACTGCCACCATGGCCAGCTCGGAAAGTTCATCATCGTTAAGAGATGAGAATATCGGAATATTTCTAAGTATTTCTGTAAGTTTCAAAATAACAGCTCCAATCAAATTATTTTTACCGATCTGTCCGGTTCTCCTTTTTCCGGAATGCCCGGTTTACTTACCTCAACGAAATTTTTGTTCTTCAGGGAGGGGAAAAGTTTAATAAGCCTCTTTTTATCATCAGTTGTTTCGGATACTTGCTCTAAGTCATGTTTTTTTGTGTGATCCATTCTGCAGTTGCCTTCAAAGACTACGCCATCGTGTATGACAAGAGATGAAGTTACTATACTTCCGTAAACCTTACCTTTTGAATTAATTTCAGTGCTGTAAGCGGCATTGATGTTGCCATGGACCTCTCCGCTTATTACCACGGAATGAGTGTCGATATCGGCCTCAACAACTCCCCTTTCTCCTATGACCAGTGTCCCGTCAGAATATATTTGCCCCTTAAAGTGGCCGTCTATTCTGACAGTTCCATGAAAAGAGAGTTTGCCTTCAATCGAAGTGTTTTCCCCAAGAAATGCTACTGCATCGGCTTTTTTCATATCAAAATCCAGGGTAGCCCAAATACCGTCGTTCGTACATCGTACATCGCTCTTCGATATTATCTGGTTTATTTAGTGTCCATCCGGAAACCAAATTTTTTTTAGCAGGATTTTTTAAGAAATGCAAAGGGGAATATTAAAATGCGGCGAGTTTTTTCAAACTAGAAATAAATCCCCATGAAAAACCCTCCTTGCGGCATGGCAATACGGCATTATTCGTAAAAACCGGATCCGATTCAATGTCATAACGGGAACAAAGAACAGCTTTTTCCCAAAGCCCGGTATGGGGAATAGGGGAGTAATATGCAGGAACGGGCGTTATGCCGATTTTTTTTACCGTTTTGATTGATTCCGTGATCGAGTCTGTTTCCTGGCCGGGAAGGCCGGCAAGCAGATATGCTCCAACCTGCTTTCCTGAAAATCCAGCTTCTTTCAGAAAAGATATTGACTGCCTGAATTCGGACTCTGAGACTTTCCTGTCTAAGCCGCTTCTGTTTTCGAATAAAGTTGTTTCAAGCCCGAGCCTCACTGTCTGGAAGCCCGCCTTTAACATGAGCTCTGCAGTCTGCTTCGTTATTTCTCTAATGTGGATTGCATTAGGAGTGTGAAACCTGACATTGATTCCGGCTTCGATTATCCCTTCAAGGATCGGAATCGCATGGTTTTGTGCATCCGTCAGAAATGCGTCGTCATAGAGGGCAAAATCTTCAACTTTATATTTTTCGTGCCAGTCCATTATTTCATTTATGACCGATTCGGGAGTTCTTATCATCCGCTTGGGATTAAGAAAAAAAGATGCGCAGTATGAGCAGGAGAAAGGGCAGCCTCTTGAGGTTAGTATCGGAATGAAGGCGATTTTACTTTCCAGATCGAATGCAGGGTAGGGGTAAGAATCAAGCTCATCGGGATCAAATTTCATGTCTGGGGAAAATTGGATAAATTCTTTTATGAGTTCAAGGATGAATTTTTCCCCTGATCCGGCAAAAACCCTGTCTGCGCCTGAATATTTGACCGCATGATCGTAGCAAAGAGTAGCGTATATCCCCCCGAGAAGAACCGGAACCGAAGGAAAGATCTCCTTGAGAACTCTTATTGTTTCAAAGAGGCCGGGATACCAGTATGTCATGTGGGAGGTAACGAGAATGAGGTCTGGTTTCGGAACATCCGAAAGGTCTTTCCTGAGCAATTCCTCGGATATTCCATATCTTGAATAATTTCTCGGAATGTCTTCAAGTCCTTCCGGTTTCGGAATCGGGGTTTTTAAATATGAGCCTCTTCCATCTGCCTTGGATGGGGGATGCTTTTTATTCTCCGGATGAAACCTGTTCAGGCAGTCAACATATGAAACTTTGCATCCGTGTTCTCTCAAAATAGATGCAAGATAGAGCAGGCCTAACGGTTTTGCCCAGTAATCGTAGGCAGCAAAATCATGTATCCATGGATTAACGAGCAATATGTTCGGGATGTCTGAAATCACGTGAAAAGAGTTAAGAGCCTGTTGAGAAATATTTCATAGATGTTTTTTTAAGTTCTTTCCGGCTGAATAAAATTGCATAAGTGTGAACGGAAGTTGCTTCCGACATCATGCGGACTGTATCCCTGCATGATTCTTCGTTTCTGGCATGCACCATCGTATACAGGTTATACGGCCATTTTCTGGTGGGATTGCGCCTGTAACAGTGCGAAACCTGCCTGAAGGATGCGAGCTTTTTGCCGACCTCCTCGACACGCTCCTCTTCGACTTTCCACGCCGCCATCGCATTCGATTCGAATCCAGAGTTCTGGTGTCGCAAAGTCGCCCCGAACCGCCTTATCACGCCTTTTCCACAGAGCTTCTTAAGGGTCTCAAGGAGGAGTTCTTCAGTGATATCGAGCTGTTTTGCTATTTTGGCATAAGGCCGCTTCACAACCGGGATGTCTCCCTGTATTGAAGCAACAATATGTTTTTCGAGTTCAGTCAGCATACGGCGATATAGGAAGGAAGCGGGTAAAATGTCAAGGTATTTTAATCTTCTGTTTTACTGCTGTGGCATTATATCTCCATAAGTTATATTCTTTTGTTATGTGGTTCGTAGTGTGTGTTCTTTTTTGACATTCAGGTCATTCAGGTCACAATAGTCATGACAGGTTACCTATGGAGGTGCGTTATGAAAAAAATATTTCAATTGCTGAAGCAAAAGCCATTTTTTCTGAATGTATTCGGCGGGTGGAATCAGGCTCTTCCGTACTGATTACCAGGCATGGTAAACTTGTAGCTGCACTGGTCCGCCCTGATGACTTTGAACATCTGGAACGTCTGAAAAAAGCAGGTCCTGAAGGCGGACTTGCCGGCATTGCAGGAGGCTGAGAAGGCTCCGGGGAGTTGGTTGAAATCTCACATTTTCGTTACGTATAGCTGCTTGAAGTCACGCATCTACATCGAGATTGACTATTTGTGTAGTACAGCTTGCAATTGCTGCTGGATTGGCGAGCGAAATTCGGAAATCCGGCTATCGCAATGTGGAAAGCCTTTCAAAACTTCAGAAATCAAACACTTGAAATCTCGAAATCTCGAATCCTTGCCCCGTTTCTCTAAATTGATTGGCTCCTTATCATAGTATTTCAGCAACTCTTCCCATGCGCCAAAACTTGCTGATCAAAAATTACATTCACCGAGAATTGCTGGCCTTAATATATTTTCACTTGACCGGGACTGAAATATAAATTAATAGGGCATTTTCAGTGGATGATTCTTATTCAGAAAATAATAATTAATCATATAAGCTGACCTTTATCGGAGGAATCTTATGCATCTTAAGTCCAAATTTGACAAAGGGGTGTTTGCCGTTTTAGCTGAAATGGAGCCTCCCAAAGGAGTTGACGTTTCTTTAATGCTGACGAATGCCAAAAAGGTTAAAGGGAAGGTAGATGCATTTGTTGTGCCTGAAATGAGCAGCGCTGTAATGCGCATCAGTTCACTCGGCGGTGCATTGTTATTAAAGGGAAACGGTTTTGATACAATATTCCAGGTAAACTGCAGAGACCGTAACAGGCTTGCCTTGCAGGCTGACCTGCTTGCAGCCGGTGCGAATGGAATCGAATATGTTATGACAGTAAACGGTGATGATCCTCGTTTTGGAGATCATCATGAAGCAAAAGCGGTGAATGATCTTGATTTATTTGAACTTATAAAAACAATCAGCTGTATGAATAATGGTAAGGATTTGGCCGGGATCGAACTTTCAGGTTCACCTCAGTTTTTGATTGGTTCAACAGTTAATGCCGGCGCAAGCGGGCAGGCTCTTGTGCTTGAGCTTGAAGAGATGAAAAAAAAGATCGATGCCGGGGCAAGTTTCTTTGTTACACCTCCATTGTTTGATCCAGCCGGTATTCAACCGTTTCTTGAAGGCGTAACTCTTTCAAAAACAAAAATAATTCCGACCGTGCTTTTGCTTAAATCTGTTGGAATGGCACGATATATAGATCGCCATATGGATAACATCAAAATTCCTCCAGCCACAATTGATCGAATTCAGGCTTCCCCGGACAGAGTCAGTGAATGTATAAAAATTGCATCTGAAAATATCGCAATGATCAAAAATGAAGGATTTGGCGGTGTCCTCATCTCAACTATCGGATGGGAGCATAGGCTGCCTGAAATTCTGGGATAAAACAGTTGTCAGTGGTCAGGAATCAGTGATCAGTTCTAAAAAATAAAAAGCCATACTGTTGTAAATTGCAGCAGTATGGCTTTTTTTATGCCGTTTAATCCTGCAGTGACATAACTATCAAGATTAATAGAAAATAAATCAAAAATAATTCTGCGTTTCAAATTCCACTGTAGCAAAATTCCACAGTAATACGTTTTAGCTCATAAACCATCACAAGTTGCGTTATATATCATAAATCCAATAAAAACGAATTGATAGAAGCAACAGAATGGTCTTGTTAATAAATGGCACAATGTTTGCTTTTATATGAAACAGAGAGAAAAATAATATCAATTATATAAAGGAGAAATAAAATGGAAAAACATGAG
>JAABQB010000040.1:0-3538 GCA_011391695.1 Desulfobacteraceae bacterium | reverse complement strand
GATATTTGACAGGATTGACAGGATAATTCATCGGGCTGCTCTGGACGAGCGGCCCGAAACATGCCAAAGCCCAAAGCTCTTGTCGACCTTTAAATCAAACGAGCCAATTGCAAAAGTCTCAAAAATTTCCTCTCCCCTTGCGGGAGAGGGTTAGGGTGAGGGGAAACATGCTTTTGCAATAGGCTCAAAAGTTATATAAATATCTCGCCATACTGTTGTATATTACAGCAGTATGGCTTTTTTTATGCCGCAAAATCCGGCAGTATTATAACTCCTTTAATTAACATAGAATAAAATAAAATAATTGAATAATAATTTATACTCCAAATTATCCTGTCGTAAAATCATACAATAAATCATTTCCCACTATCAGAAATCATCTCTTTGATCATCATTTTGATAATCGTGTTAAATCAATTAGATAATGATATTAAATTATTAATAACATTAAATGGCATGTTACTTGCTCTTACATAATGGACAGAAGAAAATATTAATTATCAAAATTATAAAAAGGAGAGGCAAAATGACAAATCATGATAATAATAAGGAATTGAGAAGCAAGCTGGGATATGGATCTACCTACAGAAAGGGAGATGCTAAAGAACAAGCTCAAAGCGAGATTAAAACTGTTTTGGGCGGGCAGGTATGGATGGTAAAGCCTGACAAAAGCGCCCGAACCTCAAATCCCTGCATATGGATGAAGACAGGTCTTGTAAATTTTAAGGACTGCAATAATTTTTATGACTGCACGACATGCAAGTTTGACCTTGGGATGACGAAAAAGGTAGAAAAAGGAAACCAGGTCAGCTGGCAGGACGCAATGAGAAAAAGGCCTCATATGAACAGAATCTGCAGGCACAGCCTAACAAACCGCATTGAGAAAAGGACCTGCGCCTACGATTATGAATGCTCAAAATGTGATTTCGACCAGTTTTTCGAAGACGTATGGACTACTAAAAGCAAAACAATGCCGGGCGAGATTCAGCATGTTAAAGGGTTTGATGTTCCTGTCGGTTACTATTTCCATGACGGCCATACATGGGCACGCATAGAAAGCGGAGGATATATACGAATCGGGTTTGATGACTTTTCCTTAAAACTGCTCGGAAAAGCCGATGCCTTTGATCTTCCTCTCATGGGTAAGGAGCTTGACCAGGGATTGGCGGGATGGGGTTTGAGGCGCAGGGAAAATACGGCTGATGTGCTTTCTCCTGTCAACGGGGTTATAGTTGAAGTTAATTCGAAGGTCAGGGAAAAACCTGAAATTGCCAACAGAGAGCCGTACGGGGATGGATGGCTGTTTATGGTGCGTTCTCCTGATATTAAGGGGACAGTAAAGAAACTGATGGATGACTCAACGAGCCCTGTGTGGATAAACGATGAAGTAGTCAAGCTTGAAAAAATGATCGAAGATGTAGCCGGCCCCCTTGCGGCAGATGGCGGTTATTTGAAAGAGGATATCTACGGAAATCTCCCCGGCCTTGACTGGAGAAATCTTGCGAAAATGTTTTTGAAAACATGAAAAGCAGTGAATAGTGAATTGTAATATAAGGCTGAAGGTAGATAGGCTGAAGGCTGAAGGAAAAGCGGGAAGGCGATATTCGATGTACGAAATTCGATATTCGTGTATTATGAGGTGAGAAATGAAAGCTGTCCTAAATCAAAAAAAGATAAAAACTAGTGCGAGTTCCTGCCTCTGGATGCAGGCAGGGGTTGTCCGCCATAAATATTGCGGGATTTCCTATGATTGTGCATCGTGCCGTTTCGACAGGATAATGTTGCGCGCGTCCGAAGAAAACAGAACTATGCCCGGAAAAGGTAAATCCTATGAAAAAAGGCGTAAACATATTGTACACTGGATTGAGAAGCTGAAGGAAATGCCTTCAACAAAACGGCCGTGCATTCACCATATGAAAGGGCGGATAGATTTTAAAAGTTGCAGCCATGAATACAGATGCGCAAATTGCGAGTTCGACCAGTATTTTTATGACCAGTACACTGTTCACGCACTTGTAAAGCCTGTGGAAGTTCTTAACGTGCACGGTTTCAGAATCCCTCAGGGATACTATCTCCATAAAGGCCATGCCTGGGTTAAGATTGAAGAAGGCTCAACAGTGAGAGTCGGGCTTGATGATTTTGCACTGCGGCTACTCGGACCTCTTGAAAATATTGAAGCTCCCCTCGTCGGAAAGCAAATGAAACAGAATATCTCCCAGATTGTATTAAAACGGGGTGAAAAGAGCGCCGGAGTCCTTTCGCCCGTCAGCGGTGTTGTGACGGATGTCAATACGAAACTGCGGGAAGAGGGGTATCTCGCCAATAGAAATCCCTATACCGATGGCTGGGTTGTAAGACTCCATTCGGAAGGTCTCAGAAATGAACTCAAAGATCTTTATATCGGTTCGGAATCAAAAGAATTTATTGGAAAAGAGATCAGCCTTCTTTATGATGTTATTGAAGAATCGGGGGGACTTTTAAATACTGATGGGGGGTACATCGGCGAAGACGTATATGGAAATATGCCCCAGATAGGCTGGGAAAGATTAACAAGGCTTTTTCTCCGCAGCTGATTTCCTAAACCTTGTTATTTCATCGTCCAGAAGAATTTTGCAGTACCTGCAAAGCTGATCCGATTTCCTATCAACATCAAGTTCGGTGCGGCAATAGTGCATTATGCAAACGTGTTCCTTGCAATGGCGGAGATTGAATGTGTGACCGAGTTCATGGACAGCTTCCTTTACGATCCTCTGTTTAAAAATGAAGTCCGTATGAGCAGTAGTTATATGATCCTTGAGTCTGTATGTAGAGACAACGCAGGCCTTTCCCCCAAGCTGTGCTTCCCCGTACACATGGGTCAAAATAGGAATGAACAGGTCAACCTTTGTTATGGCAATTACTTTGATTGCAAAAGGAGGGGCTGATTTTTCAAGATGCTGAAGTATCGATGTCGAGTGATGCTGGTTCCGGCCTGAATCAAATGCAAAGTCAACATCTTCAAGGAGAGGAACAATCAGCGCCGGGAAACCGAAGATCCTGTTAATTTCCTTTTTAACAGGCTCGGTTATTTCAGTACCAACATTGCCTATGGGAGAAATGACGATGCTATGTTCGGGATATATTTTCAAGATATGATTATCTTTGAGCTATCATGTATCGTCTGATTTTGCTGTAAAGAGTGGAACGGTCAATACCCAGCTCTTTAGCAGTTTTTGATATATTCCAACCGTTTTCGTGGAGCGTCCTGCTGATGTGAGCTTTTTCAATTCCCGCAAGGGTATTGTCTGAGGAAACGCAAATTTCCTCCGGGCGGAAAATGGGGAGATCTTCAGGAAGGATTTTTCTTTTCCTGCTGACAACGACCGCCCTTTCTATTGCATTTTCAAGCTCTCTTATATTCCCCCGCCATTCATAAAGCATCATTTCATCCATTGCTTCGCGGCTGATATTATCTATCTGTTTATTGGTCTCATTGGAGAAGCGGTGAAGAAAATGCTCGGCCAAAAGCGGTATATCTTCCTTCCGTTCGCTTAAGGAA
>JAABQB010000003.1 GCA_011391695.1 Desulfobacteraceae bacterium | reverse complement strand
GGGTGCGCTTTTCGATAACCTGCACCCTGCGTCCTGCATCCGAAGCTGCCCGGGTTAAAATATTCAAAAACGCATTTTCATCAACATGCTGAGAACAGCTGCATGTTACGAGCAAACCCCCCGGATTAAGCATACGCATGGCTCTCAGATTGATCTCCTTGTACCCTCTTTCGGCAGCTTCAATATGCGCCCTGCTTTTTGCAAAGGCAGGGGGGTCGAGCACTATTGTATCGAATTTTCTTTTCTGACCGTCATAAAGTTTCAGGCGATCAAAAACATTATCGGTCTCGAAACTAATGTTTGTTATTCCGTTCAACTGCGCATTTCTCTTCGCAAGCTCAATTGCCGATTCCGAGATGTCAATTGCCTCAACCTTTTCACAGGACTTTGCCATATTCAGGGCAAATCCTCCGGCATAGCAGAAGCAGTCCAGACCGGCGCCAAATGAAAGCCTGCCGGCAAGAGCACGGTTTTCCCTCTGGTCAAGAAAAGCGCCTGTTTTCTGGCCCGAAGAAGGATGAAAGATAAATTTCAGGCCGTTCTCAAGACAGACTATCTCACCGGGATCTTCCCCTTTTAATATTGAGACCTGTCTCGGCAATCCTTCAAGCTCCCTGACTTTGCCATCATTTCGTTCAATGATAGAAACAGGATTGACAAGTTCCCAAATAATTTCGGCGATAAGGTCTTTTATATTCTCCGATCCCTGGGAAAGAGTCTGGATCGAAAGAACGTCTTTGTATCTGTCGACGATGACGGAAGGAATTCCGTCCCCTTCTCCGTTTACGAGCCTGCAGACTTCCGTATCGGATACCGTTTTTTCCCGCAGCGCAATGGCCATCTTCAGACGATTCAGCCAGAACTCCATGTTGACTACCTCATCTGAAGTCGTGACAAGGCGGAGAGCTATCTGGGATTTATCGCTGTAAAAGGCCTTGCCGTAAAATTTTCCTTTCACATCGCAAATGTCAACTATTGAGCCGCCTTCGGCCAAGCATTCCCTGACATCGCTTTTATAAATCCACAGGTGCCCTGCCCTGACTCTCTCAGTCGCCCTCTTTGAAATTATCGCTTTCTGATCTCTCAATCTATATCCTTCAATAGATGCTTTTTCTCTTTTTCAGTAAGATAACGCCAGCAGCCCTCTTTAAGACTCCCGAGCCTTATGTTTGAAATTCTTATTCGCTTCAATTCTTTAACTCTGTTTCCCACTTTTTCGACCATGCGGCGTATCTGCCTGTTTCTGCCTTCTTTAAGAACAATCCGGAACTGACCCGATGAAATCCTTTTTACCTGCGCGAGTCTTGTCCTGCCTTCTGGCAGATGAATTCCGGAAGCCATTTTATCAAGCGCCTCATCGGCAACAGGCCGCGATAAGACAACTTCGTACTCTTTTTCATGGTCAAAGGAAGGATGTGAAAGAACATTATGAAGTCTTCCGTCATTGGTTAATAGGAGAAGCCCGCTCGAATCCTTATCGAGGCGCCCGATGGGATAAATACGCTCCGGGATGTCTATCAGATCAAGGACGATTTTCCCTCGCTCCCGGCTGCATGTTGTAACATAACCTTTCGGCTTGTTAAGCGCGATGCATATCAAATCGCCTTGTACTTCTATCCGTTTCCCGCCGACTTCGACGATATCTTTTTGCGGGTCTATTTTTGATCCGAGCTCTTTAACAACAATCCCGTTAACCTTTACGCCGCCTGACGTTATAAGCTCTTCTCCGTGCCTTCTTGAACAGAAGCCAGCGGCCGATAAAAATTTTTGCAGCCTCATAATCATAGTGTTCCCGCTATTTTGTTTCAGAGCTGAACAAAAAAAATCTGACATGATTAACCGGATAATGTTTCCCGCCGCAGGCGATTGTTTATTACTGTCCGGCTTCCGGCCGGACAGTAATGATCCTGTAAATCCTGTCAATCCTGTCTAAAAAAATCTTATCACGACCTGTAGTCGGCGTTAATCTTCACATAATCGATGGAAAAATCGCAGGTGAGAACGGACGCTTTTCCCTTTCCGGTTTTCAAATCGACCGTTATCGCAAACTCTGGTTTTTTAAGCACTTTCGTCGCTTCCTTTTCTGCCGCATCCCCGCAACCCATGCCGTTTTTTACCATCATAACATCGTCAAAAAAGATATCCGCAAGCCCTGGATCAAATTCCACACCCGATCTTCCTGCGGCGGCAAAGATTCTTCCCCAGTTTGCATCTTCCCCGAACAATGCAGTCTTGACAAGGTTTGAATTGGCTATCGTTTTCGCAATTTTTTCGGCATCGCTCATGCTTGCCGCCCCTTTCACAATAACATCCACAAGTTTTGTTGCTCCTTCGCCGTCTTTAACGACCATCCTGGCAAGCGCCATAAGAACTTCATCAAGAAGTTCCTGAAAGTATTCTTTTTCGGACCGGCTTTTTACACTTGCACCCGACATTCCGTTTGCCATGACAAGAATCGTATCGTTTGTGCTTGTGTCGCCGTCAATCGTTATCCTGTTAAATGATTTATCCACGGAAGATGCCAGAGCTTTTTTAAGATAACCCGATGAAGCTTTTGCATCAGTACATACAAAACAGAGCATTGTGGCCATATCCGGGCATATCATTCCGGCACCCTTTGCAACTCCTGCGATAGTGAAGCCGGATCCGCCAATATTGCCGCTACTTGAAACAATTTTCGGGACTGTATCTGTTGTCATAATAGCTTCAGCAAAATCATTTATGCCGCCCGGAGAAAGCGATTTCACAAGTTCCGGAATGGCGGACTCTATCTTGTCGAGGGCAAGCGGTTTTCCGATAACACCCGTCGATGCGACAACAACCAGTTCTTCATAAATATTGAGCCCATCCGCCGCAAGTTTTGCTTCCGCTATGGCATCTTTCATGCCCTGATCGCCGGTGCAGCAGTTTGCGCTCCCGCTGTTTGCTATTACAGCCCTGCATACGCCAATCTTGATTCTCTCCCTGTCGAGAACAACCGGTGCCGCCTGCACTCTGTTTTTTGTAAATACCCCGGCGATGCTTGCCGGAACTTCCGAATAAATAAGTCCTAAATCTTTTTGACTCTTTTTTTTAAGGCCGGATACAACTCCCGAAAACGAAAAGCCTTTGCATAGATTTTTTTTCATAATCAAATAACATTCCTATAGTTAGCCATATCTCATTGGTTACTTTGTATTTTCCTTTAATCGGAACCCCTGGACCCTTGACTCCTTGAACCCTGATTTACCCATTATTCTTTTGTCAGAACATCTTTCTTATGTCAATCCCACGCTTTTTGTCATTCCTTTAAAATGGTTACCTTATTAGTATATAACCACCATATATTGAATAATATTGTTGACAAACAACTATATATTGGATATTTAAGCACGGCATGGATGTTTTTTGCTGACAATCCTCAGTTGTCTTTTTTACTAAACCTTCAAAATTCACCGGAATGCATGATCATGTACTTTCTGTTTTCTTTAAATTGAGCGGGTAATTTTTCATCTCTGGTTAATACAGAGATTTTTTCGTTTTGAACCGACTAAACATGAAGAGGTGGCACAAGTGTTTGAGGAAATTAAAAAACGGGATGGAAGGGTTGTTGAATTTGATTCATCAAAAATTACTGCGGCTGTAGCAAAAGCAGGAAAGGCATCGGGTGAATTTGATGAAAGAGAAGCAAAAAAGCTAACACTTCGCGTTCTTACCCTGTCCCATGAACTGCGCCTTGGACCTGTTCCGGATGTTGAGGGTATCCAGGATATTGTTGAAAGGGTGCTTCTCGATTCCCCGTTTTACAAAACAGCAAAGGCATATATCATATACAGGGAGCAGCATGCCCAGATACGAAGTATAGCCACCAATGCTAACATCGACCTTGTTGAACACTATATTCAGAAGCTTGATTGGAAAATCAAGGAAAACAGCAATATGTGTTATTCACTGCAGGGACTTAACAACTACATATCATCAGACGTAACTTCCGAATACTGGCTTAACCGAATCTATCCTCCAGAAGTAAGGGATGCTCATAAAAACGGGGATCTGCATATACACGACCTGAGCCTCCTTTCCGTTTACTGCGTCGGATGGGATTTAAAGGATCTCCTGAACAAAGGATTCATGGGAGTTGAAGGAAAAGTTGAAAGTGCGCCTCCCAAACACTTGAGGTCTGCTCTCGGGCAAATAGTAAACTTCTTCTACACATTACAGGGTGAAGCGGCCGGGGCCCAGGCCATCTCAAATTTTGACACACTTCTCGCCCCCTTTGTCCGCTATGACAAGCTCAATTACACTGAAGTAAAACAGGCAATACAGGAATTCGTTTTCAATATAAACATTCCAACACGTGTTGGATTCCAGACACCGTTTACCAATATAACAATGGACCTGTATGTTCCTTCAATTCTGAAGGATCATCCCGTAATAATCGGCGGAAAAGAGCGCAAGAAAACGTATTCCGAATTCCAGCCGGAAATGGATGTAATAAACAGGGCCTTTGCAGAAGTAATGATGGAAGGGGATGCAAGAGGAAGGGTATTTACATTCCCGATACCCACATACAGCATCACTTCCGATTTTGACTGGGATAATCCAAATCTTGAAACAGTATGGAAAATGACGGGCAAGTATGGAATTCCTTACTTTTCAAACTTTGTCAATTCAGATCTCTCTCCCGAAGATACAAGGTCTATGTGCTGCCGTCTTCGTCTTGACAACAGGGAGCTTCTTAAAAGAGGCGGCGGTCTTTTCGGGGCAAGTCCTCTGACAGGATCAATCGGAGTTGTAACCATAAACCTTCCGCGCATAGGCTACCTTTCCGGAACTGAAGATGAATTCTTTGCAGATCTGAAAAAAAACATAAATCTCGCAATAACAAGCCTATCTATAAAGCGTAAAGTACTTGAAATGTTTACAGAAAACAATCTCTACCCGTATTCAAAATTTTATTTAAGGGAAGTTAAAAACGGGACCAGTTGTTACTGGAAAAATCATTTTTCGACAATAGGCATTATCGGCATGAATGAGGCCTGCCTTAATTTTCTTGGCAAAGGGATAGCAAGTAAACAGGGTCTCGATTTTTCACTGAAAGTCATGGATTTTATACGGGAGATCCTGTCTGAAACACAGGAACAGACAGGAGATTTATACAACCTTGAAGCCACACCCGCGGAAGGAACATCCTACAGGCTGTCAATGAAAGACAAGGCGAAATTCCCTGACATCATCTGCGCCAATGAAGAAGATTATCAAAACGGGGCGGCGCCATATTATACCAATTCAACACAGCTCCCGGTAAATTATACCGATGACATCTATGAAACTCTTAGATTGCAGGACAGCCTCCAGACAAAATATACCGGCGGCACTGTTTTGCATATCTTCCTTGGCGAACTCATATCCGACGTTACAACAATAAAAGGGCTCATAAGAAAAATATCAACCAATTTTCACCTGCCCTATTTTACCCTGACGCCAACATTCAGTGTGTGCCCGTCGCATGGATATTTAAAAGGCATGCAGGAGCTCTGCTCCGAATGCAATGCCGAAACGGAAGTCTATTCAAGGGTTGTAGGCTATTTGAGGCCAGTCAAACAGTGGAACAACGGCAAACTGGCAGAGTTCGGGATGAGAAAAACCTATCTGTTGCCGCCTGATGACTGTGAAGATAACTGCCTTTGCAATTCAAAAAATAAAAGCGTTGAAACTGACCTGCAATACGATGAAGAGCCTGTTGCCAGATTACAGGGCGCAATATAATTTGAAGCTTCCCGCCGCATAGCGGAGTGGAAATGTGCTCGCAGTTTAGGTTCAAACAGATGAGCCAATTGCAAAAGTCTCAAAAATCCCCTCTCCCCTTGCGGGAGAGGGTTAGGGTGAGGGGGAAAAATAATAATTATCAATGAGTTTTATATCACCCTCCCCTTAATCCCCTCCCATCAAGGGAGGGGAAATATACTTTTGCAATTGGCTCAAATAACTTAAAAAAGCAGGAATCCATAATATCTAAGTCATGGCTTTTGGCGGCATTCAGAAAAATTCACTGATCGATTACCCCGGAAAAATAAGTTGCGTTCTTTTTCTTTCAGGTTGTAATTTTACCTGCCCCTATTGCCATAATCCCGATCTCGTACGTAATACTTCACCTGTATTATTAGAAGAAACAGAAGTTTACCGCTTCCTTGAAAGCCGCAGAACTTTTCTCGATGGAGTTGTTGTTTCCGGCGGAGAACCAACCCTTTATCCCGGTTTAAAATCGCTTCTGAAAAAAATAAAAGAAATCGGCTATCCGCTAAAACTCGATACAAACGGAAGCAACCCATCGGTTATAAAAAATTTGATTGATGAGGGTTTAGTCGACTATATTGCCATGGACATCAAGACTGACCCAGCCCTTTACTTTTTTTTTGCAAAATACGGTTGCGAACCTGCCGACATATTATCAAGCATCAAAATCATCATGGATTCGGGAATTGATTACGAGTTCAGAACAACGTGCGTCAAGCCATTCATAAGCCGACCCGTCATTGAAAAAATTTCAAGTATCATCAAAGGCGCCAAACTTTATGTTCTTCAGCATTTTCAAAATAAAAACGTGCTTGATCCGGATTTTTTCGCCGCTGAAGATTGCGGATTCAGCGAAGACGCTTTGCTTGAGCTTAAAGCCGCAGCAGAACCCTTCGTGGAAAATTGCATAATCCGCTGACATAATCACTTTCCGTATGTACACCAACCAACTGTTTATCCCTCACTTTTCACTATTTCCCATTCACTCATGACTCTTTGTCGCCCTTTTAATGCCAGTTTCTATAAATTTAAGCTCCCCGCTGAAAGCATTGGGGAATGCGCCCGCTTTTTCAGTTCAAACTATGTATGCCATTCATTATTTACTTGACACTTATACTAATAATTTCTATTTAACAGAACAGCCTGTTCACTCTCACTATAACAAGGAGGACGACGATGACAAACCCGTATTTTCAAGCTTATGAAAGATCCCTTAAAGACCCTGAAGGATTCTGGGGCGAAGCAGCAGAAGACTGTCACTGGTATAAAAAATGGGACAAAGTCCTGGATGATTCCCGCAAGCCATATTTCTACAGATGGTTTCCCGGCGGAATGGTCAATACCTGTTACAATGCGCTTGATTTTCACGTTGAAAACGGCAGAGGCAACCAGGATGCACTCATCTATGACAGCCCTGTCACCGATACGATAAAGAAGTTCACTTACCTTGAGTTAAGAGATCTTGTTGCTAAATGTGCGGGTGCACTTTCCTCCCTTGGAGTTGCAAAAGGGGATCGCGTCCTCATTTATATGCCCATGATTCCGGAAGCAGCCATAGCAATGCTTGCCTGCGCCCGTCTCGGGGCCGTTCATTCGGTTGTTTTCGGAGGATTTGCAGCAAACGAGCTTGCAACCCGGATAAACGATGCAAAACCGAAAGTGATTGTTTCAGCCTCATGCGGCATAGAAGTCAAGAGAGTGATACCCTACAAACCGCTCTTAGACGGCGCCATTGAAATGGCCACCTCAAAGCCTGATTACTGCATAATTTGCCAGCGTCCGATGGAAACGGCAAGCCTGATTCCGGGCAGGGATCTCGACTGGAATGATATAATGGCTAAAGCCAAACCGCACGACTGTGTTCCCGTCGCAGCTACGGACCCCCTGTACATACTCTACACATCAGGCACAACAGGTATTCCAAAAGGAGTGGTCAGAGATAACGGCGGACACATGGTAGCTCTGAAATGGACCATGAAAGCAATCTATAATGTTGATGCCGGAGATGTTTACTGGGCGGCATCCGATGTCGGATGGGTTGTCGGACATTCTTATATAATTTATGGCCCTCTTTTAAAAGGCTGCACAACAATCCTTTTTGAAGGAAAGCCCGTAGGCACACCCGATGCCGGCGCCTTCTGGCGGGTTATATCCCAGCACAAGGTAAAAACCATGTTCACAGCTCCAACGGCTTTCAGAGCAATAAAAAGGGAAGACCCGAAAGCCGAGCTTATGAAAAATTATGACCTCTCCAATTTCAAGTATTTATTTCTGGCAGGTGAGAGGCTGGACCCTGACACACTTCACTGGGCGGAAAGGAGTATAGGAGTTCCTGTAATTGATCACTGGTGGCAGACAGAAACAGGATGGGCAATAGCCGCAAACTGCGTCGGCCTGCACCATTTTACCGTCAAGCAGGGTTCTCCCACAAAAGCGGCTCCCGGGATGGATGTGAGGGTTGTTGATCCTAACAACAATATAGTCAAGCCCGGGGAAATCGGCGCCCTTGTCATCAAGCTGCCTCTTCCCCCCGGAACTTTACCGACACTCTGGAACAATGATGAAGGATTTATCAGTTCATATCTGAAGGAATTTCCGGGATACTACAAGACGGCAGATGCCGGATTTATCGATGAAGACAATTATATCTACGTAATGACACGGACAGATGATGTAATCAATGTCGCAGGCCACCGCCTTTCGACAGGCGGCATGGAGGAGATACTCTCCGACCATCCCGATGTTGCTGAATGTGCGGTTCTGGGAGTCGATGACCAGCTTAAAGGTCAGGTTCCCATCGGCTTCATAGTTCTCAAAGCCGGAGTTACGCGCAGCCAGGATGACATTGTAAAAGAAGTCGTCAAGATGGTAAGAGACAGGATCGGGGCAGTCGCATCTTTTAAAACGGCAACAGTTGTAAAGCGCCTTCCCAAAACACGTTCCGGGAAAATACTGAGAGGAACCATACAGAAGATTGCCGATAACAAGGAATTCAAGATACCGGCAACAATAGACGACCCGGTAATTTTAGATGAAATGAGAGAAGCCCTGGTTAAAATCGGTTACGCGGAAGCAAGGAAATAATTCTTCAAATAAAACAAGCCGGGCGCTGACTATCCTTTGAAGTCAACGCCCGGCATAACATTCATTATAGTTAATGCTTCAGTTTTTCAATAACGAGATCTATTAAAAGATTCCTGATCTTCAGGGCAGCTTTGTGAGCTTTTTCGGCTTCCTTTCGAGTGTAATTCACAGGCCAGTGAACAGGATACCTTGTGTCCACATAAAAACCGTCAAGAAATGCGCATTCATCCTTTATTTTCTTTAACTGCTCTTCATTTTGCAAGCATGCTTCAAGGAGATGTTCAAGATCATGAATCTTGCTGAATTTCAATTCACGTGCAATTATTAATGACTTGAGATATTTTTCAGCAGCTTGTTGAAAATGAAAGCATATCTGTGGGAAAAAATTCCTGCCTTCCTTGAGATTCACTTCGGCAAACTGGAAGTCTTCATCTGCCTTGGAGAACCACTCTTTAACAATGGCAGGATCAACCATAAAGCACCTTGCCTTCATCGAAAACAGACCGGAGAAACGGATCTCCCATTCGAAGACGCTTTTCTATCTCATCAGGACGGTAAATAAGAAAATCAGCGGCTATTTTTTTCTTAATCAGCTTCCGCAGCTCTCTCATGCGATCTATTCCGTATTCGGGAGTCTCCTTTTTGATGATCAGCATATCAACGTCGCTGTCGGGAGAGAATTCTTCGCGCGCTGCGCTTCCAAAGAGAATAATTTTTTCAGGCCGGTATCTCTCAATAATCTGATCCGCGATCTCTCTTATTTCTTTTGAAATATCCGGCATGGTTTTATCCCTCCTTTTTTCTTTTCAGGAATGAATTCAGTCTCTTTACTGTATTCATCAAGATAGCACGATTTCAGTTGATTTTCCAGTTAAATAACAAGAGCCAAAAACTCTGTAGATTTCAGAGGTTCTTGTTGAGGACAAACTGATTCAGAAGTTCTTCATCAAAACTCTTTTTAATCCGATCAAATGGAACTATGATGATCTTGAACATAAATTTTAAAAATTTGCCTGGCACTGACTTTCCTTACGGAGTCAGGGACGGGCTTCCAAAAAGTAAAATTTAAGGGGTCTTGGAGAGGCGAAAACCCAAATCGTTGCTCCTGAACTCCGGGGTGCGGTCGTTGCGAAAAGCCGAACGGCAGATCCACGCGAAGTTGAAACAGCTGCCGCCACGACCGACCCGGCGCGAGCCTGAATAAGGACCCGTGGGATCTGTAACACTGCTTGTCGGATAATCCCCTTTCCAGTCCTGACACCACTCCCAGACATTGCCGATTACGTCATATAACCCAAAACCATTCGGTTTATAACTTCTTACCGGCGCCGTTTCAGCATAGTGGTCATCACAGTTATGAATAAACCAGTTAGGCCATTTATTCTTAGCGGTTTGATCCGCAACATTTGCATAGTCGCACGCCTGATCAGGATCCTCACCCCAAAACCGTGCGGCCTGCGTCCCGTCCCGGCATGAATATTCCCATTCGGCTTCTGTCGGCAAACGATAATCCACGCCCTCTTTGCGGTTAATCCATCTTATAAAAGCCTGCACATCATTCCAAGATATACATGTTACAGGATGATTGTCCGACTGAGTAAAACCCGGGTTGTCCCAATAGGAACCTTCTTTCTTCTCCCACTTCCCGGCTGACCACACAATTGCCCCACCTCCGGTTTCAGCTTCGGTCTTATATCCTGCATCCCTTATGAATATCCGCCACTGACCAACCGTTACTTCGGTCTCCCCCATATAAAACCCTTTGGTCAAAGTCACCTGGTGCTGTGTTTCATCATTGTCCCTTCCCGTTTCACCCGATGGCGAGCCCATCATGAATGTGCCAGGTTTGATATACACAAAAGGCATGTCTATTGAATTGGTGATTCTCGGCTCCGGCCCGGTTGCCTTGGCCTTGACTATTTCCGCAGTTTTGGCTCTTTCTATTTCCTCAGCCTTGACTCTGGCCGCAGCCTCGGCCCTTGCCGCAGCTTCCGCTGACTGATCAACTTTTCCGCCAAGAAGCTTTTTCGCAAGCCTCTTGGTTGAGCCGAGCAGTTCGTCAACTTCACACTTGCAGGTATCCTCCGCAATATTCTCTATCTCGCCCGTCTTTACACTTATCAGAGAAAGTGTCAGGTAGTACGTCTTTCCCACCATGCTCACTGTTCCGCCGATTAACTTTCCAACTCCGAGCAACTGTCCCGTCTCTACAATACACTCTCCGGTAACACAGCCCGACATCTGGAGTTTATGCTCTCCGAGTACCTTTTCCATGTTGCCGCGGTCTATAACGGTATATTTGCCGGACATGACAATCTCACGTCTTACACTCTCTGTAAGCGGGACGGAAATATCTTTGTCTCCCGTATTAACTTTAAAGTCAAAAACCGCTATGTAGTTATCAATCAGTTTCGTTTCAGGCTTGTTCTTTTTGTCGGCGGCAAAAGCTCCGGATACGGTGAGGAATACGAAGAATAATGCAAAAAGAGCTTGTATTGACCTTCTCATCAGCAAAACCTCATTTAAAGGATTTAGTCACCTTTTCTATTATCAACTGCCGCCTTAAATGGTAATGCAAAAAATAAGGATTATTAAAAATTATTTTGACTTTAGTATATTTTATTTATAGATATTTCAACAATTTTTATTACTCATAGCCCAAGTCAGGGGCAGATGAATTTCCCTTGTATTAAAGTAAATTCCATGTTATCTGAAATCAAGTTTTTATGCTCACCCCGTTAACCGGAATAAGAAAAAAGATTTGGCAGGATCTTAAAATATTTTTTTGCATGGATATAAGTTTTTTATAAGGAGGAATGACAGATGGAGCGGGACAAGATAGTAAATATTATCATGGTTATTATGTTTGGAATCTTCCTGCAGATAATTTTCATGTTTGCAGAAGCTAAAGAGACTCCGAACAAGACGGCAGTGACATTCACAAAGGCATACTTCTCGCTGGACAAGTCTATGGCCGGCTATCTGTGTAAAACGCTGGCAACATCCGAAGAAGAAAATATTGTTGAAAAATATATTCAAAAAACTGAAACCGAAGCGGCCGAACGCGGTTTGGGTCCCGATTTCATGAAAAGCAGACTATTCAACATAGAAACCGAAACGATAAGCAGAACCGATAAAGAAGTAACCTTAAAAATATCCGCGGACAGAATAGTAGCAATAAACCCCTTATACGCTCTTGTTTCAAAACTGTTCCATTTAAGTAAAATCCACAAGGTTGACAACACAATTACCGTAATTAAAGAAGACGGTAAATGGAAGATCTGCGGTAAACCCTTCTCATTGCTGTAATACTTTTTCTCATCAATAAAAAAGAGTCCGGCTTAATTCAGTCGGGCCGGACTCTGTCGGGTGAATAAATCGAATACATGGAGACTATCTACGCTAATATACAAAAGATAGCCCGGCGGATAGCCTCCGGATTTCCTCCCCCGGATTTTTACAAAGACCATGATTCAGCCATTAAATCTTCTGTTCGGGTTTTTGAAACAGATCCTCTGGTAGCAAAGGTTCACCAGTTTGTAGCAATGTATCTTGAAAATGATTTCGGTCACGGTCTCGATCATGCCACAAAAGTAACCGTGGATGCGGGAGCCCTGATGTTTATTGAAAGCGGGCTTGCCGGGTATGCGGATGGTTTTTGCAGGCGGAGAGTTCTTATTCTCCAGTGTGCAGGTCTGCTGCACGATATAAAACGAAAGAGAAAAAATCATTCGATCGAAGGAGCAGCTTTTGCGCGTGAAGTCCTGAAGGATTATCCCTTTTCCCCTCAAGAACTGGATGATATCTGCACTGCAATAAGGAATCACGAAGCATTCAACAGTACAGTGGAATCAAAAACCTCCGGGGGAAATCTTGTTTCAAACTGCCTTTACGATGCAGACAAGTTTCGCTGGGGACCGGATAATTTTACCAGCACACTCTGGGAAATGGTATCTTATCTTAATCCCCCCTTTTCTGAATTTATCGCCCATTATCCGAAAGGGATGGAGAGCCTTTATAGAATCAGGGACTCTTTCCGGACCACAACAGGAAAGAAATATGGCCCTGAATTCATCGATATTGGAATTACCATAGGAAAAGAACTTTTCGAAATAATCAAGTCAGACTACGCCCACCTGACATGACCTTCATGGCGCTGATGTCCGGAAAACAGATTAATCTTTCTGGTTCTTCTCCCAATTAGCTGGGAGAATGGGTTCAAGGATCACCAACTAATTTGGATATGATCCATCTTTCTTTAATCCTCTGCTGAATAATTCGAAAGCTATCTCAAGGGTTGGTTTAAGGTAATCTTTTTCGTCGTTGATTATTTTCTTGCTCGATTCCCAAAGAATAACTCCGGAAAACAAAGCCCAGAAAATATCGGCAAGAGCAACCGGATGTTTTTTTATAAATACACCTTTTGCCGCGCCATCTTCAAAAATATCAGCAATTGTACCAAGCGATTTGCGCGAAAGATCTTTTATTTGTGCCAGAAGCTGGGGAGATAAATTTTTTAATGTTTCGCTCGATTGAAGCTGGAACATGTTTATTATTATCAAAGGGTCAAACGCATAAACATCATACATTGCCTCAATCAGGAGTTTCAGCTTATCTTCAGGTCCCAGGTTTTTTTCCCTGTTAACATGTTCAATGCGTATAAGAAGGTACTGGAGTATTCTTATAGATAGTGATGCGTAAAGCTCTTCCTTGTTTTTAAAATAGAGATAAAGGGTGCCCGGGCTTAGTTCGGCTTCAGTTGCAATATCTTCCATGGTTGCCTTGTTGAAACCTTTGTTTGAAAAAACCCTCTTTGCGGCAACTATTATCTGTTGCCGTCTTCTTTCCCTTTCTCTTTCTTTCCTCTCCTGAATGCCCATTAAATCACCTTGCTATGAATGTAATTTATTTTTGGAATATGTTTATAATTTATTTGTTATGTTTAGTCAACTATTTTTATTAGAATTGTTATTAGAATTTATTAGGATTTATTAGGATTTTTATTATAAGAGCCAATTGCAAAAGTTCAAAAATCCCCTCTCCCCTTGCGGGAGAGGGTTAGTGTGAAAGGGAGGGGAAACATGCTTTTTCAATAGGCTCCTTTATATATCGCTTACGGCTCGACGTGTGAATTAGAGACGCAAATATTATTATCCGGAGATTTGGGCTATCTCAATAAAGCAAGCTTGTCAGAACTTCGCAAGAGATATCGGGGAGGTTGAGAAGATGCTGAAAAGCCGAAGATAAAAGCAGAAGATAAAATCATTAGAAAACAAACACTTGAACCCTGCCGAAGGCCCGCCAATCTTTATGGCGGGAATCCTTGAATCCTTGGCACCTTTCTCCCAATATGTTGGGCAATCATCCCAGGAATAGAGGCAATGGCTCAATTATACAATGTGCATGGTTTAGGAAAGTTCAGGGAGTTTGAGGCATAACTGGTTAATATTGCTGCTAAATAACATTATTCCTTAAAAATGCGGGCAGCTAATTCAATATCTTCAGGACAAAAGACGAAGAGGCATTTTTCTTTTGGTGATGAGACCGAGCCATAGACATAATTGATGTTTATTCCTTCTTTTCCAAACTTCGTGGCCACCTCGGCAAGTGAGCCTGGATTATTTTCAAGTATTATTGCAATTACAGGCATTATATCGAACAGATAATCATTTTGGGAAAGAATATCTATTGTATTATCAGTCTGATCAACAAGTATTCTTATCAGTGCAAATTCAGCTGAATCCTTTTTCATGGAATTATAACTTGCGCTTGAAGCAATTCTCTTTAAGGATTTTCCTCTGGCATGGAAAAGCTCCTGAACATAACTCGAAGCATCCTGTATTGTCAGCGCATCTATATTAATCCCTTCGCCCGAAAGCAAAGAAGCTAGCTTCCCCAATTCTCCCGGCACATTTTTCATAAACAGTGATATTTCAGTCCGTACCATGTTGCTCTCCAGATTATTATATGTGTACCTACACAGCTGTTTAGGCTGAAGGCTGTTAGGAAAAACCTTTCGGCCCCACTTTAGCCTACAGTCTATCTACCTGAGCAGTTACATTCATTATATCAATACTGATTCCCCCCGTAAAGCTCTTTTATCTTAGCCCTGTCGGGAAAACCATCTCCGGTTAATGGAAATTCTTCTGTGAATTCAACATACTGTGGCTTCTTGTAGCTTGCTATCTTTTCGCCGACAAAACTGACAAGCTCTTTTGATTCGAGAGATTGACCTTTCTTGAGAATGCAGACCGCCTTGATTCCCTCCTTCCATTTCGGATCCGGCACACCAAAGACGATACATTTTTCGACAGCGGAATGCATTAATATAACCTTCTCGACCTCGGCAGGATATACATTCTCACCACCTGGTTTTATCAGCTCTTTATCAGGAGTGCGTCCCGCATACCAGAGAAATCCGTCTTCATCAAAACGGCCCAGATCCCCTGTATGATGCCATCCTTCGCGGAATGTCCGGTCGTTCTCTTCCGGAAGATTCCAGTACCCCTTAAAGACCATTGGACCCTTCATGACAATTTCACCAACCTGCCCTGCCGGCACCGGCTTATCATAATCATCTACAAGTCTTACCTCGGAAAGATGTATCATTCTTCCGGCTGAACCAGGCCTGTCATTGAAACGGCCATATGTCGCAACGCATGATGTCTCGGTCTGGCCGTACATGCAGTAAAATGTCCCGCCGGATATTTTCTGATATCTAACGATGGTTTCGGGATTATCGAGCCCCACGACTACCCTGAGGCTCTTTAAATCATTTTTTGTTTTTTCCTGCTGTTCCAGAATAGAGGCGAGGATTGGTGAAAAATTAAAAAAGAATGAAACTTTTTTTTCTTCGATAAGTTCCACCGCTTTTTCCGGATCAAACTTACTCATGTTTATGTTCAGGGCTCCCGCATGAAAACAGTTTGTCGCCATGAAAAGACCGCCGACATGGAAAAGAGGGAGCAGATTGAGATGAACATCCTCATGGGTTATCTGCAGGCAGCAGTTCCAGTGGATATCTGCAAAAATAACATTTCCGTGACTTAAAAGCGCTCCTCTGGGCCTTCCATTCACAGCTGCCGTATGAATAATAACATAACCGTCATCCGCATAAACCGTGGCTGGTGTCAAATCGCCGTTGTTATCTGAAAGAGACTCAAAGTCATTATAGCTTCCACCCGGAGGTTTCAGATTATAATACTTTTTAACAGACAGAAGCTTATTCTGAATCCCGGTTATCAGGTCCTGATATTCAGCGTCAACAAAGAGCATTTCAGGTGCACAGTCATTCAGATTGAAGCAGATTTCATCTGATGAAAGTCTCCAGTTGATAGGAAGCATAATCGCTCCCAAAGCAGCGGCAGCGCCATAAAGAAGGAAATATTCAAGGCTGTTCTTGCCAAGAGCGCCTATTCTGTCGCCCTTTTTTATACCTTCCAGTTGAAGACCGCAGGCAAGAGAATCAACCTTTTTCTTGAATTCAGAAAATGTCAGCGTTCTTCCGTCATCAACCTCAAACCAGGCCGGCCTCTTTCCGAAACTTACTGCGTTGCGGTTAATAAGATCATATATGGTAAAATCATAAAGGCCCATGCGGGATAACCCTCATTAATGCAGACAGAACAAAACTGACGGACTCTTAAAAAGAAATCCCGTCACTCCCGTGAAAACGGGAGTCCAGAAGCTATTGAAATAGCTGGATAGCGCTGATACTTCACTTCGTGTCCCTCTTCCGCGGGAACGACGGAAAAGGGAAAATTCGGACTTTTACGAGTTCGTCAGAGCTGCGTGTTTCTAAATATAGAGATATTTTGAAACACGCAGCTCTTTAAAAATGAACAATTATTTAGCAGGATATTTAGCGCCAAATGCTGCAACGCCTGTTACCCCGTCAGCTTTGAAAACAGCTGAACCCTCTTTTACATACACAGGAAACGCAAAATCCGGAATTGTTGTCCACCATTTTTCAAGCAGGTCATGAGCAGCGATCTTTTTTTCCTGAAGCTTCAGACCGCTTGCCACACCAAGGCTCATAAAGGACTGCCATACATCAAACATAGCAGAGACTCTCAGTTGGTTTGTCTTCCCGGCAGGAATCCACATTACTTCCTGAGAACCGACTGAATTCAGCTCGAAATCTTCAAATGCGACCGTAAAGTTGAAATTCTCCAATGCTACCGGGTAGGGATTCGGGTTTTCAATATCAAAAACAAAATTGAGATCAAGCGGCGCGCCATTGTTGCCGGCTTTCCCCCTTGTTACTTCGACTTTTGCGCCATAAAACCAGTATCCCCAGTAGTGAGCCACTTCAACTCTGTTTAAAGTTACAACTGGAGTTTTGAAGCTCTGCTGGTCCGGTTTTGCCCCGAATCCTGCACAAGCAACAAGTGACATAATCAACAACAAACTTAAACAAACTGATATAATTAATCTTTTATGCATTTTTGACCTCCCTCACTCTTTTCAAGGGTTAGGTAATCCACCTTTTTCTCCGTTTATAGTGCTTAACATCTCTGAAACTCTTCCGCCCCCCCACATCGGTCAGGCCAAGGTAAAAATCCTTGATATCCGGATTCTCTTTCAGTTTTTCCGAAGTGTCATTCATTACAATACGACCATTCTCCATTACATAGGCATAAGGAGCAACATTTAATGCGAGTTTCGCATTCTGCTCAACAAGAAGAATCGAAATGTTTTCTTCGCTGTTCAGGCGGGTTATTATATTGAAAATTTCATGGATGAGAAGGGGAGCAAGCCCCATTGAAGGTTCATCCAGCAAAATAAGCTTCGGGCGTGTCATAAGCGCTCGTCCGACAACTGTCATCTGCTGTTCCCCTCCGCTTATAAAGCCTGCGGTCTCGTTCCTCTTTTCCCTGAGCCTGGGGAAATAATTATATACCATCTCCAGGCTGTCTTTAATATTTCTTCCACCTTTCCTCATATGAGCGCCGACTCTGAGATTTTCCTCAACAGTCAGATGCTCAAAGACTCTGCGGCCTTCAATAACCTGCACGATACCCATTTTTGCGATTTTTTCAGCCTTGATTTTGTCTATTCTCTGACCCATGAATTCGATAGATCCATCGGTGACTTTACCGTCTTCATGATTCAGAAGGCCTGAAATCGCCTTCAGCGTAGTGCTTTTCCCCGCGCCATTTGCACCAAGAAGAGCAACAATCCCTCCCTTGGGTACTTCAATGGAGACACCTTTTATAACAAGTATAACCTCATGGTATTTGACCTCGATGTTATTGATCTTTAATATCGGTTCTTCTTTAGACAAAGCCTTAAGACCTCCTTGGGGATTTAATTAGATTACCAGCCGATCCAGTCTGTTGCCCATTTTTCAGGCCATCTGCCTTTAAGATCGACTTTTTCGACAAGGACGAATTTCCCGTCCTTGACTTCATAGACCGGAACAATTCCGGCAACACGGTGATCTGTCGCTGTAAAAGTGACAGGAGGCGCACCAAGCCCGATATCAAAGTTATTCATGGTTTCAAAGCCTAATTTCAAAATACTTTCTCCGTCAAGCTTTCCGGCCTTATCAGCCCGGATCATGGCCTCTCTCAGAATAAGAACATCGCCCCATGCCTGCACAGTTCTGATAAGTCTTTTATCGGCCGGAATACCCGGATTATATTTCTTTGCATATTCAACAACCTTATCCATTCCGGGAACCTTTTCACCGAAAAATGCGCAAACTGCAGCACCCATGGTACCTTCTGCAGCCTTTGCGGCCAGTTTCGGCAGGTTTTCGTCAAGACCCCATAAGTTTACAATGTGATCGGCGCCTACGCCAAGGGAATAAGCATCCCTTATAGTGGCCGAAACCGACATTGTTGTATTTCCATGCCATATCAGGTCCGCCTTGAATTCTTTCATGGCAAGCATCTGGCTCTTCGTATCGATTGCAAATAAAGACACATCCTGGTCGGCACCAATATCAAAACCAAGAATGGTCGCCTGATCTTTTATAGCCTTGATCGGAGCGCTGGCATACGGAGAAGCAAACATGTAAGAGCATGCGAATCGGGGTTTTCTCTTCCCAAAATCTTTGTGCTTGGGCCATTTCTTGTCGAACCATGCAGTAATTGAAGCCCTTGCATTAGTCGAATAGTCGGTTGCAAAGAAAAGGTTATATGGCGTTTTCTTGGGATCGGTAAGATGTCCCGAGTAGGAAGCCGATATGTAAGGCATCTTGTCCTTTGTTACCGTGGGTGAAAGCGCTTCCGTATCTCCCGTACCCCATCCAAGAACAGCAACACACCCAAGTCTTTGAAACAGTTTATACTTGGTAAGAGCCTCAGGAACACGATAGCCATAATCAAACTGGTGAAGCTTGATCATTTTCCCGTTAATCCCACCCGTATCATTTACATAATGAATAGCTTCGGCAATTCCCAAAGCATAATCTTTACCGACGTCTGAAGTGGCCCCGGTCATATCATTGAGCGCACCGACATTTATCGTACCTGCAGCAGCGGAAGCTGAAGAAACACCCCCTGCAACAAGCATTACTGAAAGCAATAATACATAAAATCCGGACAACACTTTCTTTTGATTCATGATTTCCCCCTTTCATTGGAAAGCAGGCTGTTATTACTTCTTAATTAAACGACATTATAATCGGTTTTTAAAACGAGTCCCATCACCTCCTCCCAAGCTAATATGAGAATGGCCATAAATTAAAATAATTCTTGGCTTGCCACCAGCGGTAAGCCAGACCGTTAGGTTCAAATATCAGGAAAGCACAAATTGCAAGGCCGAAAGCGGCTTCCTTGATAAAAAGAAAATCCATTAAAAGTTTCGGGTATGTATCGGCAAGAGGCATCACGGCCATTTGCAGAAGTTCCATGACAACAACCATGAAGATAGATCCAAAAATTGTCCCGTGAATCGAACCGACTCCTCCGATAAGGATAACACCGACAAGCCACAAAGACCAGAACCACGGGAAATGCTCTGGACTTATTGCCGCAAGGTTACTTATCCAGACTGCGCCTGCGATGCCGCCGATAAAACCGGCGACAAAAAAAGCAAGGAGCTTGTATTTAATGATATCTATCCCCATAACCTCCGCCGATATATCGTTATCCCTTATGGCCACCCAGGCCCGTCCGACTCTTGAACGCAGCAGGTTTACCACACCGACAACGCATATTATTGTGAGCACGATCATCATGTAATAGATTTTTATGTCGCTGTCGATGACCCCCCAGGCCCAGGGCCCTACCTTTATCGTTCCCAGAGGAAGTGAAAAAGCCTGCCCTCTTCCGCCTATCTGGCTCACATACTGGGTTATGATAAAATCAACGGTAATGAACTGCGCTGCCATGGTTGTAAGGATTAAATAAAACCCCTTTACTCTGGCAGAAGGCAAACCGAACAGAACACTCCAGAGGCCCGCTGTTATTGCGGCAATAAATATACTTATTGGATATGCCAGACCAAGTTCGATAAACACTGCCGGCCATGGAAATTCAAGAACAAGCAGGGTGCTCACATAAGCGCCGACCGCAAGAAAAGCCGCATGACCGAGGGTAACCTGCCCGCAGAAACCGATCAGAAGCTGGACTCCAAGCGCTCCGAGTATGGTGTATCCTATCTGGTTGCAGATGCTTAGCGAGTATGAATCGGACATCCAGGGAATGATGAAAAACAGGGTGATAAAGAGCAGAAACATTTTCGATTTGATAAATTTCGTCTGCCACCAGGCATGATCCTGTTTGTAATTCTCGTGATAAACTCCACAGGGAAGAAAGGTTGTCGACATATATGAATCTCCGTATATCTTAAGGTTAAACTCTTTCTATACGCTCCCAGCCCCATAAGCCGTGCGGCTTGAAAAGTAGAAAAATGGCCATAAATGCAAAAGGAGCTATCTCTTTTACGCCACCGGGAAAATACTGATCAAGATACGCGCCGCAAAAGTTTTGCATTATGCCTATTGCTATTCCTCCAACTATCGCTCCCGGAACTGAATTGAGCCCCCCTAAAACAACCGCCGGGAGAACAAGCAGACCCAGGTATCCAACGGATATATTGAGGCCATTGATGTTACCAAGGAGGGTTCCACCCACGCCGGCTGCCATGAAAGCAATAGCCCATGCTGCAGCATAAACAAAGCGAGCGCTGATACCTATCGAAAGCGCCGCCATTTCGTCATCTGCTGTTGCCTGCATTGCAAGTCCCCAGCGTGTATATTTAAAAAAGCAGACAAAAATAACGAGAAGGATGATCGCGGCAATAAAACTCCACAGGTAAACCTGGCCAACCACTATATTCCCGAAGCGAAACGGTTCAAGAGGAAAAACAGGTGGTTGAAAGGCTTTCGTATCTGTGCTCCATATCAGCTCCACTATTCCTTTAAAAAAGAAGGAAAGTCCAACTGTAACCATTATGACTGTTAAAACCGGTTCGCCTATGAGTCTGTCAAGAAATATTCTCTCGGTGAGAATTCCCAGAATAAAACCAATAACAAGGGATATCAGGAGGGCAAGAAGAAAAGGAACCCCCATGGAATAAAATGAGAGGGAAACATATGCACCGATAAGCGTCAACTCTCCCATGGCAAGATTCAGCGCGCCCGAACATTTATAAATCAGCACCCACCCGAGCGCTACAAGCGCGTATATGCCTCCAACCATAATGCCGGTTGTAAGTGTCATCAAAAACAGTTCCATCTACCTTTCTCCTCCGGTTCTAAAATATTAAATGCAACTACGTCTTTTCAATTCCCTACCTTGCGTATTTGCAGATCATTTTTGATATGGACCTTCCGTCCGTCTTCATATTTTATAGTCGTGTCGATATGGACCACGTCCGCATCCGAATAAAGAGCGCTTACTATCTCCTGGTATCTTTTTTCAACAAATGCCCGGCGGAGCTTCCTCGTTCTTGTCAATTCATCATCATCCGCGTCAAGCTCTTTATAAAGGTTGATGAATTTAATGACCTTTGCAAGTTCAGGAAGATCCTTGTTGGCTTTTCTGATCTGCTCTTCAACAAGATCGTAAACTTCCTGTTTCTGGGCAAGCTCCGGATAGCTTGTATAGGTGAGCTTTTTCGTATCTGCCCAGTTTCCGACAACCGAATAGTCTATACAGATTACGGCTGTAATATAATCCTTGTTGTCGCCTATTACCCAGGAATCCTTGACATAAGGACTGAATTTGAGCCGCGTCTCGAGATACTGGGGAGCAAACGGCTTTCCGTCTCTTAAGGTCATGACATCCTTGGTGCGGTCAAAGACAACAAGGTGGGCGTCTTCATCAATAAAGCCCTTATCTCCAGAATAAAGCCATCCGTCTTTGAGTGTCTTTTCCGTTGCTTCCGGATTCTTGTAATAACCGAGAAATACCGACGGACTCTTTGTTATTATTTCACCTTCCTCGGTTATTTTCACCTCTGTTTCGGGAATGGGACTTCCTACTGTGTCAAACTTAATGTCGCCGTTTCTGTGAACAACCGAAATACCGGCCACTTCCGTCTGGCCGTAAATCTGTTTCAGGTTGACTCCGAGCGAATGGAAGAAACGGAAATGATCCGGCCCCATCGCCGCGCCGCCCGTGTACGCATTTCTCACGCGGGTAAGCCCGAGGTTGTCTTTAAGCTTCTTCTGAACCAGAAGATATGCAAAACCTTCCAGTATCCGCCAGTAAAAGGGGATATGTTTCTTAGCAAATTTAAGATCAGCGACATGATAACCTATGTATGAGGCTATTTCGTAAGATTTCCTTTTGATCCATACAGAGTCGAGATATTTAACCTGAACTGTCCGGGTCATCTGCTCATACATGCGCGGAGGCGCGAACATGACATGAGGTCCTATCTCCCTTATATTCTCCTGGGAGGTCTCGGTAGATTCCGGAAAGTTGAGTGTGTATCCTATCTGAAGTCCGCATGAAATAGACATCATCTGTTCGCCTATCCAGGCGAAGGGAAGATAAGAGACATAGTCATCCGTATCCTTGCACGGATCAACAGTCATAAGGTTCTTCCCCATCGTAAGCATGTTGTAATGGGAAAGCAGAGCGCCTTTCGGAAGGGCTGTAGTCCCTGAAGTATAAAAGAGAAGCGCAACCTCATCCCCCTGCCCTTTATTGATAAGCTCTTCGAACAGGTTCGGTTTTTCCTTTTCAAGCTCCCTGCCGAGGCGCATTACCTCTTTTAAGCTGATAAGACAATCCTGATCGTAATTTCGCATCCCCTTGGGATCATCCCAGATGATTTTTTTCAGTTTCGGACATTCATGGATTATGGAAAGCGCCTTGTCAACCTCCTCCTGTCCTTCTCCCACAAGAAACTTCGTATCGGAATGATCTAAAATATACTTTACCTCATCAAGAAGGGAGTCCTGGAAAAGCCAGACTCCGACACCTCTCGCGCACAGAGCGCCCATTTCCGCCCAGAGGCCTTCCGGACGGTTATCACCGATCATCGCGACTTTGTCGCCCTCTTCAAGGCCAAGGCTGATAAGCCCCAGGGCTATGTATTTTACATTTTCAAAATAATCATTCCATGTTATGGGGCGCCATATGCCGTATTCCTTCTCACGCATGGCAACCCTCTCTTTTCCATACTTTTTCGCCTGACTGTAAAAGAGTTTGGGAATAGTCAAATCTTTTGATATTTTATCCGTTGGGCTGAATGCCACGTTATCTCCTTGTTGCATATAAGTCCTCTTCACCAAGATAAGCCCTGACCACCTCGGGGTTACCCTGAACCTCCTCAGGTGTGCCGTCAACAATCATGTTGCCGAAATTAAGAACAAAGACGTTGTCGGAAAGATCCATGACAACACCCATGTCATGCTCAACCAGAATACAAGTGACTTTCCACCTTTCTTCTTGATTTACATCCAGGATGAAACGCGCCATATCCTCCACCTCTTCGAGGTTAAGCCCGGCCAGGGGCTCGTCAAGGAGCAGAAGTTCCGGCTCAAGAGCTATCGCGCGTCCGAGTTCAACCCTCTTCTGAAGACCGTATGGAAGCATTCCAACCGGCTTATGCCGGATATGCTCTATCTCAAGAAGATCGATTATCTCCTCTTCGATAAATTTTCTGTGTTCAATTTCTTCTTTTCCGGTTTTTCCCATATAGAGAGAACCGCTTATTATACCTGAATTATAATGGATATGGCGGCCGAGACGGATATTATCAAGAACAGTCATACCGCCGAAAACTTCAACTTTCTGGAAGGTTCTCGCAATCCCCAGCTTCGCCCTGTTATGGGGCTTAAGTCCGTTGATTTTTTCTCCCTTGTAATAAATATTCCCTTTCTGCGGATGGTATAGACCGCTGATACAGTTCATCATAACTGTTTTACCGGCGCCGTTTGGTCCTATTACAGAATGTATCTCGCCCTTTTTGATTTTGGTGCTTACGCCGTTCAGCGCGCATACCTTGCCGAAAAACATCTGAATTTCTTCAAGTTCCAGAAGGACTTCACCTGGCTTGATATCTTTTGATACGTTCAATACTCAAGACCTCCTTTTTTTCCGGCCCTGTTCTCATCAAACTATGGCCTGAAACCTTTGCATAACCCCGTTTAAACGCTTGATTTTTACAAAACTGGAACAGAATACCTAAACTGGTAATAAAGTCAAGCTTATAAAATACGGGTAATATAGTGGGATATAACCGCTATTATTCAAAAGACAAGAGATGTGAACGAAGGTTTATCTTCTTGTTTTTTAAGCCTAATTTGTTTCTTATGTTATGACGGTGGAATAAAACGGTATTTTTGGAAATCAACAATAATTCAGCGATATCCTTGTTGGTCTTGCCCTCTTTAACAAGGCCTGACACACGGATCTCCACGGGAGTTAAATTGACGAGTTTTGACGTAAGCCTGCTGATGAAAGGCGAAATGATGTTGTTCAGGTTCGTCTCCAGAATGCTCACCAATGTCCTTTGACGTGCATCAAGCCGCCCGCTTATAACTTTCTGCAGATAGGGACTGACAAGCTCCTGAACATTTCTCAGAACTATTTCACTCAATTCCTTTTTATCTTCCTCTCTTTGTTTCAGAAGCACCCTGAGGGCTGTATTTACCTCCTCAAGGTGATGTGATTGAGCCTGAAGTTCTTTTTCGCGCTTGCGCAATGCTTTTTCGACCCGCTTCCGCTCTTCAATTCCCTTCTCCAGTTTTATATTGGCACGGGCCAGTTCATTTGTGCGTTCAGCCACAAGTTCTTCAAGGTGACCGTGGTATTTTTGCAGTTCTTTTTCAGCACTCTTACGGGCGCTGATGTCTCTGAGAATAACGATGTTGCCCACCGGCTGCCCGCTACTCTCACGGTAAAGGGTGGAGCTGATCTGCACATCCAGTATCTTCCCGTCCCTTGTCAGGCGACGTGTTTCGAAAAGCTTTATTTTTTTTCCGCTCAGCATGCTTTCTATTGCTTTTTTGGTTTCCGGCCAGTTTTCCTGAGGTACGAAATTGATCTGCTTGCCTAAAAGTTCATCCCGCGACAAGCCGAAGGTCTGCTCAAAAGCCGGGTTTACATAGGTTGCTACCCCCTGCATGTCATATACAACAATCGGGTCGGGTGACGATTCAAGCAGAGTACGATAACGCTCCTCGCTTTCACGCAAAATGACTTCGGTGCGTTCGCGTTCGGCCAACTCCCGGCGCACATCCGCGTATAGCCTGGCCTTTTCCAGGGCAATCAGCGCGAGAGCGGCAAATTGTTCCAGGACGGTTATATCTTCCCTGCCGAACTGTTCACCCGAATCTACGTGAGCCAGCCCAATAACACCCAAAACCCTGCGGTCTGATTTTAAAGGAATTCCAACAATTGAACGCAAACCGTCCAGAACCTTGTCTGAAATTCGGCTGGGCCAACTGTTATAATCATCCACCAGAACCGGCGATTCGGTTTTCCAGACCTGCCCACCCATGCCCTGGCCTATGACAACCCTCCGCCCCAACTGACTTTTAAAAAACCCCATACCCACCTGCATTTGCATCTGCCTGCCTTCCTGGTCAAGAAGGTAAATGTAGCCATGTTCCGTACCGGTGAGTGAAGTAGCCCTCTCAAGTATGTTTTCGAGCAATTCTTCTTTGTCTATTTTGTCTATCAGGATCAGGGAGGTTTCGTGCAGGGCCTTTAAATACGCATTTTGGCGATGAAAAGCTTCTTCCGCCACCTTGAATCTTTTTGATTCCAGGCTTAAAGCCAGGTTCTGCTTCTTTAAATCTGAATAGGAGGGGTTTTCAATCATGGTTTAAATAATAACGAATTTTTTGACGGTATCTACAACTTCTTCGGGATCATCAATAACTTGAAGAATGTCAATGTCTTTAGATGAAATCATATTCGCCTCAAGAAGCCTTGATTTAATCCATTTTTTAAGTCCCCCCCAGTAATCGGATCCTACAAGGATCACAGGCAGTGGTTTGATCCGGTGGGTTTGAACAAGTGTGACAGCCTCAAAAAGTTCATCCATGGTACCAAATCCGCCCGGCATGATGATATATGCATAGGCGTATTTTACGAACATTACTTTTCTGATAAAAAAATATTTGAATTCAAGCTTTATATTGGAATATTCGTTTGGTTTCTGCTCAAAAGGAAGAACAATATTAAGACCTATGGATTTTCCACCCGCTTCCGCGGCGCCCTTGTTGGCAGCTTCCATGGCGCCGCCTCCACCGCCTGTTATAACTGCGAAGTTATTTTTCGCAAAAAGAGAGGCTATCAATTCTGTTTTCTTATAAACCGGGTCATCCTGTTTGATTCTTGCTGAACCGAAAATGGTTACAGCCGGCCCAATATCATGAAGAGCCTCGATTCCATCAACGAACTCCCCCATTATTTTGAAAAGGCGCCAAGATTCCGTAATAGAAAATTCATTTATCAGAAATTGTTTCTCCATTGTTACTCCGTTTCCGTTTAGATATGTTACATTCGCAAAAAGTCAATTTTTCACACAAAGGCACAAAGACACCAAGAAAGAACGGTTCAAAACATTCATGTTTTCCTTTGTGTTCTCAGTGATCTTTGTGTGGGAACAACTTTTTTTCCCGGTAAACTGCCGGGCAAATTAAATACGTCAGGTTTTGCCCTCAAAGCCTATTATAACATTCTCTTTCTCAACAATAACAGGTACCTTACGAATGCCATTTGATACTTTCAGCATCGATTCAAGATTTCCGGTATCGGAAAGAACATTGATATATTCAAAGTTCTTCCCGCTTTTTGAATACGCTTCACGAGCGGCAGTTGTGAAAGGTCAGGTATCCTTTCCGAAAATGAGAATTTTCTCAGCCATTATAAACCTCCTCACCCAATGGAAAATATAACTGCAGCTTATAGAAATCTCCGGCAACCAGTAAGTTTTTTGTATCAACTATTTTTCTAACTGTCAATGATGATGGTCCCAGATGATCCCAGATTATGGTTCTGGAAAAAGTTGAAATTTAAGACGGCAAAGTAAAAAGCTCATTATGCAAGGCGCACGAATCTTGAGGAATGAAGCGTACTTTATTGTACGCTGCAATGACGAAAGATGAAGTGCAACACAGCAGAATGACTTTTTAAGAAGCCGTCAATTTATTACGGATTGACAAGAGAGCCCCGCATTGTTACTGTTTTTATTATTCCATCTTTGTCTTGTATAATTTTATTGGATCATCTCCAAAAGAGTTGGTTTATGAACAAAGAACATAGCAATTTTTCAAAGAGTGTAATGATAACAAACGAACTCGGGCTTCACGCGAGAGCAGCAGCCAAGATCGCAAGACTTGCCATGCAGGCTGAAAAAATAATCTGGATTATAAAAGACGATGAAAAGGTTGATGCTTCCAGCATAATTGACATACTTACACTCGGCTGCTCAAAGGGAACCATGATAAAAATTACAACGGACAATGAGTCGGATATAGATGTATTGAATGATATAGTAATGCTGGTTGAAAAAGGGTTTGGAGAATAATTAACATCATGCCCGATCATGAAATACAAAAAGAAATAAGACTCATAGGAACAGGTGCTTCGCCAGGCATTTGCATAGGAAAGGCATACCTTGTTGATAAGGAAGGGATCGATATTGTTGAGAAATATTTTATCAGCAGGAAAAACCTGGACAGCGAGATCAAGCGTTTTAAGATGGCTGTAAAAAATGCCGCCGATGAGCTTCGGGCAATAATTGAGAACGCTCCGGAAGATGTGCGTCGGCATACCGGCATACTTGAAACCCACGTAGCGCTCCTTAAAGACAAGATGCTCTATGACAAAACCATCGAGACCATTAAAAATGAAAGAGTAAATGCCGAATGGGCGCTTAAAAAGGTGGTGACCGGCATAAAGATGCTTTTTCATGATATATCAGATTCTTATCTCAAGGCTCGTTCTGATGACATCACCCATGTTTCAGATCGCATAATGCGATTTCTTATCGGAACCGAGGAAATAAATATCGGCAATATAGATAAGCGGGTAATTCTGGTCGCAAAGGATCTTTCCCCGGCAGATACGAGCCAGATTCAACTTGATAAGGTAATGGGTTTCCTGACAGACCGTGGAGGAAAAGCTTCTCACACAAGCATAATTGCGCGCACCCTTGAAGTGCCGGCTGTTCTCGGGCTGGGTAATGCGACTCAAATAATAAACAATGACGACAGGATAATAATAGATGGAGCAACAGGCATCGTTATCCTTAACGCGACGGATCAGACGCTAAGCGAATACAAGGAACTTAAGGCCAGATTTGAAGAGCGCAAGGCCTTTCTGTCACGCGGCAGCCATCTTAAAGCGGAGACTTTAGACGGATTAAGCCTTCAGATAATGGGAAACATAGAGCTTCCCGAAGAAGTTGTATCTGTACTGGATCACGGCGGTGACGGAATAGGCCTGTACAGAACTGAATTCCAGTATCTCTCCCGAAACGAGTTTCCGGGTGAAGACGAACTTTTTGATAAATATAAAGATGTTGTTGAAGTCATGGGCCGGCGGCCGGTAACAATCCGAACTCTTGACATAAACGGAGACAAGGCGATCGCAAATTCAAACGGCTCTGATGAAGCAAACCCGGCTTTGGGTCTCCGTGCGATTAGGTATTGCCTTAAAAAGCCCGATATTTTCAGAACGCAGTTAAGAGCGATATTGAGAGCCGCGGCATTTGGAAATGTCAGGATCCTTATTCCTATGATATCGAGCCTCGATGAAATCCGCGATACAAAAAGGCTCCTGAACGAGGCAGCAAATTCACTTGAAAAAGAAGGGAAGGCTTATAATAAAAATATTGAATTCGGCATAATGATAGAAGTTCCGTCCGCGGTTATATTGGCGGATGTTATGGCACAGGAGGTCGATTTTTTCAGTATAGGCACAAATGACCTTATCCAGTATACTCTTGCAATCGACAGGGGCAACAGGGAGGTCGCGCATCTTTATCATCCGTTTCACCCTGCTATTTTGCGCATGATCAAGCATGTAACCGATGTCGGGAAGGAAAAAGGCATTAAGGTTTATATGTGCGGGGAAATGGCAGGCGATCCTTTTAATGTCCCGGTTCTGCTCGGACTCGGCATAGATGAGTTGAGTATGAACCCTCAGTCGATTCCGGCCGTAAAGAATATGATAAGATCGCTTAAGGTTGAAGATGCACGGCGTTTTATTATGGAAGCGCTGAAGCAGACCACTACAATGGACGCAATAAAACTTGTCGAGGCTTCGTTCGGGGAGATGATAGGACAGTGAAGAAAAAAATTCAAACTATCGGAAAAATATATTGGAAAAAGAGCGCTTCAAAATAATCAGCGAAAACCGAAAAGCAAGGCATGACTACTTCATAGAGGATGAATATGAAGCAGGTCTGGTGCTGCTTGGAACAGAAGTCAAATCACTCCGGCTTGGCCGCGCCAATCTGAAGGATTCCTATGCTAAAATCAGGAATGGCGAAGTCTTTGTTCATCAGATGCACATAGGTCCATGCCCTTTTGCTTATTACGGTAACCACGATCCTTTGAGAACAAGAAAGCTCCTTTTAAACAGGCAGGAAATAAATAAACTTTCAAGCAAGGTTAATGATAAAGGTCACTCCCTGATACCTCTCAGGGTTTATTTTAAGAACGGAAAAGTAAAAATATCAATAGCCCTGGCAAAAGGGAAAAGGCAGTACGACAAGAGGGATGCCATTAAAAAACGGGATGAAAAGAGGGAAATGGACAGGGAAAGAAGCGGGCGGTAACAAAGCAATTGCTTGACAAATGCCTGTTAAGAGCTTAGAGTAAAGACAGTTAAAAAGGCTCTTTTATAATTTGGGGGCGAAACGGCTTCGACGGGGATAAAGAAGCTTAGGCTGCATACCGAGCGCCTGTCAGCTCGTAAAAAAGGCGGGAAATAAACATAATCGCAGACGATTATAACTACGCACTGGCCGCTTAAGGCCAGCGTCCTGTCCGGTTTTTCCTGCGGACCTGATAAGGACGTCGACCAGCAGGATAGATAGTTCGTACCACCTGTTATGAACCATCGAACCAAAAACAGGGTAGCTGGTTCAGGCATCCAGCCTGAAGGAGGCCGGAATCAGCGATATATAAATTTCAGGACAAGTATGTAGATGCCTGTGCGGAAGATTTTCGGACGCGGGTTCAACTCCCGCCGCCTCCACCAAGACCTGATCCAACACAATCCAAAGAAGTACAAAACCCGTTATAAGAGGTGGGACAGGCCAAAAATCGCTGGATAGAACTGGTCAAACAGTAAGTCAGGCAGCGATTCCCGTTTATACCGCTTCGACTCAAAAACTTTCATTCCCGTCAGTTCTTTTTCCACAATGGCCGTGGCTTTTCTGACGATCTTAACTCGATCCGGTGTCATTTCACCCGGGATCCGCGCCGGCAGGTCAGGTCCGGGGAAAGGAATCCGGTCAAAAATATACGCCGGCATGCCCGGAGGTGGCCACCTATACATATTCCTTCAAAACAATGCCTTGTCCAGAACGTACCGGTGTAATATTTGGATGTATGTAATTTTCCAAAGCGGTGACGGATTCACAGGACAAAGAAAAACCATAGAAAGAACCTTTTGTGAACCAATATATGACTCAACTCAATAATCCCATGGAAATATTCAGGTTGCTTGAAAAATCAAATTGCAGGCAGTGCAATGAACCGACTTGTCTGGCATTTGCTGTAGCCGTTTTTAAAGGAGAAAAACAGCTTGATGAATGCCCTTATCTGGAGAGCGATATAATCGAACGGTTTGGCTTGAAAACCGAAAAAAGAGCGAACCCGGAACAGGATATTGACGAAACCCTGGAACAGCTTAAAAGAAAAATATCTACGATAGATCTGTCATCTTCAGCCGGGAGGCTGGGCGGAAGGTTTTCAAATGATAAACTGACGCTAAAGATTCTCGGCAAGGACTTCAGTGTCGATTCACAAGGGAACCTTTCATCAGATATACACATGCACCAGTGGATTGTTTTACCGGTACTCAATTATATAATCGATGGCGCCGGAATACCGGTATCCGGGAAATGGGTTCCTTTCAGGGAACTGAAAAATGGAAAGACTTGGTATCGGTTGTTCGGGCAGAGATGTGAAAAACCCTTAAAAAAAGTCGCGGACACATATACGGATCTCTTTGAAGATATGATTCACCTCTTCAACGGGAAGAAAGTTGAAAATCATTATGAATCTGATATTTCGCTCGTCCTGCACCCTCTTCCAAAAGTGCCGATACTGATCTGCTACTGGAAGCCCGACGAGGGTCTTGAATCGGATCTCAATCTGTTTTTTGATTCAACAGCGGAAGAAAACTTAAAGATTGAATCAATATTTGCTCTCGGCACGGGGCTTGTCAGGATGTTTGAAAAGATAGCCTTAAGGCACGGGATACAATAACCATTAATTACCCATCCCCTTTATTTGAGTTTTAAATCGACCCTGCTATCCTTCAGCTTCTCTTTCTTTTCCGATGCAAGCGTTTTTGGTTCAAGGATGAATATTCTTTTCGTTTCAACTTTTCCTGATTTAATAATGAATCATCAATCGCTATTTTTTTCAGGGATACATTCTCCGTCACATTAAAGTAAGCGTTTCTGCTTTTTGATTGAACAAAGGATATCTTTGCATCGGTATCAAGTAATTTGGTCGTTTGAAATCGTTAATTGACGAATTCTGCAAACTATGCAACATTATAATTCAAAGATTGCTTACCAAATGGGAAGCAGGCGGCTTGTTGAGAAAAATTAACCTCGATCTGTAATATGGGAACGACTTTTTAGATTAAGGAGGATGAAATTATGTCAAGAATGAATTTTAGGTATCTGGTGCCGATTTTTTTCATGGCGGTTATTTTGTTAACCGGTTTATCTGTTTTTGCAGCCCCGCTGGATAACTTCACGGCTACAATGGTCTCTTCGGGAATGGAAATGCCCATGGCAAAAATGGGAACCAAGAGCCGTGTAGAAAACCCGGGCATGAAGGGCCTTGTAACTATCAGTCTCGCAGACGCAAAAAAGACCATTATGATGAACAGTGTCACAAAGACATACTTCGAGCAGCCTGTACAAACCCAGGAAAGAACACCTGATGTACATGATCCGGATATGGTTTTAGATAAAAAAAAGGTGGGAACCGATACGATTGACGGCCACCCGTGCATCAAATACGACACTGTTTTTTACCGCAAGAGCAAGCCAGAGGAAAAGCATAAAGCAACGATCTGGGAGGCGCAGGACCTGAGTAATTTCACTATTCAAACCGAAGTTGCAGTCCCGGCCAACCCTGACCATAAGGGATCCGGAGGCAAGATGATCATGAAGTTCAAAGATATCAGGTTAGGCGCAGCCACAGCCTCCATGTTCGAGGTGCCTAAGGATTACAAGAAAGTAAACAGCGTGCCGGAAGTAATGGGCATTGGCGGTATGGGAAATATGAATGAAATGATGAAGAAAATGCAGAAGGGACAGCGGCCGCCAAAGCCATGACCGACATCATTCTGCGTACCATAAACCTGACAAAGCGCTACAAAAACAGGTTGGCGGTTGATCATCTGAATATCGAGGTCAGGCAGGGTGAAATATTCGGCTTTCTGGGTCCCAATGGTGCGGGAAAAAGCACAACTATCCGAATGATTCTGCGTCTCATATTCCCCACTGAAGGAGATGTGGAAATTTTCGGGGCATCCCTGAAAGAAGCCGGACACAGGGCCTTGGAGCGTGTGGGTGCTGTTGTCGAAAAGCCGGCTTTTTATGGTCACCTCTCTGCACTGCGCAACATGGAAATTCTGGGGGGACTGCAAAAGCCGGTTTCCCGCCGGAAAATAATGAAATATCTTGAACGGGTTGAGCTTGCAGACAGGGCCGGTGATCCGGTTAAAACATATTCCCACGGTATGAACCAGCGCCTTGGGCTTGCCCTGATCCTGCTGAAGGAACCGCAGCTCATCATCCTTGATGAACCGACTACCGGCCTTGATCCGCAGGGAATGAAGGAGGTGCGGGAGCTTATACTGGAATTGTCCCGCGAACGGGGAGTAACAGTCCTGTTATCCTCCCACCTGTTATATGAGGTGGAGATGATTGCAACCCGGATGGCCATAATTCATCATGGCAGGCTCCGTGTGGAGGGCAGCGTCAACGACCTGCTGAAAAAGGGACCATCCGGAGTGCTTATCAAAGCAGATCGTCCCGCGGAAGCCATCCAATTTCTTAAAACAAATGAGTCCTACAGGTCCGCAAGAATCCACAGCGACGGCGGCATTAATATCGAGCTGGATCAGGATAGCATCCCGGAGCTTAACAGGCAGCTGGTTAATGCCGGCTTCAATATAAAAGCCCTGGTGCCGCAACGTTCACTTGAAACTTATTTCCTTAACCTGATCGAGGGACACGAAGGAGCGGACAACCCATGATTCGCCTGATATGGTTTGAGCTGATAAAGACCTTTACCCGATGGAGGACCTATATAGGTTTTATGGCGTTTGGCATCATCGTCCCGATGGTAGTGATTGGACTGAAACTGGGCGGTCAGAATTCTTTTAAAAGGAGCTTGCTTTCCCTTCTCCAGAATGACTTCATCATCGGCGGCAACGTGCTCAACGGATGGTTTTTCGGCTTCTTCTTCATGGGCGCCCTCTGGGTGCATGTGCCCATTGTTTTGACTATCGTTGCCGGGGACCAGATCGCCGGTGAAGGTAATGCCGGAACTTTTCGTTTTCTGCTTACACACTCTGTTTCAAGAATCAGAATCATTACAGCCAAGTTTATCGTCACACTTATTTATACGGCCGTTATGGTACTCTTCATAGGCGGACTGACTATAGGCCTTTCTCTTTGGGCTTTTGGCGGCGGTGATTTGCTCGTCATCCGCAAAGGAATCTTAGTCATCCAGGAAACCAGGCTCCCGTATCTCTTTCTGATGGCTTACGGATTGGCCACCCTTGCGATGTTTGTCGTATCTTCGCTTTGTTTTCTCTTCTCTGCTTTCACAGACAATTCGATCGGACCCATAATCGCAACCATGGCAGTCATCATTGTAAGCATTATTATAATCACTTTGCCGTTCGAGCTCTTCCAGGCTGTCCGTCCATACCTCTTTGTCAACTATTTTGATGCCTGGCAGAAAGTTTTTGATGATCCGGTTCCCTGGAATATCATCCGGCGGGACATCACCATCCTTGCCGGCTTTATGGTCGCTTTTTTTCTCACGGCAGTTGTCTATTTTTCCAGAAAGGATATTCTTTCGTAAATGAAAGGCATCAACAAGGTCAAATCATCATTTATTATAATTGCATTGCTCATGTTTATTTCGATGCCGGTATCAGCCCGGGAAAACCCTGAAACAAAATCGGATCCCGGCGCCCCTCAGGTCTTTGACGCGATCATGAGACCGTATCGGAACTTGAGCGATTACACCGTAAAAATACAGGTTAAAGTAATGATCCCGGGTTTCAGGATACCCGACTTTGAGGCTTTTCTCTATTTCAAGAAACCGGACAAGCTTCATATCGAAACGAAAAGTTTTGCGCCTATTCCCCGCAACAGCGGTTTTTTCGATCCTTTCCAGTTCGATCCGGAGAAAAACCGGATCACCTTCAAACAAACCGTGAATCTGGACAACGTGCAGGCGGATTTATACAAAGTGGAACCCGGCGAAAGCGAAACCCGCATCCGGTATTACAATGTATGGGTTGGGGGCAATCCCGGGCGGATTCTGCAGGTGGAAAACCATTCGTTCAAAGGCACAAAAGCCCTGGTGAAACTGACATATAAAAATATTGAGCAGAGTCCCGAAAACTGGCTGATGCCCGAAAAAGCCCACATCCACCTTACATTTCCGGAGGGTATGCAAGGCAATGACAATTCATCATTTTTAATAAAAGACAACCCTGTTTCCGCGGGAAGGATCAAACCTGATGAGATGCAGGGAGAAGGCGATATTTATATTTCATACAGTAACTGGCAGATCAATACAGGTCTTGATGACAGTCTGTTTCAAATAAAATGAAAAACTCTATAATGCAACAATACAGATACTTTCTAAAGGATACTATCCGGAAGCATATCGATTTCTCGAAGACCCATCAAAACAGAGGTATCGAACCGCCGCCGATTGAAAAACCTTTTGCTGACGATGCCATAATAACAGAGCTTCCAAAGCCTGACACATTAAAATATATCCCTGATATAAGACTTTCGGACGCGATTAAAAACCGCAAAAGCCGCAGAGCCTTCTTAAAGAAGCCCCTTACATTGGAAGAGCTTTCTTTTCTTCTCTGGGCAACGCAGGGCATACGCCATATGGTTGATCGCGGACATGCATATAGAATCGTCCCTTCTGCAGGATGCCGCCATGCCCTCGAAACCTATCTTTGCGTTCTGAACATTGAGGGTTTGCAGCCAGGTGTATATCGCTACCTGCCACTGGCTCACCGGCTTCTTTTCGAATTTACTGAAGATCGGCTTAAAGAGAAGATTGTGGAAGCTGCTTACAGTCAGCCATATCCGGGGAATGCCGCCGTAACATTCGTATGGACTGCCATACCCTACAGAATGGAATGGAGATATGATCTTGCGGCGCATAAAGTGATTGCTATTGACGCCGGTCATGTCTGTCAGAATCTTTACCTTGCCTGCGAAGCCATAAGTGCCGGAACATGTGCTGTCGCTGCTTATGATCAGGAAGCAATGGACAGATTGCTGAGGATCGACGGCATGGATGAATTTACCATTTATCTTGCCCCTGTAGGAAAAGTAAAGAATAAGATGGAGAGTTTGGATTAAACTTGAAAATGGAGGTTTACAAATGAAGATTTTAGTCGCTTACTATTCGCTTTATGGTCATGTTGAGAAAATGGCTGAGGCCATTAAAGAGGGTGCAGAGCAGGTAAAGGGAGCCGATGTTTATCTGTGCCGAGTCCCGGACACTTTACCTGAAGATGTCCTTGAGAAAATGGGAGCATTGGATGTCCAGAAAAGTTTCGCCGGTATTCCGATCTGCAAGGTTGATGATCTTGCCGGGGCAGATGCCATAATATTTGGCACCCCAACACGCTTTGGAAATATGTGCGGACAAATGCGCCAGTTTCTTGACGGGACCGGAGGACTCTGGGCAAAAGGGGCGCTCGTCGGAAAAGTGGGAAGCGTCTTTACAAGCAGCGCGACGCAGCACGGCGGCCAGGAATCGACAATTCTCAGTTTTCATATAACTCTTCTGCATCATGGTATGATAGTTGTAGGATTGCCCTATTCCTTTGCCGGACAGATGCGCATTGATGAAATCACAGGCGGCTCTCCATACGGAGCCTCAACGATTGCCGGCGGGAAAGGTGAAAGAATGCCCAGTGAAAACGAATTGAACGCCGCCCGGTTCCAGGGAAAGCATGTCGCGGAAATTACCGCGAAACTGATTAGATAATGCAATGCAGGATTCGAGGATAAAAGGTTTCTATAATTCGAGTGAAAAACACTTGAACCCTTGAACCCTGGAATCCTGGACCCCTTTCTCCCAATGGATAATTATGTCTTTGATCGCTGTGCGTGACGTATGCTGGGGATTTGGTGACGCTCCCCTGCTCGACAATATTAATCTTCAAATCGAAAAAGGGCAGCGTATCTGCCTGCTGGGCCGAAACGGCGTGGGCAAGTCTTCCCTGCTAAAGCTTCTATGCGGATCCATTCTGCCCGACAGCGGCGATATCTGGCGTCAGCAGGGCATCACTATTGCAGACATGGAACAGGAGGTGTCTCACGGATCAGACGGCACGATCTTCGAGGTGGTAGCCAAGGGTCTCGGTGAAAAGGGGAATGCGGTGGAAAGCACTTTGTCAAGGACCGGTCTTGATCCTGAAAGCAGGTTCGCCGACCTTTCCGCAGGCATGAAGCGGCGAACCCTTTTTGCCCGTGCCCTGGCCCGGGAACCAGGCCTGCTTTTGCTGGATGAACCCACAAACCATCTCGATATCGATGCCATCCTCTGGATGGAGGAATATATCCTGCGTTATGTAAAGACCCTGCTTTTCATTACCCATGACCGGGCTTTCTTAAAACGGATAGCCACACGTATTATTGAGCTGGACAGGGGGCGCCTGACTTCCTATGACTGCGACTATGATACCTATCTGAAACGCAGAGAGGCTGCATTTGAAGCAGAAGAGCAGCAGAAAAAGGTGTTCGATAAAAAACTCTCCCAGGAAGAGGTCTGGATCAGGCAGGGCGTCAAGGCCCGCCGCACACGCAACGAAGGTCGCGTCCGTGCCCTGCAGAACTTGCGCGCGGAAGCCCTGGCCCGCCGAACAAAGACAGGTAATGTCCGGTTGGAGCTCCAGAAGGCGGAAAGGAGTGGACGATTGGTTGTCGAGGCCGAGGCGATAAGCCATTCCTACGGACAAACTTCAATTATCCGGGACTTTTCCACCACAATAATGCGCGGAGACAAAGTTGGCATCATCGGCCCCAATGGCGCAGGCAAGACAACACTGCTAAATATCCTGTTAAACGAAATCACTCCTGACAATGGTTCCGTGCGTCACGGCACCCAGCTTCAGGTAGCCTATTTTGACCAGCTCAGAGCCCAGTTGGACGATCAGAAAACCGCGGTTCAAAACATCGGAGAGGGTAACGATTTTATCGTTTTCAACGGCCAGAAACGCCATGTGATAAGCCATCTGCAGGATTTTCTCTTTTCCCCGGAAAGATGCCGCCTGCCGGTTCATGTTCTTTCAGGCGGAGAACGCAACAGACTGCTGCTTGCCAGACTCTTCGCCAGACCGGCCAATCTCCTGGTACTCGACGAACCAACAAACGATCTGGATGCCGAAACGCTGGAACTTCTTGAGGAGCTTCTGTTCGATTATAAAGGGACCCTTCTGCTGGTCAGCCATGACCGGGCTTTTTTAAATAATGTTGTAACCAGCACAATTGTATTTGAAGGCCGCGGGCTTGTTACCGAGTACGCCGGAGGATATGATGATTGGCTTCTTCAAAGGCCCCAACCCGCTCAGACACCGCCTGAAAAAAAAGAGGCCGGAAAAACCCGGCAATCCTCACCATCAACAAAGCCGGGGAAGCTCGGGTTTAAGCAATCGCGGGAACTCTCGGGACTCCCCCGCAGGATCGAGGAACTTGAATCGGAGCAGAAAGCTCTCCACGCTGCCATGTCCGATCCTTTCTTCTACAAAAAGAGCGGAGATGAGGTTTCAGCGCTAAAAAAACGCCTCACGGAAGTGGAACAGGATATCGAGGCGAACTATCTTCGCTGGGAGATACTCGAAAACCTTCAATAAGAGATCGCAGTCACACCACCCACAGCAATTTATGCCCCGCAACATTTTTTGTATTTCCTGCCGCTTCCGCAAGGGCAGTTATCGTTCCGTCCGGCTTTGGGAATAATCTTTATCCTTGTATGCCTGATCTGAAAATCATTGATGTCCGCCCGCACCGGTCCACCTGAGGCAGACGATTAATCCCCTCTCTGCGGATGCTCGTTAATAAATCGTCAATGCTCATGTCGGATCTTATTCCGAAACGGGTTAATGCGAAATCATATTTGACGGGATCTTCAGGCGCAAGCTTCCTGAAACAGGATGTTATCTCAAGAGCCGTGCTCATATCAGCTTGTTTTCTCTCCGTAAATCCTATTAAACGGCTTATTCTGTGCATATGGACATCAAGAGGGATAATGAGCATGGAGGGCGGAATTTTCTCCCAGCCACCGGGATCGACATCATCCTTTCTGACCATCCAGCGCAAATAAAGATTAAGCCGCTTGCATGCGCTCCCCTTTGTGACAATAGGGATAAGATGCCCGGGCTTGCCGCAGCAGCCTGAAATCATCTTCCCCGTAAAATATTCCAGGCCGTTTAAAACCGTTTCTTCTCTTTTGCCGACTCCCTTTAAAAAGCATGCGTATAAAGATCCGTATTCCTCCAGAACATGTTTTATACCGCTTAACATTGCATATAAATTTTCATCCGCTGCAAATCTGTGTTTAAATCCGACGCATGTTTTTTTCAATGAGGATAATGTCGAGTTCTTAAGAAACGCGTAGGGAGAAGAACCCATTTTATCCAGAACTCCTGAAACGCTGTTAAGGATCTGGGCAACCCTTCCGTACGCAAGTGAAGAAGCTACGAAGCCTGCGATTTCACGATCCTTTATATCCCGGTAATTGTATAGAAACTCGAGCGGGTCGGGATGAACATATTCTTTTTTATTATATTTGATGTAAAGCTTATCAAGATTCTTTTTTATGTTCACAATATAGAGGTTCCCTTTAGAAATGCAGATGAACGCCAATACCAGAGATTTTAAATACAACTCGGGTTGTTTAGGCTGTAGGCTGAAGGGTGTTAGCTAAAATTATAGCCTAAACGCCTATAGCCTAAAAAGCTTCAGCCTATAAACCATAAGCAGTTATTTTCAATTAACAATTGTTGGTGTAACCGTAAGTGTCTTTCCGTCCGTTGACATCATAACGGCGCCATTTTCATCGGTGCGCAATATCCTGCACCTTCTCGATTTATATCTTTCAAGTACTCCGGGATGAGGAAATTTATACCTGTTTTTCCACCCGACCGGTATGATCGCAATCTCAGGATCAACCTTGTCAATAAAATTATCAGTGCTGGATGATTTGCTTCCATGGTGCGGCACAACAAGGACTGTGCTCTTTAAGGAGCTGCCGGCTGTCTTAACAAGGTCGTATTCTCCTTTTGCCTTGATGTCTCCCGTAAAAAGAAATGACTTTGACCCGAATACGGTTTTCAAAACAAGGGAGCTGTTATCCCCTTTTCTCCATTTTTCTTTTTTTTCTTTAAAATCTGATTCAGGATAAAGAATTTTAAACATGGTTCCGTTTATAGTTCTATCCCTTTTTATCTCTCTAAATTCTTCCATCCTGATATTTTTCTTTTTAATGATCTCAAGCAATCTTTTGTATCCGAGGCTGTCCTCTGCTTCTCCGTTTGACCAGATCTCCTTTACGTTGAAATTTTCCGCAATATACAAAAGGCCGTTCAAATGATCGCTGTCCGGGTGTGAAAGAACAAGAGTATCCACACTCTTTATCTTTTTGCGCCACAAAAAAGGAGCTGTTATTTTTTCTCCGACATCAAATATTGAATTATCAGAAAATCCGCCTCCGTCAACAAGAACATTATAGCCCCACGGAAGCTCAAGAAGTGCGGAAGTTCCCTGCCCGACATCAATGACCGTGACTTTAAGATCTTTCTGCAGAAACCTCTTATCAAGCCAGTACCACGTATCCGCAAAAGCGGCAATTATTAAAAGCACTATGGCAATTAACGGTGCTCTCCGTTTAATCCGTTCAAAAACGCTTCCTTCTTTCTCTCTTCCAATTTTCCCGGTTTTTCCCTTTAAAATAAAAAAAAGAGTGCCCAGCAACAAATAGTACCAGGTTATTTCAAAAAAGGATGGAGTCACGGTCTTAATAGCGGCAAAAGGCAGTTTTGCAAAATAATTTATAAATTCAAGTGAAATTCCTAAAATTACGGAGCAGGTCTTCATAAGCCATACTGAAGCTACGCTGCTGATGGGATATATAAGAAAAGATAGAAGTCCGGCCGGCACAACGGCAAACCCTGTTAACGGAACGACAATGCAGTTTGCAGCCAGCCCGACGAGTGAAACCTGATTGAAATAGTACATGACAACCGGGTATGTTCCGATTGTGGCAAAAAATGAAACAAGAAAAAATGCGGCGGTCTTTTTCTGCATCCTGTGCCGCCACCCATTATCTGCATCAATCTGTTTATTTGCCCTGTATAGCGTCTGTTCCATACCGAGAATAATAAATAAAACTGATAAAAAGGAGAGCTGGAAAGATATCAGAAAAAGAGAGGGGGGATGAAGAGCAATAATCAGCATTGCAGCAACGGCAAGAGTATTTATTATGTCATGCTCCTTCTCAATTAAAAAGCTCAAAAGAAAAACCGAAACCATGATTACCGCCCTCTGGGTTGAAGGCGACATGCCGGCAAGAAGCCCGTATATCATCACAGGTATAAGAGAGAGAATCGCCGCTCCTTTTCTTGTCCATGCGTTCCAGAGAAACAAATTAAAAAAAGAAAGAAGTTTTTTGAATAACAGGAATGAGACTGTTGCGACAATTCCTATATGAAGCCCTGAAATAGCAAGGACATGGCTGGTTCCCGTGCGGTTAAAATTCTCCCTGACTTCAGGAGAAATAAAATTCTGGTCTCCTATTAACAGAGCTTTTAATACTCCTGCTTCGCCGGCTGAGGCAGCGCTGTCTATCATAACCGAAAATTTATCACGCGCATATCCTATCAGCCATTTCATGTTCAGAATTGCATCATTTTTTTCAATCCTGATCTCATCCCCCGCAACATACGCCGTACCCGATATGCCCTTAAATACCATGTGTCTTTTATAATCAAATCCTCCCTGGTTGTTAAAATTTCTTATGGATCTGATCCCGCTTTTGAAAAAGAGCATGTCACCTGCTGATATATCAGGGATGTCGTTTAAAACCCTGACATTGATCTTGCCTGAAACAGGAACGATTTTCCCGTCAATGCCGACAGTTTGTGCCGACAGTTCAAAAGCCAGTCTGTTATTCCTTATTTCCGGGCTTTCGGTCACATGACCTGATATGTCGACAGGACCTGTGTCTGTATAGCGGGAGATATGATTGTGAGGGAATGTTTCAGGAAACCAGGGTTGAATAGACAGATACCCGAGAGAGAAAAAGAGGAATAAAGGTAAAAAGGTTGCCGTCTTATTTCTGATTATCCTGATGATCAGAATACCGGCGCAGCAGGTAATTGACAGATATGCCCACACGCTGTGCCATGGAAACCATAGGCCGCATGAAAGGCCTGCAATCATGGACAAGAGGAGAGGAATCAGAGGTCGAAAGTAGATATCGCTGATCATCCGTCAACCTTTCGGTTGCATAAGTATAGAAACTTCTCTTGGGGACACAGATGAACGCAGAAGTTCGGACTGAAGACTTTTAGACCGTAGGCTGTTTTTCAACCTTCACTTGACCCATCGAATCCTTGAATCCTTGAAACCTTTTTACTTAACATCTGCGGATATCGGCGTCCTAATTTATGCTTTCACTCTTTTTATCTTTGCCCCGAGGGATGCGAATTTTTTCTCAATAGCCTCGTATCCCCGGTCAAGATGGTACACACGGCTTATCTCTGTTGTTCCTGAGGCGGCAAGACCCGCAAGTATCAGGGATGCGCTCGCCCGCAGATCCGTTGCCATCACGGGAGCTCCCATCAGTACCGGAACACCTGTAATCATGGCCGTGTTTCCCGAGACCTTGATATCCGCTCCGAGCCTCTTCAGTTCGCTTACGTGCATGAACCTGTTTTCGAAAATAGTTTCCGATATTACGCTGAAACCCTTCGCAACGGAGAGCAGCACCATGAACTGGGCCTGCATGTCCGTGGGAAATCCCGGATACGGCATTGTCTTTATATCAGTACTTGTGATTTTATCTCCTCCTCTCACACTAATACTGTTTCCTTCGATTTTGACATCAGAGCCGGTCAGCCTCAGCTTGTGAATAACAGATTCAAGATGGGATGGTTCACAGTCTGATATCTTTATGTCTCCTCCGGAAATGGCCGCAGACACCATGAATGTGCCGGTCTCTATTCTGTCTGGTATAATGGATACGGATACGGGGTCAAGTGAAGGAACGCCTGTTATTTTCAACACCGATGTGCCTGTACCTTCTATTTTTGCACCCATTTTATTCAGAACATCGGCAAGGGCAATCACCTCCGGCTCCCTTGCCGCATTGCGAAGAATGGTAGTTCCCTCGGCAAGCACTGCGGCCATCATAAGGTTTTCAGTTCCCGTTACTGTAACCGTATCGAAAAATATTTCTGCGCCTCTTAAGGCTTTAGCGCTTGCTTCAACATATCCGTGCACCAGTTCAACTTTCGCTCCCAACGCTGCAAGGCCCTTTAAATGCAGATTAATGGGACGTGCGCCGATCGAGCATCCGCCCGGAAGTGAAACCCTTGCTTTTTTCAGCCTGGCAACAAGAGGCCCCAGAACCAGGATCGACGCCCTCATTTTTCTTACGAGATCATACGGAGCCTCAGAGTTATTGAGCCCCCCGGCATCGATTTTTACAGTGTGTTCATTCGTTTCTATTCTTGCGCCGTGGTTTATCAAAAGCTCCTTTGTGCTCTCGATATCTTTCAACTCGGGAACATTCGAATATGTGCAGGGACCGTCGGCAAGCAGCGAAGAGATAAGAATGGGAAGCGCAGCATTTTTTGCGCCGCTTATCCTGACCTCGCCTTTCAAGGGATATCCGCCTTCAACAATTATTTTATCCATTCTTCCCCTCGTTTTCTTATATTAAATGTCATAAATCTATTCCGTTTGAACTAACCCCAATCGGAACATTATTCTGACAACTACTATAAAACAAAAAAGCGCTTCCCCGTCAATTAAAGGGGCAAGCGCTTTTTGATTTAACGGTATTTACATCCTAATGGTGATGATCATCTTTGCCCTTATCAAGGAAGGTATCATAAAAAGCTTTGCCGATACAGAACGTCATTCCAAGCCCTATAATTGTAAGAGCATACCAGAGTCCGCCCATAAAGACCATATGGGACATATCCCACATCCATTCAAAACAAAAAGGGAACATCTTTTACCTCCAAAATAAAACCGATATCTTTAAGCCTCCGGATTCAGTTCCTGCTCCTGCGGGAATATCGGCAGATAACGGTACGACAATGATATAAGTATTACACCGTATGCAACAGGCAGGATCGTGGTTGCAACTTCCTGCCAGCTCGGATAGTACATTACCCAGTTATCGAATGTTAATACGGGCATAGCCATGACCTGGAGAACCATTACCCACCGGTTGACGCACGGCCCGATGACCGCGAGAATCAATGCTGTCATGAGTGCAGCCGGGTTTTTTCGCCCTTTTTCAGATATAAGTATTATCGCGGGAACGACTCCGCAAATAACGATCTCAAGCACAAGTATCCATATGCCGTAGAAAGGATTGTTTGAATAAAAATCCATAAGGTTGAATCCGGCTTCAGGAGCTGTAACTTTAGCCCAGTACCAGGTGTCAATTATTTTTGCTATTATATATGTTCCAATCATCCAGCCGGAAATTTTTGCAAGAAGCTCAATTACATTCTGCTTTACAAGCTTTTTCCCTGTTATCTTTTCGGTAATTTTGGTTATCAGAATTGTAAAACAGGGCCCGCAGGCGGCAGCTGACCATGTAAAGAGGAAGAATGTCCAGGGCCAGATAAATATTCCTTCCCTGTAACCGAATGGTCGTCCGAAAAGAACTCCTGACACTCCACCAAGTGAGCCCTGATGGAAAAAGGAGAGAAAGGCCCCTGTCGCCGCGAAAACGGCCATTATCTCGTGCATGTTGTGGCCAAGCCTGTGAAAGAAGGGAACCTTGTCAATCTGGCGGTTTTCAAGTATAAGCGGAACATATTCTATTGTAAGAACGCCGAAATAGCATGTAAGGCAGAAAGCCACTTCCGTCAGCATGGAGTGAACATTTGCATGCCAGAAAATGAACCAGCCCCTCAGCGGCTGCCCGATGTCTATAGCAAGAATGAGAAGAGCGGAACTGTAACAGATAAAACCTATAAGAACAGCATAGTTGATTATGTTTTTCAGTTCATCCTTCCCAACGATATATCTCAGAAATCCCGTAAAAAACGCTCCTCCCCCTAAGGCTATGACTGCAAGGTCGGCCCAGATCCATAATGCAAATCCGTAGGAATCATTCATGTTGGTCTGGTTGAGTCCCTTGAACCAGCAAAGCAGCATGGCAAAAACGCCCCATAAAAGTACCGCACCGGCTGCGCCTATCCACAGGGCAAACTGCCATGTCGGACAACGCTTAACTCCCTTGGGTATTAATGCTGAATCCATATGTTCCTTACTCCTCAATTTCTGCAGTTACTTAAAATATTATATGGCATCAAATTTTCATCCATTATTACTGCCGGATTACTTTTTTTCCTTTTCGAGATAATTATCGCCTGCCCGTCTTACCCATTCCCTGCTCGAGATGTAATACACCTTGGTATTCGTCTGAAGCCTTTCAAGAAGACGGAATGCGTTCTTATCTTTTTTCAGTTCATGAACCGCATGTCCCGGATTATTGAGATCTCCGAAAGTAATGGCATTGGCCGGACATGCCTGAGTGCATGCCGTCTGGTATTCATTCTCTTCCAACTCACCGCGACCTTCGTAATGAGCCTTCTCCATTGCAATCTGATACCTGTGAAAACAGAAGCTGCATTTTTCAACAATGCCCCTCATGCGCACTGAAACGTTAGGGCTTAAATATTTCTCCATACCATCCGGCCATACAGGGTCCCACCAGTTAAAGTACCTGGCATGATAAGGGCATGCCGCCATGCAATACCTGCATCCGAAACACCTTGTATAAATCTGGCTGACAATACCGGTATCGTTGCTGTAATCGGTCGCGGTTGCGGGGCACACAGAGACGCATGGCGAATGGCCATGGTCCCCTTTTCCTCCGCAGTGCTGACAGGGTCTGGGAAGATAGCAGATTTCGGCGTCGGGAAACGGTTTTCCGTTTGTCAGCTTGTAAACGCGCAACCAGGTGATGCTGTCCAGCTTCTTCGACTCATCTTCCTTGAAAGGTACGTTGTTTTCAGACATACAGGCAACCATACAGGCTCCGCAACCGGTACACTTGTCCAGATCGATGACCATTCCAAATCGTTTGGCTTTTTCGTGATTTTGTTCTTCTTTCATCAGAACCTCATGCTCTTAATTAGGCTTTGATCAGATTGGCCCGGATTCCCCAGGCCGCATCAAGTCCGGAAGCAGGATCTTCCACCGTTCCGATAAGTTCATTGACATTTATTCCCTTGCCGGCAAGATAATTGTCATACGCGGTATGGCCAAGGCCCCTTGGCATGGCCACAAGACCGGGCATGATTCCCTCGAACAGATTTATTTTAACCCTTGCGCTTCCCTTTGGTGTTTTGAGAGTGGCATAACTTCCGGCAGAAAGTCCGTTCGCCTTGGCTGTTGCCGGATTTATCTCAACAAGAATATCCTTTCCCTTAAGAACCGTATCTTCAACGGTTTTTATTACAAAAGGCGGGTCGCCAATGTATCCGCTGGCAATCCTGAATGAATCATACGGCATTAGAAACAGAGGATAAGCCTTGGGGTCTCCTTCGTGACTTACAGAGGCAAAGAGAATTGTAAAATCGGGAATTCCGCCCGAAATATCAAATTTTCCGGGAAAAGTATTAACAACCTGGGCGGTAAATGCCGGATCAGAACTGAAGCCTTCTTCGTTCAGAATCTTCCACTTATCTCCCGCTGTTCCTTCAAGGCATGCCTGATAATCATCCCACGGAAAGGCGTCTGCAACAGGCGAACCCATCTCTTTTGCAATAAGAATGATGACATCCCCCGCATGCTTCGTGTTGAATTGGGGGCTGACAACAGGTCTTGCAAGGCTGACGACCGGTTTTGAAAGGCCGGCAGTCGCCGGAACATCTTCATAACGTTCAAGATAGACATGGTTTGGCAGAATGATGTCCGAATTCAATGCGGTATCATCCATGAAAGATGAGAAGCTTACAATGAAAGGAATCTTCTTGAAAGCATCTTTTACGGCTTTTGTATCAGGCAATGAATATAGCGGATTTGATTCCAGAACAAAAAGAAGACTTACGGGAGCCCCTGAATTAACAGCTCCGGCGAACCTGTTGGTAAGGCTTTTTGCGAATCCGTATTTTACGCTCCCGGCCCCGTCGATCCGCTCTTTTTTAATTCCGGCAGCAGCAGTTTCATCAGCCTGATATGCAGGCCAGGCAATGTATGCTGGATCATTAACCGCAAAAACTCCGCCTTCTCTGCCTATATTCCCTGCAAGAGCATTTAATGCCTGAACAGCGAGCAACTCTCCAAGAGAGCTCTGGGCTTTTCCCTGACCTCTGCCGCAGATCGCAATCGGTCTTTCCGACTTAGCAAAATCCGCTGCCAAAGATTCTATTGTCTCTTTTTTTACTCCTGTTATTTTTTCCACACTCTCAGGAGAATAGCTTGAAAGGATAAGATCCCTGAACCTGATAAATCCTAAAGCTCCGGCCTGAACAAAATCCTTCCGGTAAAGTGACTCTCTGATAATAACATGAGCAAGACCAAGAGCAAGAGCGTATTCGGTTCCGGGATTAACCGGAATCCACTTGTCGGATTTGGCGGCGGTGTTCGAAAGGCGGGGTTCAACCTGGACAACTTTAACGCCTGCCTTGCGCCAGGAACTGTTTGCTCTTATCATTCGAACAGGCGATCCCCAGCCCTCAATCAATCCGCTTCCAAAACTTAAGACAAAATCGGCTTTTTCCAGATCAAAGCCGGACTGGGCAATAAATCCCATTGAAACATTATTGGCAATCTCATAAGAGTCCTGAATCGACGGCATCCTCATAAAATTCGGAGACCCGAACACGGACATGAATCTCTTAAAAAGTGCCGGCACCGTACCTTTATCAGAACCTGAAATGCATGCAACGGAGTCGGATTCTCCCTTTCCCCTGAGATCACCCAGTTTTTTTGAAACTTCTGTAATAGCTTCTTCCCAGGATATTTTTTCCCATTTCCCCTCTCCCCTCTCGCCGGTCCTCTTCAGAGGAGACTTAACACGTGTCGGACCATACAGAAGCTGAAGACCCGAAAGACCCAGGGGGCAAATCCCGCCATCATTTACAGGATGTCCTTCTATTCCCTCTATCTTGACAGCCCTGTTTCCAACCTTGCGAACAGAGATCCCGCACCCGCCGGGGCAAAGCGTGCATGCTGATTTCACATAAGTTACTTCACCATCCGCAGGGACAGGAGTCCAGGGCCACATCTGTGTCCATATGGCGCTGTCATCCGCCAGCTTCCAGGGTAATGGTGAAAGAGCTATACCGGCAGCGCCACCAATTCCAAGTGACAAAAAACATCTTCTGTCTATTTTCATTGATTCTTCCCCTTAAACCTGAAAAACGAACGAACTTTTAATATGGTTCAATCCAATTTATTTATGGCATACAAAACATGCTTCTTTATCTGTCTGAACGCTTGACTTTTTGCCGGCTGCCTTTTCGTGGCATTCCGCGCAATCATCCATCTTCATCCTGTCCCACGTTTCTCTCTTTACTCCGGCAATATTCTTTCCCCAGATATCGCGGCTGTATCCGGTAAGCCTGTTCTCCTCATAAACTTTCAGGCTGGTTGATTCACCGATTGGTCCATGGCAGGTTACGCACTCCATTTTCGCCTTTTTTACATGGGCGGCATGGGAGAAAAATACGCAGTCAGGTTGTTTTGAATAAATAAGCCAGGGGACTTCCCTTTCTTTGGCAACATACTCCTCGACAAATTTTTTCTCTTCCGGGCTGTCTCCCTGCACTTCCTGATGGCAGTCACTGCATTGAGCATTGCCTGGAACACCGGCAAAAGTTCCATCATCGCGGAAGATATGGCAGCTTTCACATCCATCACTGACTGCCTCAAGATGAAGAGCATGGTTAAAGTCAATCGGCTGTGTTTTCTGGGAATAAAGAAGTTTCGGAAAAACTACCCATCCGATAATAAGACTTGCAACAAAACCGATAATGAAGAAGAGGATAACAAATCCGCCGACTTCATCTCCCTGACCTTTTGCAATGCCCCCCGCAGATGACACTTCAGCTTCAGTGCTGTCCGTGTCTGCAGATATTCCTGTAGTTTTATCATCTGGTTTACTCATGGAAACTCCGTCATGCTGTGGTTAATAAATACACTAAAACCGCTAAAACAAACGTTAATCAACCTTTAACTAACAAAGACAGGAAATTTATATCTTTTCCTTTAACTGGAAAGACGTAAAGCCGTTTGCCCTGCCAAAAAATATGTAATAACCAAGACCATGGATGGAAAACAAATCAGCGACTGTTTAACCCGTGTTCTTGTTCTTGTCAAGGAAAAATGATGCTCCAGTAAAAAGTCAAAATTTGCCTTTTTATGTCATTCCCGCGAAAGCGGGAATCCAGTTTTTTCGATTAGTTCTGGACTCCCGTTTTCACGGGAGTGACGGGATTTTAGCTTTTTAAGAAGCCGTCAAAAATCACTGTCCGTAACTATGCAGTCCGGGAAGCAAATTTACCCCGAAATATGTAAAAAGAACCGCGCTGAAACCTATTATGGAAAGATAAGCAAGTCGTTTACCCTGCCAACCCCGCGTAAACCTCGCATGAAGCAGAGTTGCGTAAACAAACCAGGTGATAAGAGACCATGTTTCCTTGGGATCCCAGCCCCAGTAACGGCCCCATGCCGAATTTGCCCAGACTGCACCGGTGATAATTCCAGCTGAAAGAAACAGAAAACCAAACATTATCATCTGGTGGGACAGTTCATCCAGGATTTTAAAATCCGGAAATACTTTAAGAAAAGGATTTTCATTTTTTTCATCTTTTTGTTTTAAAAGGAGCATAATGCTCAAACCGAAAGCAATCGCAAATGCAGCGTATCCGATAAAACATGAAATTACATGCGCAATAAGCCAGTTGCTTTTCAATGCCGGCACAAGAGGCTGGATTCTATCGCTTATATTCGGAGAAAGTGAGGCGTAGGCCATTGATAGAAAGGCTATCGGCGTTGTGAAGGCTCCGATTATCCGGTTCGAATAACTCCTTTCAATTACAAGATATATAACCATGATTACGAGTGAAAAGAAAACAAGCGATTCATATAAATTTGACAGCGGAGCATGTCCGATTCCCAGTCTGTACGATTCAACCCATCTTAATATTATGCCGGCAATATTTCCGGAAACTCCGGCCAGAGAAGTCCATGTTCCCAGCCTGCCTGCAAAGGGTTTTTTAAAAACAAATGAAAAAATGTAAAAAAAAGCGGCAAGGCCGTATATGAACGTTGTTATCGACAATAAATTTGAACTATCCATTATATTCATCCTTTTAATATACCTGCTTTTTCAGACAAAAGCTTGGAAATTCTTTGTGTTCTCGCCTGCATACCCATTTTGTTCTTATTGGCGATTCCGGCAACCATGACCCTGCTTTTTCCCCCTTTTTTCACAACTTCAACACAAATCTTTTGATGAGAGGTGAAAAAAGCGACTAAACATCCTAAAATCATTAGTATAAAACCGGCATAAACCAGAGGAACTCCCGGGTCTTTTGTCACCTGCAACCCCGTGTAATATCTCCGTTTGGAGCTTTCAACAGAAATGATCAGATCATCTTTTCTCATCTTATCGAAAGAGGGATAATTAATTGGTATCACCAGTTCGGCAGGGTCTCCGTTCGGCGGGGTCAGAATCCCCAAAAACGCCTCACCAAGATTATGTCCTCTGAAATTAAATGAACTGGTGTATTCCCTGATAACGAATTTCCCCTGCGCTTCCGGAAGATCTATCTCTTCTCCTATTGCCGCATTTTTTCTGTATATCATTCCGGTTTCACGGTTTGTAAAATTAAGATCCACTTTTTCAGGTCTTACGTTTCCGTAACTTGACTGGAAAATATTGATACCCCTGTACCTGAGAGGATCATTAACGATAATCTCTTTTTGTATAACCGGTTTTCCATTCTCAAGAATAATAAGTTTTGAACGATATTCCTTTGGAGTTCCAGACTCATAGAAGCTTACGCTGAAATCAACGCATTGTATTTCAAAATCAAGGGGCTCTTCTTTGCCTGTATTTCTCAATATAATGCTCTTTACGCTTTCTCCTTCAGGAATATTTACAGAACCTTCAAATCCGAAAAACGAGCCTATTAACCCGCCGATAAGTAGCAATATCACGCTTAAATGCACCCCATAAACACCAAACCGGGTCCAGCGTCCTTTTTCGGCAAAAATAACAAATCCCTTTTCAGTTTCTTCAATCCTGGCGTATCCGAAAGATTTTGAGACAACAGGCAGGAACCCCGATTTGAGCTCTTCCGGACTATGATTATCGAAAAACTCCTCCTTGAACGAGTTCTTAAACCGCACAATATCGAAAGAAGGGGTTTTCGTAAAAACCGTCTTCCATGTTGCAGAGAGGCGTTCGATTGAACATACAACTATATTTATGGTCAGAAAAAATATCAGGAATTGGAACCACCATGAATGATACATGTCGAATATATTGAGAAGCTTGAATATCCTGTAAAGAAATTGTCCGTATTCGTGGATATATGCAGCCGGATTTTCATTCTGCGGAATAACAGTACCGATGATAGAAGTAACCGCCAGGGTTAGCAGTAACATGACCGTTAATTTTACAGATGCAAAAAATTTCCATAATCCGTCAACAGGATTGCTGGAAACCTTGTTGTTTTTCATTATATTATGATCCTTTCGTTTTTATTACGGGTTGCGCTATTAGCAGACAATAAAAAACGGAGCAATAAATAAAATAGTGAGCCAATTGCAAAAGTCTCAAAAATCCCATCTCCCCTTGCGGGAGAGGGTTAGGGTGAGGGGGAAAAACAACAATTATCAATGAGTTTTACATCACCCTCCCCTTAATCCCCTCCCGTCGAGGGAGGGGAAACATACTTTTGAAATCGGCTCATTAAAATAATATTTTCTTGGTGTTCTTTGTGCCTTTGTGAGAAAATAGAGTTTCACAAGTCAATTATTATTATGGTTTCTTTTCAGATAATTTTACCGGCTTTATTATAATAGATGCAGCCTTTGTATTATCAAGATATTTTCCTGCAAGCTCGGTAAGTTCACCCGCAGTTATTGATTCATAATCCTTTTTTATGGTTCTGCACCATTCAATCTGCTGCGGATACCGTACCGATTCGGTTAAAACGCTCTTAAGCCAGTAATTGTTTTTTCGCAGCATATCCTTTACAGTTGTCAGAACAGGGTCAAGGGCTCTTTTCAGCTCACCGTCTGTAATTCCGTTTTTTACGACATCTGAAACTATATTTTTTATCCTCTTTTCCACATCAGAAGATTTTTTTGGACTTACTGAAGCTTCTGTGTAAAATATCCCGTATCCGGGATATGCACGGCTCGGATTGTTGTAAGCCGAATATGAGTAAGCAGCTCCCATGCTTTCTCTTATCTCTTCACGTATCTTTTCGGAAACTATTTCCCCCAGCACATTAAAACGCCTTGTCCTGCCGATATTCCATATATCTTCAGTCGGATATGCTACAAATATAATGCTCTTGGGATCCTCGGTTTCAACATTGATTTCAAGAGATTTTGCTGAAGGGAAAACCGGAACTCCGGCCGTTTTGAGCATAGATTCTTTTGATTTTTCAGGAAGGCTTCCGAAGTATAAAGAGACAAGTTCAATCACCTTTTCTTCTTCAAAATCACCAACCACTGAAATTTCAACCGGATCATTCTTTATTTGCGGATCAATCCATGCTCTGACTTGATCAAGCGATAACATCTTCAGCTTTTCGGGCGATGGGAAACTGAAACGGTGGTCTCCTCCTGCAAGAAAGCGTTCGCCTGAAAGCGTCATTGCCCCGTCTATTGAACGTGAAAGCTCCTTGTATTTCTGATCAAACCGTTCCAAAGAAAGCAGATAGGCCTCTTCCCTGTATCCGGGATCCATAAGATGGGCATACAGAAGCTGGAAAAGGAGGCCGGCCTCATCCGATACCGTCCTTCCCTTAAAAAGAAAGCGTCCGTCATCCACAGAGAAATCAACCCTGGCGCTTTTTCCTGCGAGCGCCTTTTCCATTTCATCCTTATCAAGCTCACCAAGCCCGCTTTCATTTATCACTGCTTCCGAAAGCTCTGAAATACCCTCAAGATCAGCGGACTCTCCTGATCTCCCATGTCCGAAAGAGAGATTGACCCGGATTTCATTTGCTTCAAAATCGGTTTTTTTCAGATTCAGGCGCACTCTGTTTTCAAAGTCAATCTGAACAATTCCAAGATCGGTAAACTCCTTTCTTGCTTTAATTATGCCTTTTACCCCCGGCTCAGGAAGATAAGGGAATAAAACCGGCTTGTTTTCAACAGGTTTTGACACCGCTTTTTGGGCGCTTTCCCTGTATGCTTTTGTTATCAGTTCTTCCGGCGCAACGTCTCCTTTAATAACGGCATTGCCTGTTATGATTACAAGCCTGTGAGAAGCCTTCCATGTATCTATGAATGAATTGTGGAGGGTTTTTATATCGATTGATTCCAAGACAGATGAGTAAAATTCTTTTTCCTGCAAAGGGGACCGGAGTACTTTATTATTATTTAAGCTCCATATTATTTCATTGGCCAGAATCTGGCTGTCACGTGTGGACGCCTGCTTGACCGCGTTATCGAGCATTGCCGTGACATCCTTTTTTACCCTTTCATATTCCGGCTGAGTGAAGCCGAACGACAATGCCTGTCTTAGCGTCTCATCAATAACCCGAAGGGATTCTTCCCAATTTGATGGGTTGGATTCGGCCGAAATTTCGGCATATCTTATGCGGCGCATTGAATAACCGGACCCGATTGATGCCGATGTAAAAGGGGCCTTTTTTTTTCTTACGGTTGTATCAAGCCTGTTCTGGACAATTCTGTCGGCAATTTCAGCGATAAAATGATTTCTGAGTGTTTCAGAAGTCTCGTTCTCTATTCCGGTCTTCTCAACCGACTCAATACTTACAGAGGTATTGCCCGCTTCTTTTTCATAATGGTAAAAAGCCTTCACTCCTTCATGTTCAATTTCCCCAAATGACGGGGAAGGTTTTATCCCGGCTTTCGGAGAAAATCCGGAAAATCTCTTCTCTATAAGGGATACTGCCGTTTTGAGATCAAAATCCCCGACCATTACAAGAATGATATTTTCGGGACTATACCATGTCTTATAGAAATCCTTGAGTTGCGCCGGTGTCATTGATTCAAGCACTTCTTCAACACCAATGGGAAATCTTCTGGATATTTTTGAATCAGGGAACTTAAATTTCATGGTCGAAACAAAAGTCCGGTAGGATGCTGAATCCCTTGATCTTTTTTCCGCCAGTATTACCCGTCTTTCCCTGTCGACTTCCGAATCAAGCAAAAGAGCTCCTTTTGCGAAATCTTCCGCAATAAGAAATCCTTTATCAAGGCTCTCTTTTTTTCCGTCGGGAAGGAGAATATCATAAACTGTTTCATAAAATCCCGTATGTGCATTTGCATCAGGTCCGAACTTCATGCCCATATCCTGAAAATATTTTACGAGTTCTCCGGGCCCGAAATGGGTTGAGCCGCAAAAGAGCATATGCTCAAGATAGTGCGCCAGACCTTCCTGCCCGTTTTCTTCAAACATCGATCCTGCCTGAACATTAAGGCTGATATTTACCCTGTCTTCAGGCTCATGGTTCTCCATAAGAACATACCTGAAACCGTTAGGCAGATGCCCGAAAATAACAGACGGATCAGGTTTAAGATTACCCCCTTCGTGTGGCCAACGCGAAACTATATTCTCAGCAAATACGCTCCGGATGTGAGAATATCCATTCCGGCCTTGTCCCGGTAAATCGGGGCAGAATAAAAAGAAACAGGCTATTAAAATCCATACCGGAACTTTTGCGTATAATGGTTTCATGTTTTTTAACATAATAAATATCCTGATATTTGTTAGACTAGTGTCCATCCGGAAACCAAATTTGGACACATGTAAGTTTGAAGATCCCCTCAAAAAAACTGAGGGGAATCTTCGACCGCAGAGAATTGAGTCCGTTTTGATTCGCTCGCTAACCCCGCAAAAAGCAGTGGTGATTGCGCTTGCTATTTCGGTTCCAATTCGGAAATAGGTAATTTTGGGCAAGCTCAAGGAAAGCAAGGGAATGCGCGGAGACATACGCATTGTACGTCGCACAAGCAATCCCGCAGATTGACACAGAGATCGCACAAAAGGGCCATTTCCGGATGGAAACTATTTTGAAAGTGAGTTTGACACACTACAGCAAACATCCTCAGCCAATTCATATGGTTGTAATATCAGAGATGTTCAGTTCGAGCATCTTTATGCTGGCTAAAATACGGCTGGTATTTCGGTAGAGGGCTGGAAAGTTTCCCCCCATCTGCCTGAGTTCCTCTGCCGTTTTCTTCATGGACTGAATCTTGCTGTCGAGTTCTTTCAGATCTATCTTATTCGCCATATCTTCTCCACTCATTTTTTTTCTCTTAGGTCTTTAAACCTCTTGGCCTTCACTTCATACCTCGGGAGACAGCCGTAGTCATAAAATTCCAGATTATACCCGAGATTGGTTTTGAGCCTCAATTGATCCTTGAGCTTATCTTCAATGCGCTTGTGGTCGTTTTCCCGGCTCTTCAGTAACTCAACTTTCAGGGTGATGCGGTCAATGTCTCCATCTTTATCAACGATCACTTCAAATTCATCAGCAAGACCGTCCATGCCTCTAACCACTTCTTCGATCGCTGACGGCGCAAGGAGTACTCCTTTTACCTTAGTAATGTCATCCGATCTCCCGACCACTCCGCCCTTGATCAACCGGAAAGTTCTTCCGCAGGAACAAGGATCCGGAGCCCATTCGATGATGTCCTTGGAGTCGAAGCGAATGCAAGGTTGGGCCTGCCGGTCAAGGGCCGTTATAATCATTTTGCCTCTTCGTCCCGGTTCTTCGATATACTCCCCTGTGTCTAAATCTTGAATCTCCACCAGAAAAAAAGCATCGTTCACATGAAGACCGCCTGCCTGAGCCTCACACTCAAAACACCAGGCACCGATCTCTGTGGCGCCGGCGTGATCATAAACTTTGGAGTCCCAGGCTTCTTCCATCCGTTTCTTTGTGGAGGGAATGCTGGCTCCGGGCTCTCCGGCACAGGTTATCTTTCGAATGGCAAGGGAACGCGGGTCGATGCCCATGCTCTTTGCCGCATCGGCCATGCCGAGCACATAGGTGGGTGTTGCCATCATGGCCGTGCAATTGAGTTCTTGTATCTTGAGAATCCTCGCCTTGGTGTCCAGAACTCCGCCCGGAACGACCTCCGCCCCGATCTTCTCAACCGCATAATGACCGGCCCAGAAAGCGACAAACACATTATATCCAAAAGGAATAAAGACGCGGTCTTTGGGGCGATAGCCCTGAGCCCAGAGGATATACGCCCAGCTCTCGGCCCACCATTCCCAGTCCTGCCAGGTGTCAGCCTGATAAACCGGTTGGCCCGTCGTGCCGCTCGTCTGTCGGAATTCCGACACATCTTCAAGAGGGACGCAAAGAGCATCGCCATAGGGAAAGGGATCCTTACGCTGAATTCCCCGCATCATCGATTTTTCAACCGCAGGGATACGCCGGATGTCTTCAAAGGATAGAATGTCTCCTGGTTTGATCCCTGCTTTTTCATAGAGCCCTCTGTGAAATCTGGAACGCTCATATGCCCAGTTGAAAATCTTTTTAAATTTTTCGAACTGAAGTTTTCTGATCTTTGCGTGATCAAGTGTTTCGAGAACAGGATTCCAGTATTTTTGTTCAGAAATCATGATAATCTTTCTTTCAGGGAATTCCTCTGCCTTTCCTTAACCTGAAATCTTAAATGCTCCCTTCTATTTCATCAATACAGAAGGCAGGAAGGTGGCGAGCTGCGGAAATATGAACAATAAAACGGCACAAACAACCAGGCTGATGAGAAAAGGATAGACCCCGCTGTAAATCACACTGAATGGCTGTTTCGTAATGGCCCTGACAACAAATACGTTGATTGCTACAGGAGGAATTACCACACCCACCATGACGGTGATGGCTATAATCATGCCGAACCAGATGGGATCATATCCCAGTTTGATGATTGCCGGATAAAAAATGGGTGTGGCCAGTATCATAAATGCCAGGTCGTCAATAAAGGAGCCTCCAATAAGGTAAACCACACTGATGATAATCATGATCACATCAGGGCTTAAAGGAAGAGATATGATCCAGTCCGCTGCAATCATTGGAATCTTGGTTCTCGTAAGGAAATGACCCAGCACCGCGGAACCTGCAATCAGCATAAGGACCATGCAGGCCGTGCGAAGGGACTCTGTGACCGACTTTATGTATCCCTTGAACCCGATATCCCTTTTGAGAACGGATAAAAGCAGAACAGCAAAGGTGCCGATGCTTCCTGCTTCAGTAGGGGTGAAGAAACCATATATCAGTCCGCCGATGACAAGCAGAAAGACACCCACGACCCATAACACCTCAGGGAGAGCGGCAAACCTCTGCTTCCATGTGGAGCGTTCGCCTTTAGGACCAAGCGCCGGATTCATCCTGCACCAGATATAGATGGTTAAGATGAAGAAGAAGGCGATCATCAATCCCGGAACAATTCCGGCGAGAAAGAGTTTCCCAATGGACTGTTCCGTTATGATGCCGAAGACAATCAGCGTTACACTGGGCGGGATTAGAATCCCAAGGGTCCCGACTGTTGCCACTGTCCCTGTTGACAGCTTCTTATCGTAGTTATAACGGTCCATCTCGGGAACGGCCACGCTGGCGAAGGTAGCGGCCGTGGCGGGTGAAGATCCGCAAATGGCTTTAAATACCGTTGCTCCGGCCACGGTGGCCATGGCCAATCCACCGGGGATATGACCGATAAACCGGTAAGCAGCATCGTATAGTTTTTTAGCAACGCCGGCATTAAAGGCAATCTGGCCCATGAGCACGAACAGCGGAATGACTGTGAACCCGTAGGAGGTGAAAACGTCAAAGAAGTCTTTGGCCAGAAGATTCAACCCGGCTTTAAACGAAACAAGATAGCTGAACCCGATAAATCCCACCAGTGCCATGGCAAAGGCCAGTTCGATGCCGGTCAGGAAAAGGATAAGAACTGCGGACAGCCCTATGATTCCAATCGTTACCTCACTCATAGGTATTTCCTGTCACTTGAAGAATGTGGACGATGAGAACGAGGCACTGAACGAAGCAGCATGCGCCGATTCCAAAAGCCACTGGGTAGAAGGGCAACTGCAGCGTGAGAGAGACCTCTCCGGTTCGATAAAGATCCATCCCCAGTTTGATAAGATTCCACCCGAGCAGGGCAAAAAGCCCGATTCCAAGAAGCCTGGTTATAATGTGGATGGTGTTCCGTATTCTTCTCGGAAACTTGAGGACAAAAAAATCAACAAGCATGTGGCCTTTGAGAAAGGTTGTCATCGGAACGGCAAAACCAATCACGATGGCCCCTGAGAAGGCGACCAGTTCATAGGTGCCGATGATCGGCCTGCGAAAGTACCTCAAGATGACATCTGTTACCGTCAGGAACATTATGAAGGTGATGGCAATTCCTGCAAACACATTGAGGAACTTGCTGAGTCCTTCCACTTTATTGATTATTGCTCGCATGAAACTCCCATGCCTGATGTTTTTTAGCGCATGTACAAAAAAAGGGGGGAGAAGGGACGTGATACATCCCTTCCCGTCAGTCTTACTTCTGAAGTTTTTTAAGTTCTTCCTGGCAGAAATTGAGGGCTTCTTTTCCGGGGAGATTTTTCGTCTCCATGGCTTTCACGTAGTCATCCAGAATGTGCTGTACCAGTTTGGCCCACCGGGCATCCTCTTCTTTAGAAAGAGTGATGAGCTTAAGGCCTTTGGCCTCCGACACTCCATAGCCTTCTTTGTCGATTTCATCCCATCCCATTCCTGTCTTGATGATCCATTCTTCATTAATTCCTTCGATGATCTTTTGTATGTCCGGCGGCAGGGATGCCCATTTTTCCTTGTTCATGACAACGAAAAAGCCGGTCGTGTAGGCAGATCCGAAATTCTGCGTGGTTGAGTTGACCACTTCAGCCAGTTTCCAGCCTTTCAGGGATTCTACGGGGAACACGCCACCTTCTGCAACGCCCTTTTGAATCGCATCATATCGTTCAGGCATGGGCATAGCGACCGGAACCGCTCCAAGAGCGCTTACGATTTTCGCGCTTAAACCGTGGCACACTATTTTAAGACCTTTCAGATCCTCCAGAGTTTTCACAGGTTTCTTGGTGTGGAGAATGCCGGGACCATGTGCATGGAAAAACATCACCTTCACATCGTCAAACTCTTTTGGCTTGAACTTCTTGAAGTAGATGTTGATCAGTTTCGTTGCTTCGAGACCATTCCTGTAACCAAGGGGGAGATCGATCACTTCGGTCAGAGGAAATCTTCCGCGGGTGTATCCGAGAACGGACAGCCCCACATCAGATAGGCCTTTCACCACGCCGTCATAGCACTGAGCTGCCGGGGTGAGAGTCCCTCCAGGGAAAACCGTCACTTTCACTCTTCCATTCGTTCTTTTTTCGATCTCTTTGCCCCATTCTACAGAGAGAACGGCGTTCTTGTGAGGAGCCGGAAAAAAGTTGGAGTAGGTTAGTTCGATGGGTTTTGTCTCTCCACAGGCAGTTGAAATGAAAAAAAAGAGTCCAACGACGGATAAACAAAAAAATAAAGATATCACTTTCCAATGTTTCATTTTAACCCTCCTTAATACATGTTGAAGATTAAATATCTGATATTCTTCCAAGATATACCATTGCCACGACATCTTGTATTTCTTTAGATACAAAAAAACCGGGAAGGATACAACAAAAAAGAACAGATAATATCCTTCTTCGGTTTTCTTAGAATTCTCGCGCTTTTTAGTTACAAAGAGTTTTCTGTAAACGAAAACTCTTAAGCCCAAATAATTATTTTGACAAATTAGCACGTTATGCTATTCAAACAGTATCGGCCGGATTTAAACTTATTTAATCCGGATTTCCTCTATTTCGGCTTCGTAAGAATAACTCCTCTGTGACTGCATCCATAATTGTCCGAGATTGGAAGTATGATTGAATAATTCATATCCAGATATCGAATCAGTCAAAACGTGTGTCCGGGAATTTGTGCTAAAGCAGGATATTAAAGATGTTTTTGATTTTCTTATTGGACACCTGCCTGATGAAGCTGAAATATTCATTGTCGGAGGTGCAATAAGAAATCTGATAATAAAAAAAATACATGACTGGTGTCCGGTAACCGCTGATATTGATCTTTTTATAGGCGGTATTGAACGCAGTTATGTTATCGGGAAGATATTGTCACAGGAGAAAATTATTAAGACCGCTCTCGGAGGAATAAGATGGTATCCTGAAACAACCGACCTATATTTTGATCTCTGCCTTTTGTCCGACTTTATCGTCATAAAAGGTTTAAATCTGAAACCATCTCTTGATAATCTTATCCTGAACATAGATTTTAATGTCAATGCAATCGTGTTTGATGTGAAGAAGGGGAATATTTACGAAAGAAATTGCATAAGTTCAATTTCCGCCCGCTTTCTGGATTTCAATTCTGATCTTATTTATGATAAATTGATAACTGTTTACAGACTTCTTTTATTTTGTGAAAAACTCCGGTTCTTTTTGTCCGAAAGAGCCTTTTATTATATTAAAATGGCCGTTGATATTGATTTATTTATATCATTAAAAAGGGCGTACATTTCCAACTTGGGAAAAGAGAAGACAAAAGAAATATTAAAAGTATATAACAGGATTATTAAATACCGGGATTATAGTTCATACAGAAAAGAAGAAGAAGCAATTTTGATGGACTCGTAAGAAGTCCATCATCAGGCCGATGGCGATTAAGCCTCGGCCTGATGTGAGGGTGGAACCGCTTGAATTTACTTCAAGCGGCGGGAGAGGGGAAGCCCTTGCCAGCCAAGTAAAAAGTCGTTTTCTGATTTTTACGAAGGTGTCAATTTAGACGAGTTAAGGGAATAATATGAATTTTGAAAAGAGTTCCTGTTTTATTATTGCGTTATTTATCGTTGCACTCCTCCAGGGCTGCGGTCTTTTCATGACAACTATTCCGAAAGGTGAAATCATGGTAAAGGCGCCTGAGGATAAGTACATAATGATCGACAATGTTAATTATCATTACATGGAGTATCCCGGAACCGGGCGGGATATTTTCCTGCTGCACGGTTTTGCATCTTCGACATATACCTGGAAAAAGGTTATTCCGCATCTGACCGGAAAGGGATATCATGTATGGGCTCTTGACATGAAAGGATTCGGCTGGTCGGATAAGCCTGAAGATGCAAAATACGATACCATTACGCTCATGCAGGAAGTGAATAAGTGGATGGAAGTTATGGGCCTGAAAGATGCTGTTTTTGTCGGCAACTCTTTAGGCGGCGCAATAGCTGTTCTCATGGCTCTCGAGCATCCCGACAAAACAGACCTGCTTGTCCTGATCGATTCCGCAGGTTATCCTATAGATAAGCCCTTTGTCATCAAAATGGCGAAGATACCCCTGGCCGGGGAGATAACAAAACTGTTTTTCGGGCGGTGGGTTGTTGAAAGAATCCTGAAGGATGTCATGTTCAATGACGATATGGTCTCCGAAGAACAGATAGATGCGTATTTTAACAGGATGTCCACAGAAAATGCCCTGGACGCTCAGGTCGCTCTTGCCAGATCGCTTGATTTTGATGCCATAAGTTTTTATTCAAAAAGGATTCCGGAGATTAAAAACCGCACCCTTATCATATGGGGAGAAAATGACGAATGGATACCTCTCGAATCGGGGTATAAATTCAGAAAAGACCTTTCAAATTCAACTCTTGTAATATTCCCCGAATGCGGGCATATTCCCCAGGAGGAGAAACCCGAACAGACGGCTAAAAGCATTATAGATTTTATTGAGCGAGACTGATTCAGGGTAAATAGAAATAACTATTTATAGATTTGCAAAAAGTCAAAGTCTCGTCACTCCCGTGAAAACGGGAGTCCAGAAACTGTTAAAAAGACAAGCAAGGCTATTTTTTTACGATTCTATCAAGGGTAGAGAAAAGGTGAATGATATGGATGAAAAATACTACGGGTGGAGCAAGGAGCTCGGCGTTTCTTTGCTGGATAAACTTAAAGCAGATTTGAAATCAGCTATGTTGAAAAAAGATGACACTGTCAGAAATACGGTCCGGCAGATCATGTCGGAATATCCGAAGCTGACGGTTCCCCTGACGCTTGAGAGCGGGAAAAAATCGTTCAGGCTGAAAAAGGGCGAAGAGATTACAGACGATGATATTCTCGGAATTATAAGAGGGCTTGTAAAATCTGAAAAAACCGTTCTTGAGCTTACAAAAAAAGAGACATCAGGATATCTTGAAATACTGTCGACATATCTTCCTCAGATGGCGGGCAGGGAAGAGATTGAAGCGTGGATAAAAGAGAACATTGATTTTTCTCAGTTTAAGAGTCCGATGCAGGCAATGGGAACCGTGATGAAACATTTCGGTAAACTGGCAGACGGGAATACCGTTAAAGAGATTCTGGGGAGAATTGATAAGAAATAGGGCTTTATTTAACAGAAACGCATAATTTCATGCCCGTCCCCATGCTCTCCCTTATATTGATGAACGCCCCAATACACGTGTTTATCCCTTGCCCCCTATCTCTCCCTTAAAAAACAGCTTGAATTTGGATAAAAATGGAGTATATTCCTTTTTGGAAAGATAAAACGGGAGTAAGGTTATGGCTTATGAAATTGATCGGTTCCTGGGGGGCAAAATTGGGGACGTTCATCAAAATATAAGTCAACAATATTTTAAGAATCAATTTAAGCTCTTGTCTGTAACCATCCGCGCAAGTTTGTCATGCTATAGCTCGAAGGTTGGCCTGCGCATGCTCCGGTGAAAGCTTGGTACGAACTCAATTTATCCCCTGAAAACTGTAAACGAAATAGTCTTTTTTATATAAAGAGTCATCCATGACGCATGAGAATTAAGGTTGGATTGTCGAAATGCGGACTAAAAAAACCATAAGGCACTTGATTTGTCAATGGTTTTTAAGGGTCAAAGGGGCAAAGGTTCACCCTGTTAAATAGCGTTCCCTGCGGGAAATTTAACAGGGCAGGCAGGCACAAAGCTATAAAAGGGTTCAGGGGGCAAGTGAGCAGGAAAAGATAGTGGTAAAGAAACTATAAAAGCGCATGTATTCTGAATAACAGATGGAAAGGAACGGAAAAGAAAGTAAATTTATGTAATATTACATAACCATATTTGTTATTAAGTTGTATTAAATATAGGGGTAAACACATATTTTGGGAGTAATGTGCAAATCAAATATTTAACCTGTCTTTTTTTTCAGGCTATCAAAGACTTCAAGTGCTCTTTTTTTCGTTGCCTCGATTGGCCCGCTGTTGTCGATTATAAATGTAGCGAACTCTTTCTTTTCTTCAATCGGCATCTGAGAGCTTACTCTTAAAAGGGAGTCTTCATCTGAAATTCCGTCTCTTTCAGCCAGCCTCTTTTTCTGGATATCTTCAGGCGCGTAAACGAGAATCACATCTTCCAGTCCTTTGTCCATCCCGGCCTCTATAAGAAGCGGCACATCAAGGATTACAATGGAGTCTGGGGATTCCTTCCCGATCTCTTCAATCAACTCAGCCACTTTTTGAATAACATAAGGATGGACTATTTTGTTCAGAATCTCTTTTTTTGAGGAATCTCTGAATATTATGTTACCAAGGCGTGCCCTGTCGATTTCACCATCAGGTAGAAGCACCTCTTTCCCGAATATCCTGACAATTTCATGCCACGCCGGAAAATTCTTTTTCACGACATCACGAGCAATTGCGTCTGCATCGATTATTATTGCGCCTGCTTCCCTTAAAACAGAGGATACGGTGCTTTTACCTGTCGCTATTCCGCCTGTAAGGCCGGCTATTATCAAATCAGCTCCTACTTTCCTTTAAAAACCGGCTCCCTTTTTTGTTTGAAAGCTCTCGGCCCTTCTTTCGCGTCTTCGCTCAGAAAAACCGGGATTGCATACTCGATCTCTTTTGCCATACCCTCTTTTATCGACATGCCTGTTATGGAATGAACCGCTTTCTTTATTCCTGATACTGCAAGCGGCCCGTTTTTGATAATGATGTTCGCGTAGCGCTCGGCTTCTTCTATCACCATGTTTGCAGGGACGATTTTATTTACAAATCCGAGACGGAAGGCTTCGTGAGAGTCCATAAGTTCGCCGGTAAGAAGAATCTCCATTGCTTTTGCATACGGAAGCTGCCTTGGCAGCCACACGGTTGAACCTCCAGCCGGGAAAATAGACCATTTGACCTCCTGAAGGCCGAATTTGGCGTCAAATGAGGCAACCCGTATGTCGGCGCCATAAAGAAGTTCAAAACCGCCGGCTATAGCGAAACCGTTTACAGCGGCTATGACAGGTTTATTGAGCTCAAAACCCCTTAAAAAAGCATTCTGAAGAAGCTGTGAATCGCCCTGAATTATTTTGTCGGCTTCTGTTTCTGCTTTCCGGGCTCCGGTTAAAAGCGGAATCAGGCGGGCAAGATCCGCTCCGGCGCAAAAGGCCTGTTCGCCTGCTCCAGTGATGATCGCGCAACGCAGATCGCCGTTATCCCTGTAATCCTTCCACGCGTTTGCAAGCTCAACGGCCGTTTCAGGGTCAACCGCATTTCTTGCTTCAGGCCTGTTTATTGTAAGATAAGCAATTCCACCTTTTTTTTCATAAATAAGAGCCATAAAGGTATCTTCCTTTGTTTGATGGACTTACTATAAGGCATAATTAAGCTGTTGACTTTTAATACTCAAGCTTCTAAATGAAGTCAAGCAAATTGAATCTGATTATAATTTCGAACAAGACTCATATGATGAACTTGTTTTCGACAGCTTTGTAAAAAAGGGGGACAACCATATGACTGATATTTTCTCAGATGTTGAACCTATGGTTTTTAAGAGCAGAATTAATGTTCCTTACGCCTGGTGGACAGGAGAAACAGCGGAAAGGTTTTTTTTGGCGCTGAGGGACGACAAGAAAATAATGGGTACCAGGTGTCCGGTATGCGAGAAAGTTTTTGTTCCTCCAAGAAAAGTTTGCCCTCTATGCTTTCATGAAAAGATGGCATGGGTTGAAGTATCTTCGGAGGGTGTTCTTGAGTCTTTTACAATTGTTAAAAGGCAGCTTGCAGCACTTACCCGAAAAGCACCGGTTATTTTTGGACTGATAAAGCTGGACGGAGCAGACACATCGATCCTTCACTATATTGAAAATCCGGGTCATGAAGATATAAAAATAGGCACGCGAGTTGCAGCAAAATTTAATGAAGAAAGAAGCGGAAGCATGCAGGACATTGCCTGTTTCAGGCCAATAAGCTAAAGGAATCAAATATGGACAAAGCGGCTGTTATAGGTGTTGGAATTACAAAGATTGAGGCAAATAAGATTAAAGAGACATTTGCGGACATGGTTTGGGAAGCGGTCAACAAGGCCCTTTCCGATGCAAAAATGACGATAGACGATATCGATAATGTAATCACAACATCAAATGATTTCTGGGACGGAAGAACAATATCCTGCATGGCTGTCGGGGATGCAAGCGGAGCGCGCCATAAGAATGTTTCCTGCGTTGAAGGGGACGGGACATTCGGCGCATTTTACGGGCTTGCAAGAGTGCTTTCGGGATCATATGGAACAACTCTTGTAACTGCTCACAGCAAAGGTTCTGAAAGTGTTTCAAGCCTAATTACGAATGCGGCTTTTGACCCCATATACGACAGGGCGCTCGGGATGGACATGGTCTCAGCATGCGCTTTGCAGGCAAGGGCGTACATGCACCGCACCGGCACAACCCCAGAGCAGATGGCGATGGTGTCCGTCAAAAATCATGGTAACGCAAAATATAACCCTCTTTCGCAACTTCCTATGGATATTACGGTCCAGGATGTGCTTGAATCGGAAATGATATCGGACCCGCTTCATAAGCTCGATTGTTCTCCTGTTTCGGATGGTTGCTGCGCGGTAATTATCGCGAATGGAAAAAGGACATCACGATACGGCGGTGTCCCGGTTTGGATAAAGGGTGTCGCTTTTTGTGCAGATTCATATTTTATAGGAGACCGCGAGATATCAAAAGCTGTCGCGCTCACGAAGGCGGCTAAAAATGCATTTTCGATGGCGCAGATTACAGATCCGCTTTCAGAAATAGATGTGGCTGAGGTTTATGACGCCTTCACATACCAGGAACTGATGTGGATCGAGGCTATGGGGCTTTCTGAAGGCGGGAAGGCTGGTATTAATCTTGAGAAAGGGCATTATGATATAAAAGGAAGGCTTCCGGTTAATCCGTCCGGAGGTTTATTGAGCGGTCATCCCGTAATAGCCGGAGGTCTTATACGTATAGCTGAAATTGTGAAGCAGTTGAGGGGCGAGGCCGGCGGATATCAGGTTGCAGGCGCAAGAACAGGAGTCGCGCACGGCGTGAACGGACTGTGCGGGCAGTCCCATTGCGTCTGGGTACTGACGGCTTCCTAAAAAGTCATTCTGCTGTGTTGCGCTTCATCTTTCGTCATTGCAGCGTACTTAGATGTACGCTTCATTCCTCAAGATTCGCGTCGCCTTGCATAATGAGCTTTTTAGTTTGCCGTCGGAATTTTAACTATTTACTAAACTATCAGTAAATAGCAGGAGAAAAAATATATATGCCTAAAAAAAGAGTTGCGATAGTCGGAACAGGCCAGACATACCATAAAAGCCACCGTCCCGACGTAAACGGGCAGGAGCTTATCAATGAAGCGGTGCAGAGGGCATTAAAGGATGCGGATCTGACGATAAAGGATATAGATGCCGTTGTAATTGGAAACATGGATCATTTCGAAGGCATCAACTATGTGGACTGCTGGAGCGTGGACGGCTCCGGCGGGACCATGAAGCCCGTCATAAAGCTGACAACAGGCGGCACTACCGGAAGCACACTTGCCATCGGAGGTTATCATCTGGTTGCATCGGGGTTTTTTGAAAAAGTGCTGGTTATAGGATGGGAGAAGAATTCCGAATCGGACACAACCGGCGCCATAACAACAGCATTTGATCCTGTGTGGGACAGGCTTGTTTTTGCAGGGGCGATATCCGGCCTTGCCGCAGAAGCGCAGGCTTACATGGCAAAATACGGGGCAACCGAGAAAGATGCGGCAAGAGTTTCCGTGAGGGACAGAAAACATGCCTGCAACAATCCTCATGCCCAGCTTCGGAGAGAAATCACAATCGAGGATGTTCTTGCCTCTCCAATGCTTGCCGACCCGATTCATCTTCTGGATGTCTGCCCGAGAACAGACGGCGCGTGCGCAGTAATAATGGCAAGCGAAGACTGTGCCGGAAAGGTAACCTCAACTCCCGACTGGATATGGACTACAGCCAACAGGCACAAATATACGTATCTCGGTGATGTGAACTGGGGGGAACTCGACAGCATTGCCGAGGCATCAAGGGAGATATATGCAAAGGCCGGGATCCGTGAGCCGAGAAAGGAGATAGACGTCATAGAGCTTTACCAGCCATATTCATTTGCGGGCATAATCTGGATAGAAGATCTCGGGATAGTAGAAAAAGGTAAAGGTGCGGAATATATATGGAGCGGTGCAACGGATATGGGCGGCGAACTTCCCATAAACCCTTCGGGCGGCGTTATTGCCTGCAATCCAATAGGAGCTACCGGTCTTATCAGATGCGCCGAGGCAGCGCTGCAGGTGATGGGAAAGGCCGAAGCAAGGCAGGTTCCCGATGTTAATTTTGCTATAAGCACCGGCTTCGGCGGGTGCATGTGGTCGGATATGCTTTTGCACGGAAAAAGAAAACCCGATTTTTAGGAGAAGTCATGGCAGCAAAAGAGAATCTTATTGTAGAATCAAAAGGATCAGGCCAGCCCTTTAACTATGCGGTTGGAATGCACGGGAGCAGGTTTTTTAAAGAACTCCGCGAGAACAGAAAGCTTCTTGGAATAAAGTGCCCGAAATGCGGCAAAGTATATGTTCCTCCGAGGCGTGTTTGCGGGGAATGCTTTGCTGAAATGACGGTATTTGTTGAAGTTGGGCCGAAGGGAGTTATCGGGACATTTACAATTCTGCGTTATGCATTTATTGACCCTGAAACAGGAGAGCAGAAACCAGTGCCCTATGGCTATGGATTTATACGATTTGACGGTGCGGACACTCTTTTCCAGCACTATATAAGCATAGAAGATGAATCGAAAATAAAGATCGGGGCGAGAGTTGAGCCGGTCTTTTCCGAAGAAAGAAAGGGGAATGTGAAAGATATTCTCTACTTTAAGGTGATTGATGGTGAATAGTGGATAGTGAACAGTAGAAATAAATGAAAAAGCGTGTGCTGATAAATTCTTCAAGACGGATGGTGAGGCAGAATGGCGCTTTAAGCGCTCTTCTTGTTACCGGAAGCGATAAGGTTGCGAGCGGATTCGGAAACGGGGATTGCCTCCTTATGGATTTTTCCCGCCTGATTTTTGCCGTATCTGATGGAAGTGAGAGGTATCCCCAGGCTTCGAGGTTTCTGCTTGAACGGCTTGAAGGAGTTCTTTCGGAACAGGATGTATCGACGGATATTTCCGTTTTAAAAAAAAGTATTGAAGCAATATATGGCGGACAGAAGTATACGCATAAATGCACTTTCAGTTTCGTCGCTTTTTATAAAAACAGAAAAGAAGTTGCTGCCTGCATTTCAAGCGGCGGTGACAGCATGGTTATTGTTGCCGATTCTTCAGACGGTTCAATAATATTTAAAACTGCTCCTGACATGAACTTTGCAGGAAGGAGTAAAAATGTCCCCGGTATTTCGACTTTAACCCTGAAGAACAGGAAATTGAGAGTTATCGTTGCAACAGACGGTTTTACCGAGGCATTAAACAGAATTCAAAAACCTGAACACGGCAAATTGCCCGAATGGTTTTTTAAAGGCTCAGTGTGCGATATCGCGGACAAATTCCGGCAAAAATTCAAAAGAAAAAGAATTATAAATTATGATGATATTGGTATGATAATTGTTGATCCGTTTTCCATATGCCGTGATGATAAGGCCATCGTGATTGGCGGCACAGTACCTTCAAAAGAGGCTATGTTCGCATCCTCTTTTGTATCAAGCACAGGTAAATGGGTGGAAAAAGAGAGATGGTCTGAAAATGCCGAACCCTTCGATTCGGCAGGAATAATAATAAAGGATGAAGAAATAAATGACTGAAGAAATTTCCCCCAGCCTGTACAGGATAAAAATACCGCTTCCGGAGAGCCCGTTAAAATACCTTAACTCTTACGTGATAAAATCAGAAGACAAAAACCTTATAGTAGACACCGGATTTAATCGTAAAGAGTGTCTCGACGCAATGAATAACGGCCTAAAGGAAATAAAAGTTGACCTTGCGGATTGCGATTTTTTCATAACGCATCTGCACGCAGACCATTTCGGGCTTATCTCAAAGCTTGCTGTTCCAACAAGCAGGATATACTTCAGCAGGCCGGACAAGGAGATCATGGAATCATGGGAAGGGTTTGAGCCGATGATTGAGTATGCCGGGAAAAATGGTTTTCCGGAAAACGAATTAAGAACCGCCCTTCACCAGCATCCCGGTTATAAATATGGTTCGGACTGGACGCCGGACATGAGTGTTCTGGAAGACGGGGAAACAATTACTTATGGAGATTACTGTTTCGAATGTGTTGAAACTCCGGGTCATACGCTGGGGCATATATGTCTTTATGAGGCCGGCAAAAAAATTCTGATAGCAGGAGATCATATCCTGTCAGATATAACTCCGAATATTCAGTGCTGGTCAGATAAGGAGAACCCGCTTGAAAAGTATCTTGAAAGTCTCGACAAGGTACGTAAACTTGATGTCGATCTTGTGCTTCCTGGACACAGGAGACTCTTTAAGAAACTCGGGACAAGAATAGATGAATTAAAACAGCATCATGAAAAAAGGGCCGAAGAGATACTTGATATTTTACAAAAGGGTTCAGGAAGCGCTTTCGAGGTTGCATCCTTTATGACATGGGATATCAGGTACGATTCATGGGATGATTTTCCGGTTGCACAAAAGTGGTTTGCGACAGGAGAGGCTATTTCGCATTTGAGATTTCTTGAGGAAAAGCAGCTTGTAACCAAAGAAAAGAATGATTCCGGCATCCAGCAATACAGAACCTTCTAAAGGCATAAAGGCTAATTCAGCCGACGCAAAAAGCCGTGCGGCTGATTAGCGGCGTAAGATCAATTAGTTCAAACGCAAATCCTCAAAATATTCTATCTATCGTTTTTATTTGTTTACGGTTTCCGTTCAGATACTACCATAACAGGAGAAATAACCATGAGAAAGAGTATCCCCCGTAAATCGGGACCCGCAGACTACAGTCGTGAAATGGCTGAAAAGAGACTGGCCTTTGTCGAAAGTTTCACCGGGGTCAAAACCCATCATTTGCGACAGTATTCCTTTGATCCAGGCATATTACCCGGAAATATAGAACATTTTTCAGGAGTGGCCCAGATCCCCATCGGCTTAGCCGGACCCCTTCTCATGAACGGCGAACATGCCAGGGGCGAGTTTTTCATTCCTCTTGCCACGTCGGAAGGTACGCTGGTGGCCAGTTATAACCGGGGAATGAAGGTGATTTATGAAAGCGGCGGGGTGAAAACAACCATCCAGGATGATGTGATGCAGCGCGCGCCGGTGTTTCATTTTGAAGATGCGCGGGTAAGCCGGGATTTTGGAATCTGGATCAAAGAACATTTTCCGGAGATCAAAGCCCAGGCCGAAACCACTACCCGGTCCGGCAAGTTAAGGGATATTGAGCAGTATCCTGTGGGCAAGCTGATGTTTCTCAGGTTCAATTACACTACCGGTGACGCGGCAGGCCAGAACATGGTGGGCAAAGCCACTTTTGTGGCCTGTGAATGGATTAAAGATAAGTATCCGGATATCAGACGATACGTGCTTTCCGGCAATATCGACACGGATAAGAAACCGTCCAGAATAAACATGCTTAGAACCCGCGGTAAACGGGTTACTGCCGAGGTCACGATTCCGGCAGCCCTGATCCAGAAGATTGCTGGCGTACCTGTGGATATTCTTGTTCAGCAACGTCAGGTCAGCTCCCTGGGCAGTTTTCTTGCGGGCGCCAACAATAACGGCTCTCATTCGGCAAACGGGATCACGGCGCTGTTCATCGCCACAGGCCAGGATGTGGCCAATGTGTCCGAATCATCGGCTGCTCTGGTCTATGTGGAAAAAACCCCGACCGGCGATTATTATTTTTCCGTTACCTTGCCATCGCTGATTGTCGGAACGTTCGGGGGTGGGACAGGTCTTGCCACCCAGAAGGAATGCCTCGAACTCCTGGGCTGCCACGGAGCGGGCAAGGTTCAGAAATTCACTGAAATAGTTGCCGGAACCGTGCTTTGCGGAGAAATTTCTCTGGCCAGCGCCGTCTTGGCCGGAGATTGGGTGACCAGCCATGATAAATATGGACGGAACAGATAAGAATCTGAAATCTAAAAAAAGGGGCTAACCGCAAACGGTTAACCCCTGATTATTTCTGGTAGGCGCGATTGGATTTGAACCAACGACTTCTACCGTGTCAGGGTAGCGCTCTCCCCCTGAGCTACGCGCCTTCATTACGGAAAAAAACTAACATCTCTGAATTTTCATGTCAAGGGAAATGAGCGGAAAACCTATTTCTGTTTCTGGTTGTTTGAAGAGATATTTTGTAGAATATTCATGCCTCTGTAAATATAGTGAAAGCCGGAAAGGATTGAAAGCCCTGCCGTGAGCCAGTACAATAAATATCCGATCATTGCGGCTCCTGATACTACCGGATTAAAAAGAACGAAAACAACTGTTGTAAGCTGGGTAACGGTTGTGCATTTGCTGATAAAGCTCGGTTTGATATCAACCGTTATATCGGTAATCGAAAAGATTGCGATTCCGAGAAGTATTAAAACATCCCGGCTTATTACGATAACAGCCAACCAGCCCGGAATTATTTTCATCACTGCGAGGCTTATAAATGCCGAAGTAATAAGGAGTTTATCCGCAATCGGGTCAAGGTAAGCTCCCAGTTCTGTGCGCTGGTTGAAATATCTTGCGATAAATCCATCCAGCCCATCGCTCAACCCGGCAATTGCAAATACAATGAGGGCTGAAAAAAACATATCCTTTATCAGATAAATAACAAACAGGGGAACAAGCAAAACTCTTATAAGCGTTATTATGTTTGGAATATTAATTTTCATTTACCGGTCGATTTGTTTTTCGTTGCTAATGAAATCCAGGATCAGGTTTTTCTAACCAGCGCATAATCGGCTATATATTCAAGCAGTTTTCTTGTTTTTGATGGTTTGAAAACAAGAAGAGCTCTTTTCCCCTTTTCAATGTATTCTTTTGCACGCTCTTTTGTGTAAGCAATCCCTCCATATTTTTCAAGCAATTCTATCAGCAATTTAAATTCTCTGACAGAAAATTTATTATTTTTTATTATTGACTCCATCCTGTGCCGGTCGGTTCTGCCGGCTTTCTTTAACGCATATATTACAGGAAGAGTGATTTTACCCTCTTTTAAATCGGCCCCTACCTTTTTTCCAAGAGCATTTGTATCAAGCGTGTAGTCAAGGAGGTCATCGGCCATCTGGAAAGCTATTCCCAGATTATTTCCATATTCCGAAAGTGCTTTCTCATAACGTTTTGGAGAATTGGCTATAATGGAGCTAATCCTGCATGCGCCCTGGAACAAGACTGCGGTTTTACGCCATATAACTTCAAGATATTCTTCTTCCGTAATGTCCAGGCGCCCCTTCCTCATAAGTTGATGGATTTCTCCCTGGGACATATTTTCGGTGATTTCAGCAATTATTTTGATAATTCTCGGTTTTCCGGTAGCAGCCGCAATTGAAAGGCCCCTGGCAAGAAGAAAATCCCCAACCAGAACCGTTGTTGAATTTCCCCAGATTCTGTTTGCAACAGGTTTTCCTCTCCTTAATTCTGCGCCGTCAACAAGGTCATCGTGTAGAAGTGTTGCGGCGTGCAGATATTCAAAGATAGTTGAAAAGACTTTGTCGTAGTTCCCTTGATAACCGCAGATTCTTGCTGAAAGGACCATGAGAAGCGGTCTTAATCTCTTCCCCCCGGCAAAAAGAATATGTTTTGCCACATCAGAGACCAGGTCCAGATAGGGGTTCAAATTATCCGTAAGTGCAATTTCAATTTCCGCAAGGTCTTTTTCGACCATCGCAAGAATTTCACCCTTTAAATCTTTCACGCAGCTTCTCCGACAAGATCATATTCAAGCGCATCGGTTATTTTAGCCCTGGCAAATGAACCGATCTTCAGATCTCCTGTAACGTAGGTAATGCCGTCCACTTCAGGAGCTTGATCTATGGTTCGGCCTATAAAAAGCTTTTCTTCGGGAGACTCTTCTATCAGCACATCAAGAACCTTGCCAATATATTTCCTGTTATTTTCAAGGGATATTTCCATCTGGCGGGACATAATCCTGTCATATCTTTTTTTTGCAATATTTTTTGGAATCCTGTCCGAAAGCTTATGGGATGGAATATCTTTGGAATCGGAATAGACAAAAGCCCCGAGATGATCAAATTTGACTTTTTCAATAAATGACAAAAGCTCTTTAATATCTTTCTCCGTTTCTCCGGGAAAACCTGATATCACTGTCGTCCGCAGGGATGCATCAGGAACCATTGACCGTATTTTATCAAACAGGCGTAACAGGTATGTTTGGCTGTAGTTTCTTCCCATTTTTTTTAAGACAGAACGGCTTGCGTGCTGGATCGGAATATCAAAATAAGAACAAATGTTGCTGCCGGATGCCATAGTTTTTATTGTTTCATCATCAATACTTTCAGGATGACCATACAGCACTCTTATCCATGTATTCCCTGCTATTTTGGAAATTTTGTTAAGAAGCAGCCCAAGGGTGACCCGACCGCCCAAATCCTTACCATATGATGTAGTATCCTGGGCTACAAGGACAAGCTCCTTTGCTCCCGATTCAATGAGCAACCGCGATTCTGATACTATATCTTCGGCAGGCCGGCTCCGCTGCTTCCCCCGAAGCCTGGGAATTATACAATAGCTGCAATGCCTGCTGCATCCTTCGGCAATCTTTATGTAAGCCATGTGGGACAAACTTCTTATTCGCGGGACCGATGCTCCGCTAACAGATGTCAGATTCGGGTCAGGCAAAAGACATCCGGATACCATGGGAACTCCCTCGACAGCCTGTATTATTTTATCATATGCACCGGTGCCGAGGAAAAAATCTACTTCGGGAAGGGTTTTTACTATCTTTTCTCTGAAACGTTCAGGAAGGCATCCCGTTACTATAATACGCCGGCACCTGCCATTCTGCTTGTGCTTTGCCAGCTCAAGAATTGTATCAATCGATTCGGTTATCGCGGATTCTATGAAGCTGCACGTATTTATTATTATTGCACTGACGCCGGCAGGGTCCTTCATAATATTCCATCCGGCGGCAGCAAGTCTTCCGAGCATCAGTTCGCTGTCAACAAGGTTTCTTGCGCAACCAAGACTTTCAAGATAGACGCTTTTTTTATGTCTTCGCATATAAAGCCGTGTATTATTTCCGCCGCGAAAAAAGGGGGCTGCCTTTTTTTGCCAAGGCAGCCGCGAAAAACCAATCTTCTATAACCCTTTGACTTTTTTAATCTCTTCAGTAATCAAAGGCGCAATTTCAAAAAGATCTCCGACAATTCCGTAATCTGCTTTAGCAAATATCGGCGCTTCGGGATCCTTGTTTATAGCTACTATGACCTTCGATGAAGACATTCCGGCAAGATGCTGTATCGCTCCAGATATCCCGCAGGCAATGTAAAGATTCGGCGAAACAACTTTTCCAGTTTGCCCGACCTGATCCGAGTGAGGCCTCCATCCTTCATCAACGGCAGACCTGGAAGCTCCGACAGCCCCTCCAAAAATCCCGGCAAGCTTTTCTATTGCCGAATAATCAGGCCCTCCCATTCCCCTGCCGCCTGAAACAACCACATCGGCTTCAGTCAATTCGACCTTGCCCGTATCAAGTTTCTTCTCTATAAATTTAAGATCCGTGCTGCCCTTGTCCACGACAATAATTTCAACGACTCCTGTCTTTTGAGATTCGGCAATCTTCATTGAATTGGGACGGATTGCAATTATCCGTGGCTCTCCTTCAAGCATGATTTCGGCAAGAATTTTCCCGCCGTACATGGGTCGCGTCACAACAACATTTCCGGCATCAAGCCTTACCGCGACACAATCCATAGCAAGAGGAGCATCGAGTCTGGCGGACAGCCTCGCTGCAAGGTCTCTTCCACGGGAGGAAGCACCTAAAATAATTACGCAGGGTTTTTCTCTGGTTACAATACCGGCAATGACATTCGTGTATGTGTCGGTCATGTACTCTTCAAGTGCTGCATCGTCTGCGACAAGTATCCTTTCGGCGCCGTATTTTCCCAATGACTCGGAATTGTTTTTTATACCGGAGCCAAGAACCGCAACTGAAAGAGAGCATCCAAGACCATCCGCTATGACCCTTCCCTCACTGAGCGCTTCGTAAGTGACCTTCCGGAAAACTCCATTTACCTGTTCTGCTATTGCAAGTACACCACAAGACATATCCATCTCCTTATAGTAAGTTTATCAAACAATCTTGGCCTCTTCGTGTAAAGCTTTGACAAGCGCCCTGGCTTTATCCGCGGCAGTCTCTCCGGTAATCATTCTTCCCCCCTTTCTTTCGGGCGGGTATTTGAGAGAAATTATCTTTGTTTTCGGAGCGCCTGTTCCGGCAGAATCAAGACCTATATCTTTGAGGCTTTTAATTTCAAGCGGTTTTTTCTTGGCCTTCATAATACCGGGAAGGGATGCATATCTTGGTTCATTCAACCCACGCTGAGTTGTGATAAGAGCGGGAAGGGGGGCTTCTATGACAACCATGCCGCCCTCTACTGTCCTGCTGCATGTTATTTTTCTGTCGGCTATTGATTCTTTCATTACCATCGTAATTGCAGGAATTTTCAGGAGCTCGGCCACCGCCGATCCCACCATATAATTATCTCCATCAACAGCCCGCTGGCCCGCAATAATAAGATCAAACGGTAAACTCTTGATTGCAGCAGCCAGAATTTTTGCCGTTTGCAAGCCGTCGCAATTATATGCCGCGGAATCGCTTATCAATATGCCCTTATCGGCTCCCATTGCAAGCGCTGTTCTTATCGCTTCAACCGCCTTCTCTGTTCCTACAGAAAGAATGGTTACCGAACCCGAACCGCCATGTGCCTCTTTCACCCGGAGAGCTTCTTCTACTGCAAATTCGTCATAAGGGTTGATTACCCACTTCACATCATCAGTTTTTACCGACAAACCGTTTTCTGAAATACCCACAAACGACTCGGTTGATGGAACCTGTTTTAATAAGACAATGACTTCCAATTTTCCTGTTCCTCCCTTAATGAAGTTATAGCCAAATTGTCATAATACCGGATATATAAGTTCGTAACCCCTTAATTTTAATAGATTACATGTTTCAGCAGTTTAAGTATATCAGTATCCTGTTCTTGTCAAATAAATTTTATTCGCCCTTTTTTCTTATTTTTCAAACAGGTTTTTTTGATTATTAACAAAACCTTTCGAGCTGTAATCGGCATGTTTCCCGTCTTTTCCCCTTACCACTATAAAGCATTCAATACTCGGAATTTTATCTGCAAGTTCAAGCCCTTTTTTATGACCCATAACCATTATGGCTGTTGCAAGCCCGTCTGCAAAAGTGCAGTTATCTGCAATCACTGAAACGCTGACAACTCCGTTGGTTACAGGATATCCTGTTTTCGGGTCCAAAACATGCGTATAAACAGCGTTATCTTTTTCAAAATAATTTTTGTAATCACCGCTCGTGGCAAGCGCTTTGTTTTTAAGCATTACCGTTTTGTATACTTCATCGAAAAGTGCGTCTTTATCAGGCCTGTTTATTCCTACACGCCAGTATCCACCGTCTTTTCTCAGGCCCGAAGCATATACTTCTCCTCCAATTTCAACAAGAAAGTTGTCAATTCCTTCTTTCCTGATAACATCCGCAATCTCGTCAACTCCATACCCCTTTGCTATTGAAGCAAGATCAAGACTCACCGAAGGATTTTTCTTTACAAGATACCAGCCTTCAGAAATCTCAATCTTGTCAAACCCGACATTTATAAGAATTTTTTCTATTTCCTTTTTATCGGGAACATCGCTCTTTCTTTCTTTGGAACCGAAACCCCAGAGTTCAACAAGAGGATGCACAGTGCCGTCCCATGCACCTTCCGATAGCTCAAAGATTGTACGGGCAATCTTCATGACCTGCAAAAAATCATCAGAAACAGCAAACTTCCCTCCAGAATCAAATGTATTGAACCTTGTAATTTCACTTTCTCTGGAAAAAGTGGACATGCTGTTATTAATATCTTTGAGCCTGTTTTCTATTTTCCCTTTAAGCCCTTCCGTATCTTTATAAAATAAGGACACAACCTTGATATGATAGGTTGTTCCCATGGTATTGCCTGTAATAAGGGTCTCTTTCTTTAAGTTACATCCGGCAAAGATTAAAAGTAATATAACTGCAGCAACTGTTTTTAATGAATATTTCATTGGAAAACCAAACGCCTCTTTTCAGCAGATTCTCGGAAGCTGGTCGCCTGTGAGCATATCAACCATTCTTGTTCCGCCGATTCCAGTCTCAAGAAAAACTTTCCCCGGATGCCCGGATACCACCTCGCCAATTATGCATGCATCTTTCCCGAACTCATCTTCCCTGATAGCCGAAAGAACTTTTTCTGCATCCTTTGAGGCAACAAAAGCAATTAGCTTCCCCTCGTTTGCAATATAAAGAGGATCAAAACCGAGCAGTTCACAAATCCCTTTGACTTCATTTTTTAGAGGTATTTTATTCTCATAAATCTTTATCCCGCAATTGGACTTTTCGGCTATTTCATTCAGGGATGTGCCGACTCCTCCACGGGTCGGATCACGCAACACGTGGACATCCCTGCTTGAGTTAAATATCCTTTCAACCATCCCGTTTAAAGGAGCAGTGTCACTTTTTATCGATGAAGTAAAGGTCATTCCCTCCCGTTGAGTCAAGACAGTAATCCCGTGATCGGCAATCGTCCCGCTTAAAATAATCTTATCACCGGGAAGTGCTTTATCGCTGCCGACATCAACATTGTCTGGTATCAGTCCTACCCCTGATGTGTTTATGAATATCTTGTCGGCAGCTCCCTTCGGCACGACCTTGGTATCGCCTGTCACAACTTTAACCCCCGCTTTTTCAGCAGCAGCTCCCATTGACTTTATTATTTTCTCAAGATCGGATATTAAAAATCCCTCTTCAATAACCAGGCCGGCGCTGAGATACATCGGAATGCCTCCGCACATGGCAATATCGTTTACGGTTCCATAGATTGCAAGCTCTCCGATATTTCCTCCCGGGAAAAAAATAGGATCAACAACATACGTATCCGTTGAAAAGGCCAATTTCTTTCCGCCGATATTCAATATCGCCCCGTCATTTAATTTTGAAAGCATCGGGTTGTCAAACGCTGGAAGCATGATATCGAGAGTCAGCGAGTGTGAGATTTTTCCGCCGCTTCCGTGATCAAGTAAAATTCTGTCTATTTTCATCTTTCTACCCTTAATGAGCTTTTTGGGGATTTTCAAATCACTTCGCGTCACTTGAACCCCGGAACCCTTAAATCCTTATTCACTTTACTCTAATCACTGCTATGGTACTTATAGTAAGCCGCGCATGTCCCTTCGCTTGAAACCATGCAAGGCCCGACAGGATCAACCGGTGTGCAGATTTTTTTATAAAGAGGGCATTCAACAGGGGTTTTAAGACCCGTAAGAATTTCACCGCAGGCGCATCCATTAGGCTCTTTCGAATCTTTTTCAGTTATTTCAAACTTTTTCATGGCATCATAATCTGAAAATTCATCCCTGATTTTAAGCCCGCTTCCCGGAATAATCCCTATACCGCGCCATGCAACATCCGCCGGTTCAAATACATCATTCATTATCCTGACCGCTTTTTCATTTCCTTCAAAAGAGACAGCCCGCGTGTATGCGTTTTCAAGCCCCGGAGTTTTGTTTTCTGTCTGTTCAACAAGCATCAGTATCGCCTGCAGAATATCGGACGGTTCAAAACCGGCAACTACACAGGGCATTTGAAATTGATTGAAAAAAGGAAGATACGCACCGGTTCCTATAATCACTGAAACATGCCCCGGCAGAAGAAACCCGTCTATTTTAATCCCTTCGGTCTTCATGAGTGCGAAGAGGGCCAGGGGAACTGTTTTATGAGCTGAATAAACAAAATAGTTGTCAATTTTCATATCTCTTGCTGAGAGTATTGATGCGGCAACAGTCGGCGCGGTCGTCTCAAATCCGACACCTAGAAATATAACTTTCTTATCAGGATTTTTCCTTGCAATTTCAATAGCGTCAAAAGTGGAATAGACCATGCGGATATCTTTGCCGCCTGCCCGCTCTTTTTGCAGGGACGAACCGGTTCCGGGGACCCTCATCAAATCGCCGAAGGTTGTTATAATGGTATCCGGTTTTTGCGATATTTCAATAAAAGCATCTATTTCATTCTGAGCGGTCACACAAACGGGGCATCCAGGCCCCGAAAGCAGAGATATCGTTTCCGGTATCAGATTTCGAATACCATTTCTGAATATAGACATGGTATGTGTACCGCATACTTCCATCAAACGGATTTTCGTTTTACTCAGGTTAGTTATCTGTTCAACAAGTTTTCGGGAAATATCAGGATCCCTGTATTCGTCTGCATGTTTTATGGTCATATTATATATCCATCCCGGCTAATATCGCCTGTCCCAGTGAAATTCCACCGTCATTTGCAGGAACAAGTTTATGTGTATAAACTTTAAATCCGTTTTCTTCAAGGGCGTTGATCATACCGGATAAAAGTATTGAATTCTGGAATACACCGCCGCTTAAAGCCACTCTCTCAATATCTGTATCTTTTTTTATAATTTTACACAGCTCAATAAAAATACGTATCAATGTTCCGTGAAATTTTCCGCCAATTACTGGCGGATGAACCCCGTTATGAACATCGGCAACAATACCTTTAATAATAGGCGCCGTTAAAATTTTGTACACATTATCATCCGATATCCATTCATAATCATAAGTTTCTGTTGTGCTTTCATCGGACAGCATCTCAAGCTCCATTGCAGCCTGACCTTCAAAGCAGACATGGTTTCTAATTCCGATAATAGCGGAAATGCCGTCAAAAAGTCTTCCCAGGCTCGATGTTTCAGGCGAATTGATTCTTTTTGAAATCATGTCGATAATGAACCTGATTTTATCTCTGCCGTTTTCCTTTAGAAGAGGAATATTCAATCCCCACATCTCTTCGCCGAAAGCATCATAAAGATAACTTGCGGCCATGCGCCATGGCTCCTTAATGGCCGCAGCGCTTCCCGGCATCGGGATATAGGAGATATGGGCCGCTCTTGTAAACCGGCTTCCTTCGGTAATCAGTATCTCTCCGCCCCATATTTTGCCATCTTCTCCATAGCCTGTGCCGTCAAAAGCGAGTCCGATAACAGGACCGTCAATCATGTTCTCAGCCATGCAGCCTGCAATATGCGCGTGATGGTGCTGAACCCTGACGACTTTAACATTTTTACGCGAGAGGGCATATTTAGTGCTCAGATAATCGGGATGAAGATCGCAGGCCACAACCTGTGGATCTACATCGAGGATTCTCTTCATATGCCGGATGGTAAGCTCAAAGAACTCAAGAGTGGAAAGATTTTCAAGATCCCCTATATGCTGGCTTACAAATGCCTTGTCGTCTTTCGTAATGCAGACCGTATTTTTCAATTCGGCCCCGCAGGCAAGAACAGGCTGCATAGTTCTGTTCAGAAACACAGGCGTCGGCACATATCCCCTTGAACGTCTGATGAACCTTGTCTCTCCTGCAGTCCTTTTTACTATTGAATCATCGCTTCTTAAATAAATATCCCTGTTGTGAGTCAGATAAAAATCGGCAATATCAGAAAATCTGTTGAATGCATCTTCGTTGTCGATTGAAATCGGCTCTTCGCTCCTGTTTCCGCTTGTCATAACAAGAGCTGTAAAATCGTGCCGCATGAGAAGGTAATGAAGCGGGGTATAGGGAAGCATAGTCCCGAAATATTTGTTTTTCGGTGATACTTCGCGAGAAAGAGGGTTCGGTTCCTTTTTTTTTAGAAGGACGATGGGTCGTCGGTATGATGATAAAAGAGCCTCTTCCTCCGGTTCCATTACGGCAAATCTTTTTATTCTCTCTAAATCAAAGGACATGATCGCAAAGGGTTTTTCCTCTCTTGCCTTTCTTTTTCTAAGTGCGCAAACGGCTTTGTCATTTTCAGCATCTGCTGCAAGATGAAAACCGCCAAGACCTTTTATTGCAACAATGAAACCCTGCCTTAAAAGCGAGGCAGTTGTTTCAACCGGATTTTTTCCGTCAATCAATTTTTTGCTGTTGTCATAAAGAGTTAAAGAAGGACCGCAATCATGGCATGCATTCGGCTGGGCATGAAATCTCCTGTTTCCCGGATCATCGTACTCCGCCTGGCATTTGCCGCACATCCTGAAATGTTTCATGGAAGTGTTCGGCCTGTCATAGGGGATATCGTCTATTATGGTATATCTTGGCCCGCAGTTTGTGCAGTTGATAAAAGGATAACTGAATCTGCGGTCTTTGGTGTCGAAAAGCTCCTTCAGGCAGTCATCACAAATGCTTACATCAGGCGAGATAAGGACTGACCGGTAAGCATCCGGCCTGCTTCCTGCAATTAAAAAACTATCATGGTTTTTCACAATTTCGGGATAATCTGAAACATAGGTGATATGGGCGAGCGGCGGACCGTTTTTTTTCAGTTCCCGGCAGAATGATTCTATATCTTTATCAATACCTTCAACGTGGATTGATACTCCGGAGGAGGTGTTTAATACTTCTCCTTTCAGGTTATGGCGGTTTGCAAGCTGATAAACAAAGGGACGAAAACCGACACCCTGCACAATGCCTTCTACTTCGATTCTTCTTGCAATGTACTCTCTTTGCATGAAAATCCTTTTGAGACCTTTGCATAACATCCCCTTTTGCCCGATTTCTTTAAAGACTCGGTTTCTGGTCTCTGGTTTGTAGTTTCTGGTTTATTCTTTTAACCAGGAACCAGGAACTATGAACCATGAACCTAAGCCTTTATTATCGCCTTCCTTGTACTTGAGCAAAATTGGATGTTCTTCGAAGGTCTCACTTTTTGGAGGGAACAGCAAATGATCAGGCGTCCGGTTTTTCTTTTTCCGCAAAAGCAAGCGCTTCCCGAAGAACCATAAGGGTTTCCATAGCCGCCTCTTCATCAATCTTTTTTATCGCAAAGCCGGCATGCACTATCACGTATTCTCCCACCTTCGGATCCTCCAGAAGAAGCAGACTTGCAGTTCTTTGAACTCCATCCACATCTATTATGCCGATGTTGTTTTCAATCTTTACAATTTTTGAAGGAATAGCAAGGCACATTATAAACCGCTCCTCTTCTGATAGCTGACTCCAAGACGGTCAAGCTCTTTTAAAACCATTCCGATCATAGGCTCAATCTTTGGTTTCGTCACCGGAGTAAGATCGAGTCCAAGAGTATCGATATCCTCGGGTTCAACACCAAGAATCACCGTTTCCGGGACCTTATCAAGAGCCTGGCACATAGTCAATGCCTCAAGAAAATCGACCTGGTGAAGTGAGTTTTTAGCCCTTATCCGATCTGGAATAGCATCTCCTTCAAGGCGGTAAAGAGATCCTGCTTCACCTTTGTTTCTTACAGCATCCACCACAATAAGGTGGTCGGCTTCGGATATGACACCAAGGAGATTAAGACCAAGAACACCGCCGTCAACCACCGAGACATTTTCCGGAAACTCGTAAAGCTCCTGTATTTTTTCAATAACGCGTATTCCAAAACCCTCGTCAGTAAAAAGTATGCAGCCTACTCCAAGGATCATGATCTGTTTTTGTGTCATTTCGTGTCTTTCAGATAATTATTTGATGATGGCTTTGTAAAAAATCAGACCGTTTTTTCATATCGGCTTTCAGCAGGGGAATCAAGACCATGTTATTAAAAAAGAACATGTAAAGGCAAAAAAAATCCCTTCGGTCTTCCGTGCGTAGTGAAAACCGAAGGGATGAATTTAAAAAAACATGTTTACAGAACTTTTATATCGTAAACCTGATTTGATTCCGGATCGATTATATGCACACCGCATGCGATACATGGATCAAAGGAATGTACCGTGCGCAGAACTTCAAGCGGCCTCTTGGGATCGGCAACCGGTGTCCCGATAAGCGCTTCTTCAACCGGGCCCAGTTTGCCTTTTTCACATCTTGGACCAAGGTTCCATGTTGAAGGAACGACATACTGGTAATTCTTGATAACCTTGTTTTCAATATTGATCCAGTGGCCGAGGGATCCTCTTGCAACGTCATTCAGACCGACACCCATGGCGCTGTTCGGCATTTCCCACGGCGTGTAAGTAGCGGTGTCACCGCTTTTAAGATTATCAATGAGCTCCATAACCCAGCCGGGCATTGCGTTGCCTATTGCAACTGTTTCAAGACCTCTTGCGGCAGTCCTTCCAAGGGTGGAGAAGAGAGCTTGGACCGGAACGCCCAGTTTCTTCAGTGTGTCATCGACAAGATCCTTGATCTCTTTTTTGCCTTTGCCATAGGCAACGAGAACACGTGCAAGCGGGCCGACTTCGCAGGGCTCACCGTCATAACGTGGAGCCTTGAACCATGAGTATTTCTTGTCCGTCACGTAATCGCCGTGTTTTGGCTTGGTCTCACCTATGTATGGATGTTTTGCATCTCCATCCTCGTACCATCCGTGCGCAACGTGCTCTGTGACCTTCTCCTGAATTGCCATCTTCATTCCGGCGATATCTCTCTTCATTATAACTCCTCTTGGCATAAAAAGGCTTTCAGGTTCATTATCGCCCATTGGGAGGTCACCCCACGCGAGGAAGTTAGTCGTTCCGCCTATTGCGCCCCAGTCCTTGTAGAACGAAGCAACTGCCAGCAGGTCGGGAATATATACTTTATTAATAAATTCCTGTGTCTCCTTTGTAATATACAAAAATTCTGCTATGCGATCAGGGGTAAGATCTGCAACGCATGTTACCCCACCCACTACCAGTGACTGGAGGTGAGGATTCTTTCCGCCAAATATTGCATGCATTCTGGCTGCTTTCGCTTGAAGTTTTAATGCTTCAATATAATGTGCGGTAGCCATCAGGTTTGCTTCAGGAGGAAGCTTGTAGGCAGGATGTCCCCAGTAAGCATTGTTGAAGGGACCAAGCTGTCCGCTGTCAACAAATGTTTTGATCCTTTGCTGGACTTCTTTGAAATATACCGCACCGCCCCATGGCGCATTGCTTACATTATCGGCCAGAGCGGCTGTTTTTGCCGGATCTGCGCTGAGAGCGCTTACTATATCAACCCAGTCAAGCGCATGGAGATGATAGAAATGAACTATATGGTCGTGCTGGAATTGCGCGCCGTGGAGAAGATTTCTGATTATGCGCGCGTTTTTAGGAATTTTTACCTTTACTGCATCTTCGACTGCCCTCACCGAGGACAAAGCATGTGTGTACGTTCAGACCCCGCAGGAGCGTTGAACAAAATGCTGTGCATCGCGTGGGTCGCGGCCCTGGAGAATCATTTCAATACCTCTGAACATCTGACCTGAACTCCAGGCATTTACTACTTTTCCTCCGGCCACTTCGACTTCGATTCGAAGGTGGCCTTCTATTCTGGTAATCGGATCTATCGTAATTCTTTCACCCATATTATCTCCTCCCTTTTTTCTAAAAAGGATTGTTATTTAAAAAATGATAAAATATGTTTTTACATTTCCTGGTAGAACGGACTCATCTTGTCCCAGAAATTCGGTTCGCTGCAGCCAAGACAGGGATGTCCTGCTTCAACAGGCCAGCTCGTGCCGTCGTTGAATTTTGCTATAGGGCAGTTGTTGTATGTTTCAGGACCTCTGCATCCCATCTTGTAAAGACAATAACCCATTGCAGCCTCTTTGGAACCGAACTGGGTTACAAACTCGGCGTTTTCAAAATGAGACCTTCTCGGACATTGATCGTGAATCGTTTTTCCAAAGGCAAATTGAGGTCTTCCAAGATTATCGAGAGCAGGAAGCTTGCCAAGGAGGAGATAGTTGACTATTGTACCAACCAGGTTGACAGGGTTCGGGGGGCATCCCGGAATGTTGAGAGTCTTAATGCCGATTGCTTCACCAACTCCCTTATATCCGCCCGGATTAGGCTTTGCCGCCTGAACGCCGCCGAATGAAGAGCACGTTCCGTAACATATTACCGCAGCGGCTTTGGGGCATACTTCTTTGGCAATCTGGAGGAAAGTCTTCCCCCCGATTTTCCCGTATGCTCCGTCATATTTTGTGGCTACACCGCCTTCGACCACGCATACGAACTTTCCTTCGTACTTCTTGACTGCATTGTGAAGATTTTCTTCAGCCTGCTTGCCGGCAGCTGCCATGATTGTTTCATGATATTCTATTGAAAGAAATTCAAGAACAAGCTGGTCAATTCCCGGATACATCGATCGCAATAAAGATTCCGTGCATCCTGTACATTCCGCAAACTGGAGCCATACCACAGGTGGACGCTGCACCGGAGCCGCAAATACCTCGGCTACCCTTGGAACAAACGACGATGATAGCCCCATTGTGGCAGTGAGAAAGGTACAGTACCTCATGAAGTCTCTTCTTGAGACTCCTTTTTTCTCTAATTTTTCAAAAAAATCCCTTTCCTTTTCCATCGGCACCTCCTCTGATGTGTTGATAAAGTCCTAATAAACTGACAATAACCCTCAAGGCCAACTCAAAGATCAAGAATGAATTCTATTTATTATCTATCTGTGATTATTACAATATTACAAGATACGAGTCAAATAAATATTATCTTTGAAATTATATACATAAATCGTTAATGATTACAATATAATGGATTGCCGAAAAAGGTTGATTAAAATGTCATGAGCCATAAAATCAAAGGTCTTCTTCATTATCAACAAATTCGTCTTCAGCTATTTTAATGCTTGTTTTCAGCTTATCCATCGAGCCTTTTCCTTCATAATTTTCCTCAAAGCTTTCTTCAAAGATTTCATCGATTTGTTCAGACTCGCTTTCGATAGTATCATCAGTCAGCAATTCTATCGGTTCTTTAGCCAGATGCTCGATATCATCAATATATATTTCTACCGGCTGAGTGTTTCCGGAGGCATAAACAGCCATCACGGCATCCGATATTTTGCCTGCCTGCAAAATAGGAGGATAAAAATTATTGGTTCTAAGAGCGGCTATCAGAACTTCCTTACCACCTGAAATAGCCTTTATTACATTGGAATCTCCATATGTTTCCTCGCATAGCAGCGAATATATTTCCTTATCAAGCTCTGCATGTTCTCTTATGATAAGATTTTTCTTTTCAGCATCTTTTAAAATGACATATTTTTGTTTCATTTTTTATCCCCTTCAAACAAAATAATTCATGAACACATAAAAATTTAGGGAGTAATAGAGACCATAAAACATTATAAATGTCAACCAATTATATTTGCTTCGGTTAAAACTTCCTGAACATACTATGCTTTATTACAATGAGCGCTTTGAAGATGTCAATTTTCTTGACCAAAACGTTATTAGATGTTAGAGAGGACACCTTCAACATGGAGGGATGTCCGAGTGGTTTAAGGAGGCGGTCTTGAAAACCGTTGAGCTTAACGGCTCCGTGGGTTCGAATCCTACTCCCTCCGCCATCAATATCCGG
>JAABQB010000039.1 GCA_011391695.1 Desulfobacteraceae bacterium | reverse complement strand
AAAGGTTAGTGCTTTGAAATTTCTATGCATTTTCCTTTAACCCTCGAATCATTGACCCCTGAAGGCTTATCTTATCGGCAACTCTTTTTGAGTTAATTCCGGAATATTTATCATTTTGCTTTTATATGCTATTGCCAAACAAATATAGATATAATATGGAAGATTTCCATCATATTTTAAAATCTTGAAAACCGGCATCAAATGAACAATATAACACCTTTAAATTGGGAGTCTGTTGCACAAGTGTGTTTCCCCTTCTCCCTAACCCTCTCCCACAAGGGGAGAGGGGATTTTTGAGACTTTTGCAATTGGCTCTTAGGATTCTATTATATGCAACGGGAAAAGGCTGAAAAGGAGAAACAACCATGAACAACACTATCAGCTGGGACTGGGACGATGGAAGGAGATTAATTGCTGATATCGGCGAGTGGAAAACCAGATACCAGTGGGTTGAAGAGCCGTATGTCAGTCCGGATGGAGAAAAAATAGCAGCGGTAGTAAAACCTCCCGATGATGAAGTTTTTACCATCTGTGAAAACGGCGCCCTATGGGAAAGCACATTCGACAAGATATGGTATCCAAGATTCTCGCCCGATGGAAGATTAACGGCTTTTGTCTCTGAAGCTGGAGAATGGACCCTCGCAATCGACGGCCAAACACCCGAAGAAAAATTCGAATTTACCTGGGATACCCGTTTCAGCACAGACGGTAAAAACGTCATCTATATCGCCCAAAGAGAGCGAAAATCTTTTGCCGTGATAAACGACGTGCCCTGGGAAGCAGGCTTTCCAAGCATGACCGGCCTTGCCGTCAGCAAAGACGGAAAAAGGACCGCTGCCGCAGTCCAGACTGTTACCTTCAAGGAGGCTGAGATCTTCAAATTCCAGGAAGGCTGCTATTCTGTTGCGGTTGATGGGACAGCCTGGAGCAGAAACTTCGTTAACGTGTGGGACGTCACCTTCAGCCCTGACGGAAAGCGCGTGGCTGCCGGAGTCAGAACAAGCCTTTATGATTACACGGTCGCAGTTGATGGGGTCCCCTGGGAAAAAAGCTTTGCCTCGGTCTGGGAACCCCAGTTCTGCCCATTTGATGATTCAGTCACCGCACCGGTTAGATCCGCCGGAAGCTGGTTACTGGCAAAAGATGGCAAAATACTATGGGATCGGAAATTTGTCCAGCTCTGGCACCATATTTACAGCCCGGACGGAAAGAAAATTGCAGCAATCGTAGCCCCTGCCTTCGGCCGATGGACAGTTGCTGTTGACGGAAACCCATGGCAGATAACTTTTGGAGACATGGTCACGGACGTTGTTTTCAGTCCCGATGGAAAGAGGGTTGCATGCCTGGGAAAAGAAAATGAAAAATGGACAGTTGTCGTGGATGGAAGCCGATGGGATACATACGACATGGCATGGCAGCCTGTTTTCAGTCCGGACGGAAAGAACGTCGCGGCAAAGGTCGAAAAAAACGGGCGCTACACTGTCGTTGTCAACGGGAAGCCCTTAAAAGACGAATTTGCGGCTGCCTGGGACCCTGTTTTCAGTCCGGACTCCGGAAAAATTCTCATAAAGGCCATTGAAACAGGGAATAACGAAAACAAGTACTTCAGGCGTGTTATGCCCATAACCGATATCGCTGGTTAAAAGGAGAACAAGCTATGCATGACATTTATAATTTTGTCAGTGGTCCTCTTGTGTGGGTCTCCTTCGTTCTTTTTATAGGAGGATGCATTTACAGACTTATCTCAATGGCTGCTCTTGCCAAGAAAAAAGACCCTGTTGTTTACGATTACATGAATCTCCGTTATGCCCTTCGCTCGATCTTCCACTGGATAATCCCTTTCAGAAGCGAAAACATGAAAAGGCATCCCGTATTCACCATAGTAACCTTCGCATTCCATATCTGTCTTATTTTAGTTCCGCTTTTTCTCTTTGCTCATATAATTCTTATCAAGGAATCATGGAATATAAGCTGGTGGTTTTTATCCGATTCAACTGCCGATGTAATGACGCTTATCGTTGTGGGTTCGTGCATTTATTTTCTTGTCCGCAGAATTGTTCAGCCCGAGGTTAAATTCCTTACATCCCCTTCGGACTACCTGATACTTGCCATAGTTGCAGCCCCCTTTATCACGGGTTTCTGGACGTATCACCAGTTCGCCGGCCATAAGGTCATGGGTATCATCCATATTCTTTCAGGGGAAATCATGCTGGTTGCAATACCTTTTACTAGACTGAGCCACATGATCTTCTTTGCCTTTACAAGAGGGTATATGGGTTCCGAGTTCGGAGCAATCCGCCATGTAAAAGACTGGTAAACATCTTTCAAACGACTCTTTTTCAAGGAGGCATTATTATGGCTGAACCGGCAGTAAACACCACTAAGCAAATTACGGATGAAGGATTAGTAAAGGGAGCGTCAAAACTGACCCCCGAAAAGATAGAACAGGTCATAAACAGCGTCATTAAAGCGGAAACAGGCGCCCGACTTAAAACATATGTCGATATCTGCGTCCACTGCGGACTTTGCAGCGAAGCATGCCATTTTTATCTTTCTCATGACAATGATCCTAAGTTTTCTCCAGCAGGAAAAGTAAAGCAGACTATCTGGGAAATATTAAATAAAAAGGGGAAAGTTGATGCCGAATTTATAAAACGGGCATCTGAAATCGCTTCAACCGAATGCAATCTTTGCAGGCGTTGCGCCATGTATTGCCCGTTCGGGATTGATATCGCGTACCTGCTTATCACAATGCGGAGAATATGCCATAAGCTAGGCGTAACGCCTCAATATATTCAGGATACTGCTCATAGCCATTCGGCGACAATGAACCAGATGTGGGTAAAGGATGACGAATGGATAGACTGTCTCATGTGGCAGGAGGATGAGGCACGCGGTGAGATCCCCAATATAAGAATACCTATAGAAAAAGAAGGAGCCGAAATCTATTATTCGGTGATAGGTCCCGAGCCAAAATTCCGCGCCCAGCTCATTTATCAGGCCGCAGTCATTATGCACGCGGCAGGCGTGGACTGGACAATGCCGGCAACACCCGGATGGGATAACAGCGATATGTGCATGTTCACCGGCGACTTTGAAATGATGGCGCGGCTGAAAAAAGTTCATTATGAGTCTGCATCAAGGCTTAAAGTAAAAAAGATCGTCATGGGTGAATGCGGCCATGCTTTTCGCTCCGTATATGACGTGGGCAACAGGGCGCTGGGATGGAAAATGCCTCCCATACCCATGGTGCACGCAATTGAATTTTACTATGAACTAATAAAAGACGGAAAAATTAAAATAGCCAAAAAATATCAAAAGCCTGTTACTTTCCATGACCCGTGCAACACTGTTCGCGGCAGAGGACTTCATGAAATGGGAAGATTTGTTACAAATGCAACATGCGAAAAACTGATTGAAATGCACCCGAACCGGGAGCACAATTATTGCTGCAGCGCCGGGGGGGGGGTCATCAACTGCGGCCCTCCGTACAAGATGACTCGTGTCGATGGAAATAGGATAAAGGCTGAACAACTCTTCGCGGCAAAAGCAAAAGGAGCCAAAACGATCATTGCTCCGTGCCATAACTGCCATGGAGGACTTGAAGATATTGTTCACCACTACGGGCTTGATATGGACATAAAATTCCTTGGCGACATAATATATGAAACCATGGAAAAACCGGAATAAACTTTTGCTTTGTCCTTGTGACTAACAAGGGGGTTTTACATGAAAAAAAAGATATGGACTCTATGTTCGGTTTTTGTGGCGGCAGTTGCTGTAATTGTTGTAACTGCCTACTCTCAGGAAAATGTCAAATCCGTTCAGGACAGCGCTTTCAAAACCAAGATGAGGCCCGGCGCCGTTTTTTTGCACGACGAACATAACAAAAAGGCTGAAATCGACGATTGCGGAACCTGTCATCATGTTTATAAAGACGGGTTTAAAGTGGAAGATGAAACATCTGAAGACAGGGAATGTTCCGAATGTCACAAAATAGACGGAGACCCTGTGCCTCTTGTAACAAAATATCATCTCCGGTGCAAAGGATGCCACGAAGAGAAAAAAGCGGGTCCGATTATGTGCAGCGAATGTCACGTCCGATAAGCCGGTTTGCGGTTTAGTGAACTATGAATACAGAAACAGAGCGTCCTTTATGCTATTCACTATTCACTAACGACTATTCACCAGTTAAAAGTGAGGTGTACCATGGCAAAAAAGATTCTTGTCATTGATGATGATCCTATTATCGTGAAGTATCTTGTGAGCCTTCTCAACGACAACGGCTATGAAACCTGTTCGGCTTCTGATGGAGTGGAAGGGCACGAAGTTTTAAAAAAGGAAAAGCCCGACCTTATCACTCTCGATCTTCAGATGGCTGAAGAATGGGGCACCAATTTTTACCGTAAAATATCGAAGAACAAGGAATTTAAGGATATTCCGGTTATAGTTATCAGCGGAATGGCCGGCCGGCACCTTTCAATAAAAAATGCGGTTGCTTATCTCAGCAAACCGTTTGATCCCGACAAGCTGCTTGGGATAGTCAAAAGCACAATCGGATAAAACGGATGAAAAAAATAACAGGCGAATGAAAAAATACCGCCTTGAAATAATCGTATTTATTACAGGCGCAGTTGTAATGGCGCTTGAACTTGTGGGATCCAGGATCGTCGCTCCTTATATTGGAACTTCCATTTATGTCTGGACGAGCCTTATAGGAGTTATACTTGCCAGCTTAAGCCTCGGTTATTACTGGGGTGGACGTCTTGCAGACAAAAAACCGGATTACAGAACTTTTTCAATCCTTATATTATCTTCCGCAATCCTCACGGGAATTATCGGCGTAATAAAAACCCCGGTTCTCGATTCGGTAGTAAAGTTCGTTCCGGATATCCGTATATCTGCCGTAATAGCCGCGACTCTCCTTTTTGCCCCGGCAAGCATTCTGCTCGGAACGATATCCCCGTATGCCATAAGGCTCAGGATGGAAAATATAGAGCATTCAGGCGCAACGGTCGGGAGGCTCTACGCCATATCTACGGTCGGAAGCATAATCGGAACATTTGCGGCAGGTTTCTTCCTGATCTCATTTCTGGGAAGCCGGAATATCCTGATCTTTCTTTCCATCATACTTTTTGCGGTTTATTTTTTTGCCTGCTCCGGAAGATCCTCACGCACAGGAAAGGCGATAGCGTTAATTCTGGCAGCCGTTTTCCTTGCGGCTCATTTTTTCCAGGGATCGGAGTCAGAAAGTACAACGATTGACCTCGATACGAAGTACAGCAGAATTCTGATCGAAGAGGCTACGGCAGCCGATACGGGGAAAAAAGTCCGCCTTCTCCGTGTTGATAGAAACTGGGCTCAAGGGGCTGTTATAATAGGAGAACCTGACGAACTTTTTTTCAGCTACAGCGGTTTCTACCGCCTTGCCGATCATTTTTATCCCGGGAACAGAAATGCGCTTCTTATCGGCGGCGGAACATATATGCTCGCAAGGGATTATATAAAACGAAACCCCGGGAACCAAATGGATGTTGTCGAAATAGATCCTGATTTCACAAGGATTGCAAAGAAATATTTTTATCTGGAAGATGACAAAAGAATAACGAGCATACATGAAGACGGAAGAACCTTTCTGAAACGTTCGGCCAACAAGTATGATGTAATGTTCATAGATGTTTTCAAATCTTCGGCATCGCCCCCTTTTCAGATGACAACGGTTGAAGCCATACGTTCCGCATCAAACCTGTTGAATGAAAACGGAGTGTTGATGACAAATATTTACTCGGCCATACAGGGAGACAAGGGAAAATTCTTCCGCGCGGCATATGCTACCATAAAGTCGGTTTTTCCGCATGTTTATGTATTCCCTGTCCAGTACCCGCAATATGGTGAAGAATCACAGAATATCATCATAGTCGCCCTGAAATCTGATGTTCCTCCGGAATTTGAAAGCGCAGATCCTGAACTGAAAAAGTATATGTCTCATCTGTGGCAATATAGAATAGACTGTGATCTTCCTGTTTTAACCGATGAATTCGCTCCCGTAGAACATTACCTTGTTGAAGTGATCAAAGATTTTTAAGATGGGGTACAAAAGTCTGAGAATGAAAACAAGAGGAAGGAACCTGAATGGCTCAGCCCGGTTTCAATGAAAAAGTGAAGCTGAACGTTGCCGATGTTTTCGATCAGAGCTGCATGATTTACCAGGCATTTGAAGACAAACACCATTTTTTTGCTTCCCTTGCTCTGAAGCTGGCTGAAAGCATTGATCTTAAGCCAAATACCATGGTGCTGGATGTGGGCTGCGGTAACGGGATCTCCGCACAGGTTTTAAATAAACATTTTTCCTGCCGTGTTCTGGGTGTTGATTTGTCCGAGAAAATGGTTCAGGCGGGAAGGCTATTGTGTGATTCTCCCGAGGTCCGTCTTGAAGTCGGAGACGGAGAAAATCTTGCGCCTGTTATTGGAAACAATGTTTTTGATTACGTCCTTTACAATGCCTCTATTTTTATCTTCCCTGACGTTGAGAGAACAATCAGGGAAGCAGCCGGCTGTTTGCGCACCGGCGGGAAAATTGCCTTTTCCTTCTATCCAGCCTTTACCGGCGAAGCCGGTGAAGACATCCTGGTCACGGCATTCGAGCGGCTCGGCGAACCGGCGCCGCGTTTCCGGGTTATCACCGATTATGACAAGGCATGCCGGAGTCTTTCGCTTCATTGCGATGCTGTAACCGCCCATGAATGGGTACTTCCTCTCGATATAGAATTTTTGCAGGATTTTTTTTCAATTCCGGCTCAATCGGCATCGCTTTTTCCGGGAAAGGATTATGAGACCCGCCGTAAACTGGTGCGCAGGCTTTTTGAAACGCTGGCAGATGTGGCGGACCATTCCGCAATCGTCTGGCGAATGGCAGAAGGTACAAAACCTTAAGACGGCGGTTTGAAACAGCCCTCTATTTTTGCTCATACGATATCCGGAAATTCAGGTTCCTTTTTTTCCAAGAAAGCTGCCACACCATAAATACATTCACCGGACATTATAAGAGAAACGGCTTTTTCTGCTTCCAGATCGAGCGCCTTCTGGAAAGAAAGATTCATACTCTGCCGTATTACTTCAAGGGCATGGATGACCGCCTTCGGCCCGTTTGCGGCAATCTTTTCAGCAAGAGAGACGGCTTCCTCAAGTGCCTGCCCCGGCCTGCTGATCCGGTTCACAAGACCCATATGCAGCGCTTCACCGGCTTCAACCCTGCGGGCAGTCAGAATCAAGTCCGCGGCTCTTGAGGGCCCTATCAGCCGCACAAGCGCCGGGCCGCCTCCCCAGTCCGGCATCAGCCCCAGCCGTACCTCCGAAAAGCATATCACCGCTTCAGGATCCATGACCCGCATATCACATCGAACTGACAGTTCAGCTCCACCGCCGTAAGCAAGGCCATTTATAGCCGCTATGATCGGTACAGGCAGCGCAAACAAGTCATCCACGGCTTTCCGAACCTTTCCGATTACCTTTTCAACAGGAGCACTATCCTGCTTGCCCGCTGACCCGGCAATAGATGAAATCATCGGATTGTCCGGGCTTACGTCAAACCCGGCGCTGAATGCTTTGTTCCCCGCGCCCGTTATCACCAGGCAACGCGGCAGGGTTTTTTTCAATTCACATGCTGCCTTCTCAAGGCAGGAAAACATATATTCATTGAATGCATTCTTTCGCTGAGGACGATCTATGGTTAAAACAGCGATCTTGCCTTTTCTTGCCAGATTAATCCCCTCTTTGGACATGGCGGTTCCACCCTATTTTTATCTTATATATTTAAAGACTTATCTTCCCCATTCGAACTCACCGCCGCAAGCATCGGAACATTCGCTCGCTGTTTCGTTTCAAATCAGAAAAGAGGCCATTTAGTAATTATACTATCTTTCAAAGAGAATCCCGAGTCAATCGGATAAATGTGTAAATCTGAAAACATACTTTTGACAATGGCAGGTTTCCAATCCGGAAATCAGGTTAAGAATCATATGGCAAAGGCGGCTGTTTTATGATAAGGAAAAAATATATTCACGGATAATGTGCGTAAGTTATATCATCCGAAATAATTTTTTTCGCGTCCAGTGGCAGGAATATTAGTGCAGAGCGTTTCATTAATCTCTCATTAATAAACCTGATTGAAGCTGACCCCGCAGCAAGCATCTGGGTTAGCGCTTGCTGTTTTATGTTCAGGCTTTGCACATTAGCGATCCATTCTTTGCTAACCGATTAACAATTGAGGAAGTGGCAATGGGTTTTGTTAAGACACAAAAGGAACTCGACAGATATTATCAACTGGGGGAAAGAAAATTTATCGGCGCCCGGATGATAGGAGTGATGATTGAAGTTCAGCCTGAAATTTCGGCCCGCCTGATTCCGCCGCCGCTTGTGCCTGCCGAAACTCCCGGCGGCCTTATATTCATTGCCGAGTACCCGGATACCAATTTAGGCCCCGGTTACAGGGAGGCGGCTCTTTTCCTGAACTGCCGCTATAATGATGAAGCGGGAAGTTACTGCCTGTCCATGCCGATTGAAAGTGAAGAAGTAAGAGTCTACAACGGAAGAGACATCTTCGGCTTCCCCAAAAAGATGGCGCGTATTCAGCTTGAAAAAGACGGCCAGACAGTGCGCGGCTGGGTGGAACGTCATGGCATCAGGTTTGTAGAGATCAACGTCAAACTCACAGACCCTTTACCCGGACTCCCCGGGATGGGACCGACTTTTCTTTTCAAGGCCTCTCCGCGAATTGATCTGACACCCGGTTTTGACGGTCCGGTTTTTTTATGCCGTCAACAGACAGATACAAAGATAAAGCATCTTGAAATAGGTGGCGCAGATATTCGACTGTGTGCCTCTGAGGCTGATCCATGGTCTGAATTGGAGCCTGTTAAAGCATTGCTTGGATTCTACCTTGTCAGCGACAACACGATGCTGCCCGGGAAGATCCTTACCGAAGTTGATCCGGAAATATATCTGCCATACTATTTCAAAATGACAGACTTTTTTTGTGGCGAATAGTGATGGAATATTAAATAGATAATTCTTCACACGAAGGTACAGAGGCACTAAGAAAGGCCTATTGAAAACATTCATGTTAGTCTTTGTGTCCTCCGTGATCTTTGTGTGAGAATGACTTTTTACTGAGTCATCAATAATAACGAGAGAATGGCTATGATCGACTTTGAGCCCTCAAAAACCCAGAAACAGATCGTAGCGGCAGCCCGGGATTTTGGTAAAAACATCCTGCTGCCGGCCGAAACCGAACTGGATAAGATCCCGGATCCGCAGGCAGTCTTTACCGGTAATCGTTTCTGGGATGTAATTGCAGAGGCATTTGAACTGGGTTTCTCCAAGATGGCACTCCCCGAAAAGTTCGGTGGCATGGGGCTTGACCCTCAGACAACCGGCATGGTCTGGGAAGAGCTAGCCAGATGGGGTCCCGGGTTTGCAGCCACACTGATTCCCGGTGCCGTTGTACCCCAGCTTATCTCCTTTTTGGCGCCCGACAACCGTGAACTGGTAGATAAATTTGTAATTCCCTATTGCGAAGACAACTCCGGCAGATATCTTACAGCCTGGTGCAGCAGCGAACCGGAAGTCGGTTCCGACGGGAGTAACTATAATGATCTCAATGTCCGTCATCATACCATTGCCGAACAATCGACTGACGGATACATGCTAAACGGCACAAAGTCGGACTTTGTATCAAACGGGGGAATTGCAAGCGCTTATATAGTTTTCGCATGTATAAATCCGTCTCTGGGTATTAAAGGTTCAGGTGCGTTCGTGGTTCCCGGTGATGCTCCGGGGCTGAAAACAGGCCGTCCGCTGGACAAGATAGGTCTGAGGGTGCTCAACCAGTCACCTGTGTTTTTTGACAGGGTCGAAGTCCCATCAGACTACCTGATCTTTCCTTGCGGTGACGGTTATCCGATGTTGCACAATGCCATTATTACTGTTGGCAACCTTGCGGTTGGCTATCTGGCCGTTGGATTGATGAGAGCGGCATACGAGTGCGCTCTTGAACATTCAAAAAAGAGGGTCCAGTGGGGCAAACCGATATTCCAGCACGCTTTGATTGCCCAGAAGCTTTTCGAATGCTTTCAGGCCATCGAAACAGCCCGGGCCTTTTTGTGGAAAGGCAGCTGGCTGAGCGGAAAATGCTTTCCGGGAGATCTCAAGACAAGCCTCGCCGCCAAGGTTTATGCAACCGATCAGGCAGTTCGACATACCGCTGAAATGGTTCAAGTACTGGGGGGATATGGCATCTCAAGGGAGTATCCGGTTGAAAAATATTCGAGGGATGCCAAGTTGCTGAAGATTATGGACGGAACAAACGAGACTCTGCTGATTAAGGCTGCCGCATTGTTGTGAAAAGACAAAAGGAGAAAGGAGTCGAGGGGTCAAGGATTCGTATTGCAATAATAGAATCAATTGAAAGCAAACCCTCGAATCCTTTTATTCAGGCTTGCCGGCCTTGCTCCTTCTGTGCTTTTTAGTCCGGCAAGCTGTCATTGCTTCGGCAATTCGCTTCATTGAACGGCAAGCAACAACATCAATACCTTTTTCACCTAAAAAATCTTTGAAAAGTACCTGGCCTATCTCAACCGGGGCCATGACCTTAAGTTCATGAATTTTTCTCGCTGCCTCCAGAATCTGATCCTTATGAATCGCCCCTGAAACTTTTACCGGCAGTCGCTGCCGCAGTGCGCCTGAAATCTGAACGGTGGTGCTTATGCTCCGGCGCGGATCCGTAAATTCCTGCCTCGCATACTTGGCGCCCCTATTACATTCATTTCCGGTAACTTCTCTTATCCGGTCCTTTTCATGTTCGAGCTGCAGCGGACAACCGACCGGGCAGCCGATACATATATATTTTTTTATCTCAATCAACTCTCTCTCCCTTTTCAAGCGGAAGAATGTCTATACGAAGGGTATCTCCATGAAATTTGTCAAGCAGGTCCGGCTTTATCTTGAACATGATCATTTCGGCCGGAAAAACAAAACGCAGCTTTTTTTCCATCAGACTGCCCACTCTGATTTTACATGGCTTCATGGCGGCTTTGCAGCGAAGGTGTATGGTATGCTCTCTTTCGGGACTCAATGTATGTGGAACACAGTAACGCACATTGTCACCGGGAACAAGCCGGATATTGTCCTTCGGCCGCCTCACCCCTTTAGACCATTCACCCGCAAACCTCCCGGCAAGCATCGCCTCACGTGTCACGTAGTCAACCAGATCATGGACATGCAGAACATTACCGCAGGCGAACATTCCCGGCATGCTGGTTTCCAGCGTGCTTGATACCAATGGTCCTCCGGTAACGACATCAAGGCCGATTCCAAGGTTCTGGGTAAGTTCGTTCTCCGGAATCAAGCCTACCGATATAAGAAGAGTGTCGCACGGGACATCCCAGGCCCGGCTCATGTCAGGCTTTAAGTCAGGATTCACAGGTGCAACTGTAATCTTCTCGATGCGATCGCGGCCGTGTACATAGGCAACCGTGGTTGAGAGGTGAAGAGGAATATCAAAATCCTCAAGGCACTGAACCACGTTGCGTGTAAGTCCGTTAGAATAAGGCATGAGCTCAAAAACACCTTCGACACGGCAGCCTTCCAGCGTCAATCGCCTGGCCATAATCAGCCCGATGTCACCCGATCCCAGAATTGCTATCCTTTTCCCCGGCAAATAGCCCTTGAGGTTGACGAATTTCTGCGCAAGCCCTGCCGTGAGGATGCCCGAAGGCCTGGTGCCTGGTATACGAACAGCGCCCCTTGTGCGTTCACGACATCCCATGGCCAGTACAACAGACTTTGTTTCCACGGTTATGAGTCCATGCGATTCACTCATTATACGAACTTTTTTGGAACCGCCGGAATCTACCGCTACACCGGACACATAGCTGCCGGGTAAGACATCAATATCATGGTCGATGACCTTCTGAAGAAACCTCTCGGCATATTCCGGTCCGGTCAGTTCTTCGCGGAAGTAGTGCATTCCGAACCCAGAGTGAATACATTGAAGAAGAATTCCCCCGGCTTCAGGCTCACGGTCAAGGATTAAAACCTTCTCTTCGCCGCAATCCCTTGCGCCAAGAGCCGCTCCCATTCCTGCGGGACCTCCGCCGACAACTACTACTCCATATTTTTTTTCAACCCGACCAAGCATTACCGTTTATGGTTACCTCTTAAGTTTCAGATATAGTCCATTTTTGATGCTTTCGTAAAAAGCAGGATCTCACACCAAGCCACAAAGATCACAAAGTTAACATATTAATATTAAATGATTATTTTTCTTCGTGTTCTTAGTGCCTTTGTGAGAAAATATAGTTTTTACGAGTCCATCATCTTTTTAACAACCCACGAATCGCCACCACGCTTTGTTATTTCCTGAAAGGGCTTATCCAGTCTTTTTGACAGGATGTCCATACAGCGCGGTGCGCAAAAACCTCCCTGGCATCGCCCCATACCGGCGCGGCTGCGAAATTTTATGCCGTCCAATGTCCGTGCTCCATGGTCAACGGCGCTATGAATTTCGGCTTCGGTCACCAGCTCACAACGGCATACAACCTTGGCAAACAGGCGATCCTTTTCAACAAGGCGCCTCTGCTGTTCATCATTCAGGGAAGCAAAACGAGGCGGCCCAGGAAGATGGGGCTTGAAGTTTTTCTTTTTCTCTAGAACCAGCCCTTCCGATTTTAAAATATCACGGACATACAGGGCTATTGCAGGCGCACAGGTAAGCCCGGGAGACTGAATGCCTGCGGCGTTGATGAAGCCTTTTATCCGTGTCGGCCCGATAATAAAATCATTCGTATTGCTGACGGCCCGCAGTCCTGCAAACTCGGTGATGGTATCACGCTCGGTTATCGATGGACATATTTTGCTCACAAATCCAAACACCTGCTCCGAACCCTCGTATGTAGTGGAAGCATCATCCCGGTCTGTGGTATCCTGTGCGGTTGGGCCGACCATGATCGTTCCGTCAAAAGTAGGAATTATCAGAATGCCTTTCGTATTCTTTTCTGGTATCGGAAAGATAAGCCTCTGGACAAGCCCCTTGAGTCGCTTGTCCAGCATGTATTCTTCTCCTTTCCGGGGGTGTATGGTAAAATCGCTTAAACCGGCCATCCCGGCAATCTTATCGGCATACACTCCGGCACAGTTTATCACAAACCGCGCTTTTATTGTTTCCGTAGATGTATGCACAGCAAGAAAGCCTTTTTCGACTACTATCTTTTCTACCGCACAGTTAACTTTTAGATCTACACCGTTATCAACGGCGTTTTCGCTCAGCGCATTAGCCAGTTCATAGGGATTGATTACTCCTGCTGACGGAGCATGAAGCGCAGCAATGAGCGTATTGGAAAGATTTGGTTCCGCGTTCCGGAGGCGTTCCCTGTCCCATATTTCAAGGCCCGGCACCCCTTTCGCCTCTCCCTGTTTTTTCAACCGCTCCAACTCAGGGATTTCAGATTCGCTTCTGGCGACAACCAGTTCGCCGATTCGGCTAAAACCGAAATTAAGATCTTTACACAGTCTGTCGTAGAGCTTATTCCCACGGACAACAAGTTTTCCCTTAAGTGTATCCGGCGGGCTATGATGACCTGCATGGATAATGCCGCTGTTGGTCTTAGTCGTACCGAAGCCGACCTCTTCGTATTTTTCCACTACAACGATGCCAAGCCGGTAGCGTGACATTTCGCGGGCAATGGCACAACCTATCACTCCGCCTCCGATTACCGCAATATCATACATAAAAGCTCCTTGAAACTGAATCTGAAGCAACCACTTGGAAAACTCAATCCTGTGATTTTTGCTTATACCTATACTCCGGTAAAAAGTCAAAAAATACGACCTTAACTTTTGAGGTAATGGGAAACCCCTTTCCACCTTGACAAAGACGAGGAAGACGGTGTAGGTATTTCAAACAGATTGCCGGTGTTTTCGTCACTTTATCTGTTTCAATTATTAATAGAATTTGTATAGTTACGGACCTATTCAATGATGAAACCGTTTCATAAATTCCCCCTCAATTTAAAAGAACAAATCCGCTATATCTTAACAGATATTGATGACACCCTCACAAGCAACGGGCGGCTTCCTGCCGCGGTTTTTACCGCAATGGAACGTTTAAAAAGCGCCGGTATCAGAATTATACCTATCACCGGACGCCCTGCCGGGTGGTGTGATCATATTGCCCGGATGTGGCCGATAGATGGCCTGGTCGGTGAAAACGGCGCTTTCTATTTCAGTTACGACGAGCGCCTGAAAAAAATGCTCCGCCGTTACTGGAAAACTGAAAAGGAGCGCAAAAACGACCGGAAAATACTTGATAAGATCAAACTGGAAATACTGTCAAGAATTCCCGAATGCGGTGTAGCGTCAGACCAGGCATACCGTGAAGCTGACCTTGCTATCGATTATTGTGAAGATGTTCCCCCCCTCTCAATGAAAAAGGTTGATCAAATAGTTGACTGCTTCAAGGCGGCCGGCGCCAGGGCAAAAATAAGTTCCATACATGTTAACGGCTGGTTTGGAGATTACGACAAGCTTTCCATGACCAAGCTGCTGTTTGCCGAGGTTTTCAATGTAACCCTTGATCAAATCAAAGAACAGGCCATTTTCACCGGTGATTCTCCCAATGATGCTCCGATGTTTGCCTATTTCCCTCATTCGGTCGGTGTTGCAAACGTAAGGCTGTTTTCAGACAGAATGGCCTGTAAACCGGTTTGGGTAACACAAAAAAAAGGCGGCGAAGGATTTGCTGAAATGGTTGGCATTCTTCTTAAACGAACCAAAAAAGAGATTGGTTCGGGAAAATGAGCAAAGGACTGAAATAATCTATGGCTGTTAAATTTGTAAGCGAAAAAAATCTGAAATTTTTATTATATGAGGTCTTTGATGCCGAATCCCTGACCTGCTTCGAGTATTATCGTGAACACAATCGAAAAACATTCGATATGGTTCTCAAGGAAGCGCTCAAGCTCTCCAGGAATTTGCTTTACCCGGTATTTGCCGAAATGGATCGTAATCCTCCCGAACTTATCGCTGGTAAGGTCAAAGTACACCCTTCTGTACGGACAATAATGAAAGAATTCGGCGATGGCGGATGGATTTCAAGCAGAATGCCTTATGAACTTGACGGCAATCAGCTTCCCCATTTAATCGCCGATGCCTGTGACTTCATATTCGGGGCGGCAAATTATTCGGCCGGTGTTTACCCCGGACTTTCTGCCGGCGCTGCCCACCTGATCGAATCTTTTGGAAGCAAAGAACTGTTCGATACTTATGTGCTGAACATGTATGCCGGCAAATGGCAGGGAACCATGGCGTTGACCGAACCTGAAGCAGGCTCATCACTTACGGATATAACAACCACGGCGGAACCGACTGAACAGGGATATTACCTGATAAAAGGACAGAAAATATTTATCTCTGCCGGAGATCATGACGGGGTTGAAAATGTAGTGCACCTGATGCTGGTAAAGATTAAAGATGCGCCTCCCGGAATAAAAGGGATATCTCTCTTTGTTGTTCCAAAAAACAGAATCGACGAAAACGGTCCGCTGATTTCAAATGATGTCAACACATCCGGAATATATCATAAACTGGGCTACAGGGGATGCCCGATCGTGCAACTCAGCATGGGAGACAAAGACAATTGTCGCGGCTGGCTTGTCGGAGAGCCCCACAATGGATTGAGATACATGTTCCAGCTGATGAACCAGGCTCGCATCGGAGTCGGTATAGGCGCCGCTTCTATTGCTACGGCCGCTTATTATGCATCTCTTGAGTATTCCAGAACCCGTCGCCAGGGACGCCCTGTCTCCAAAAAAGATCCCGCCCTGCCCCAGGTTCCCATTATTGAGCACGCAGACGTAAAGCGAATGCTGCTGTTTCAGCGGGCTGTTGTCGAAGGGTCCCTCTCTCTTCTCATGCAGTGCAGTAAATATGTTGACATGATTAAAGTTCTTCCTGATGATGAGAAAGAAAAATATATAAATCTTCTGGAAATTTTAACACCCGTTGCAAAAAGTTATCCCTCTGAAATGGGCATAGAGTCTATCAGCCGGGGATTGCAGTGCTTTGGCGGATCAGGATACTGTGATGATTACCCGATGGAGCAGTATTACCGCGACGCGCGCATCCACCCCATCCATGAAGGCACCACCGGTATCCAGGGCATGGATCTTTTGGGGCGTAAGGTGGTTGCGCAAAATGGCCTGCCATTTATGCTGTTTATAGCAGAAATCGAAAAAACCATCTCAATGGCTGATGAATTCCCTGAGCTCCGGATCTATGCGCAACAACTCAGTGACTCCCGCACAAAGCTTGAGGAAGTTACCGGGCATCTCATTCAGGTATTTACGGATAAGGGAGCCGAATATTTCCTGGCGGATGCGACACTCTATCTGGAATTGTTCGGGATTATCGCTATTGCATGGCAGTGGCTGTTACAAGGCATTGCAGTTCAAAAAGCCCTGCAAAATGCCCCAAATATGAAAGATATTGCTTTTTATCAGGGTAAATTTATTGCGCTGCGCTATTTTTTCGGGTATGAGCTTCCCAAAACGCTGGGACTAGCTGAACGCCTTTTAAACGGTGACGGATTGACGGTTGATATGACTCCCGAGTTATTCATCGACTGACTATTTTCAACCAGTTTCAGCGAACAGACAAAAATGCCGTTATCCGAAAATATTTATTTTCGGCTTTCTTTTTTTGATTGAATGATTATAGTAGCTGTCAGAATGATGTTCCGATTGGAGCGATAATTAGAACATCGTACATAGAATTTCGAAGTGCGATGTTCGATGTACGATGTACGAACAGCGGTATTTTGAGCTGCTCGGATTTCATGGAATTAAGGCGCATTTTGATTCCATTTTATGAAGATCACGGATTTCGTATGGCATATAACAGGAGGATATCATGTGGGAATATACTGAAAAAGTTAAAGATCATTTTTTAAACCCAAGGAATGTCGGGGTTATCGAAAATCCGGACGGTGTAGGTGAAGTCGGCTCCCTGGCCTGCGGAGATGCCTTGACCCTTTATTTCAAGCTGGATGAAAAAGGGAAAATAGAGGATGCCAAATTCCAGACTTTCGGATGTGCAAGCGCCATAGCTTCTTCATCCGCCCTAACTGAAATGATAAAAGGATTGACTCTCGATGAAGTTTCCAAGATCACAAATGAGGATATAGCCTCTTATCTCGGCGAGCTTCCGAAGGAAAAAATGCACTGTTCCGTAATGGGCCGGGATGCCCTTGAAAAAGCCATATCACATTACCGGGGTGAAAAAGAAAAAAAGGTGGAAGGCGAAATCGTTTGCGAGTGCTTCGGCGTTACAGATATCGATATAAGGCGAGCGGTCACGGAAAACAACCTCTCTACGATTGAAGATGTTACAGATTATGTCAAGGCGGGCGGAGGCTGCGGGAAATGCCATGAAAAAATACAGGATATTATCGACTCTGTTCAAAGCAAGGATAAGCCTGTTAAGAAAAAAGTCATAAAGCTTACCAATATACAGAAAATAAAACTGATTGAAGAGACGCTTGAACGCGAAATAAAACCCGCCCTTAAAAAAGATGGCGGGAATATAGAGCTTATAGACGTTGATGGAAACAGGATAATTGTTAAAATGCGCGGAACATGCGCATCATGCAGTAAATCCCAGATTACGCTGAAGCACTATGTGGAATCGAAGCTTAGAGAACTTGTAGCCCCGGAGCTCATTGTTGAGGAGGTGCAGCAATGAAACCGATATACGTCGACAACAACGCTACAACCCGCGTAGCTCCCGAAGTTCTTGAAGAGATGCTTCCCTACTTTTCCGAACTCTACGGCAACCCCTCAAGCATGCACTCCTTTGGCGGAAATGTTGCGAGGATGATAAAAGAATCCCGTGAAAAAGTCGCAAAATTAATAAGCGCCAAGCCCGAGGAAATACTTTTTACGGCCTGCGGCACTGAAAGTGACTCCACGGCAATACGGGCGGCCCTTATCTCAAATCCTGACAGGAAACACATTATAACAAGCAGGGTCGAACATCCTGCAATCAAGAACCTGTTTGAAAACCTTGCCAAAACAGGATACCGTGTTACGTTCGTTCCGGTTGACAGCAAAGGACTGCTCGATCTCGATTATTTATACATGCATCTTGACGATGATACAGCAATAGTCAGCATTATGTGGGCAAACAATGAATCGGGAGTGATTTTCCCGGTAGAAGAAATTGCCCAGGCCGTCAAGGCAAAGGGTATCGTTTTTCATACGGATGCAGTTCAGGCCGTGGGAAAAGTCCCTGTTGACATGAAGAAGGTGCAGGCGGATATGCTTTCCATGTCGGGACACAAAATTCATGCCCCAAAGGGAATCGGGGCTCTTTACATAAGGAAAGGGACCAAGTTTTCACCTTTTCTCATAGGCGGCCACCAGGAAAGCGGACGAAGAGGCGGGACAGAAAATGTGTCTTCCATTATCGGGCTTGGTAAAGCATGTGAAATGGCGCTTTCGGACCTTGATCAAATGTCAACACGCATAAAAAAGATGCGCGACAAGCTTGAAAACACCCTGATAAAGACGGTAACAAATACAATGATAAATGGTGACAGAGAACAGCGTCTTCCGAACACAACGAGCATCGGGTTCGAATTTGTTGAAGGAGAAGCCATACTGCTGATGATGGACGAGTTTGGCATATGTGCATCATCGGGTTCAGCGTGCACCTCCGGATCTCTCGAGCCGTCGCACGTTTTGCGCGCAATGGGAGTTCCTTTCACGGCGGCACACGGCTCCATCCGTTTCAGCTTGAGCACATACAACACAGAAGATGAAATCGATTTTATTATTGAAAAGGTTCCGCCAATAATCAAACGCCTGAGGGAATTATCTCCTTTCTGGAAAAATAATAAATGCGAATAAATCCCTTAACCCTTGAAGTGATGCTTTGAAAACGAGGCTAATATGTTTAAAGTAATGGTGCGGGACAACATGTCCCCGGTCGCAAAAGAACTTCTCGAAGCAACAGGCAAGATTAAAGTTGTCGTTGACAATGATAAGGCAACCAATGATCCTGGAGAACTGGCAAAAATCATTGGGGAATTTCACGGCCTTGCAATAAGAAGCGGAACCAGGGTTACAGAACAGGTTTTAAAAAAATCCGGGAAACTGAAAATAATAGGCCGGGCTGGAATCGGCGTCGACAACATTGATATCCAGGCAGCTTCACGACAGGGCATTATTGTCGTAAATGCTCCGGGCGGTAATACTGTTACCACCGCGGAGCATGCTATTTCACTGATGCTCTCTCTTGCGAGGCACATTCCGCAGGGTACCGCTTCCATCCGGGAAGGAAAATGGGAAAAGAAAAAGTTTACGGGTGTTGAGATAAGCGGAAAGACTCTTGGGATTCTGGGCCTGGGACAGATAGGAAGGGTTGTTGCGGACAGGGCAAGGGGTCTTCAAATGAAAGTCATAGCCTCCGATCCATTTGTAAGTAAGGATGCCGCACGTTCTTTTGAAGTAGAATTAGTCTCCTTCGACGAACTTCTTTCAAGCTCCGACTTTATCTCCCTGCATGTTCCCCGTCTAAAAGATACCATCAACATGATAAATGCCTCATCCATTGCGAAGATGAAGCCGGGTGTCAGAATCATAAACTGCGCGAGGGGGGAAACCGTCAATCTCGATGATCTTTATGATGCTCTCTTAAGCGGGCACGTGGCAGGAGCAGCCCTTGATGTTTTCCCGAAGGAGCCTCCTGATTCTTCAATACCAATTCTTCAGCATCCGAACGTTATATTCACACCCCACCTTGGTGCAAGCACGGGCGAAGCTCAAATAAAGGTGGCTGAAATGATTGCAAAGCAGATCGCCGCATATTTAATCGACGGAATACTGATAAATACCGTAAACTTTCCGTCCGTATCCGGTGAAGTTATGCAACAGCTCCGCCCCCATCTTGATCTTGCAGAAAAAATGGGGTCCATTATGGGACAGCTTGTGAGAAAAATCCACGATATCACAGTCACCTACAGTGGAGATGTCGCTGAACTCGATACCAGGCCACTCACACATGCAGTACTTAAAGGACTCCTTGGCACATTTACTGATAAGCCGGTTAATTATGTAAGCGCGCCAGCCCTAGCCAGAGAAAAAGGAATAAATATAAAAGAAACGGTAAGCCGCACAAGCGATGATTACGCAGGCCTCATTAAGCTCAAACTTGAGGAGCACGAAGGCGGGCCGGGCGAAATCTGGGGTACGATATTCGGAAAGAAGTATCCAAGGATCGTAAAGCTTGGGCGAATCCGCATGGATGCCATACCAGAAGGTGAAATAATAGTAATCCGGAATTACGACAAACCTGGGGTAATTGGAAACGTGGGCACCACCCTCGGCCGACATAATATCAACATAGGCCGTTTTCAGCTTGGAAGACTTGATGAGCAGGCGCTTTGCATGGTAAATATAGATACGCCGGCAGACAAGAAAGCGATCGAAGACATAAAATCACTCCCGAATATCATTTCAGTCCAGCAGATACACTTATAAAAATATTTCTCTGGTCTATGCCGAAGGCCCGCCTTCTTTGTGGCAGGGTTTCTGGTCCCTGGTTTCTGATCCCTGATCCCTGGTTACTGATCACTGTTCACTATTCACGCCTTAAGCAAGCTTCTTTTTGACCCTTTCCTTAAGCCACATAATCCACGGCTTGAAACCTTCTTCTGTCTTTGCTGAAATCTCAAAAACGCTCATGCCCGGATGTATCTGCAGTATATTTTTTACAGCAGCCTCTTTGTCATATTCGATATATGGAAGAAGATCTGTCTTGTTTAACAGAGCCGCATCGCATACCCGGAACATCAGTGGGTATTTAAGCGGTTTATCCTCACCTTCAGTCACGCTTAAAACAACCACTCTCGAGTCTTCACCGATGTCGAATTCAGCCGGACAGACAAGGTTTCCGACATTTTCAACAATCAGAAGGTCAACAGCGTCAAGATCTATGCTGTTTGCAGCATTGCCTATAACATGGGCGGCAAGGTGGCAGTCTCCGCCAAATTCATCAGTATTTACCTGAACAACCTGTACTCCTGTCACAGACAGACGGTCGGCATCAATGGTTGAACAAATATCACCGACTATGACAGCGCACTTAATTTCCGGCAAAAGACGTGAAATCGTCTTCACAAGCGTGGTGGTTTTTCCTGAGCCAGGAGAGCTCATGACATTTAATACAAAAACCTTCTCATCAGCAAAACGACTCCTGTTCTGCTGGGCCATCATATCGTTGACATCCAGAACTTTTCGTACAACCTTTATTTCCATTGTATTATTCCTCTATAAATTACTTCAAATATATTTTTTTCCCGATTACCCGGGAGAAAGGGGTCAAGGGTTCAAGTGAACCGGAGAATCAGACTTGACGGCTTCGTAAAAAGCTCATTATGCAAGGCGCACGAATCTTGAGGAATGAAGCGTACTTTATGTACGCTGCAATGACGAAAGATGAAGTGCAACACAGCAGAATGATTTTTTACGAAGCCGTCACGGGTCTGCTATTTCTATTGAGACAATATCCAGCTCCCTTCCCGAAAGAATCTGGATGGAACCGCTGTTGCATTTCACACAGGTAAAAACAGGCCCTGTTATTGTCCATTCGGCAGAGCATTCATTGCATCTTGCAACTACAGGAACCTCTTCTATCATAAGCTTTGCGCCCGAAACTGGCGTATCTTTAGCCACAATTTCAAAGCAGAACCTGAGGCTCTCAGGCACAATTGCCGAAAGTTTCCCCACCTTGATATTAACTCTTTCTACCTGAACATTCTCAACGTTTTTCGGAATTGAAGCCGCGGCGATCTCAACAATCTGCATTGCTATCCCCATTTCATGCATAGCCAAACACCGAAGCACAGAGTTTTCCAAGGGCGCCCAGATTCTCGCAAACATGGATGCCGCTTTGCTTCATCGCTGCGATTTTCCCCTGAGCTGTCCCGCTTCTTCCGCTTATTATCGCGCCGGCATGTCCCATCCTTCGCCCCGGTGGAGCAGTCAGCCCTGCAATAAAACCGATGACCGGTTTCGTAACATTCTTTAATATAAATTCTGAAGCTTCTTCTTCGGCAGTTCCGCCTATCTCCCCCACCATTACAATACCTTTTGTTTCAGGATCTTTTTGAAAGGCATCCAGGCAGTCGATGAAATTGGTACCGTTTACGGGGTCTCCGCCTATTCCGATACATGTTGTTTGACCGATGCCATTTTGAGTAAGCTGATGCACAACCTCATAAGTGAGAGTTCCTGATCTGGAAACAACTCCGACAGGACCGCCCGGCTTATGAATGTGCCCCGGCATTATACCGACCTTGCACTCTCCGGGAGTAATTATACCCGGGCAATTCGGCCCGATTATGCGGCTCTTTTTACCCGAGATGTAATTTTTAACTTTCATCATGTCCAATACCGGAATTCCTTCGGTAATTGCAACGATAAGCCCGATTCCGGCATCTGCCGCTTCCAGTATGGCATCTGCTGCAAAAGGAGGCGGGACAAAAATCATGCTGCAGTCGGCTCCCGTTTTTTTCACTGCTTCATTTACAGTATTAAAAACAGGTATGTCATCCATTTTCTGGCCGCCTTTTCCGGGAGTAACTCCGGCGACAACGGCGGTTCCATAGGCAAAACACTGACGTGTATGGAATTGCCCTTCTTTTCCTGTTATCCCCTGAACAACAAGACGCGTATTCTTATCTACAAAAATGCTCACTTTTCATAACCTCGCTTGTATTGGCTCTTCTTCCTCCACCCGAACCATTGATCACTTGAACCCTTGAATCCTTGATATTCTACCCCCCCTGATCAGGCTCTAACTATCTGGGCAACTTTTTGCGCGGCATCCTGCAAATCAACAGCCGTAATAAGATTAAGCCCTGATTCGGAAAGGATCTTCCTCCCCGTCTCAACGTTTGTCCCTTCCATGCGTATTACAACAGGCACACTAATACCCGTCTTTTTTGCCGCCTGAACTACTCCCTCTGCAAGAACATCGCATCTTAAAATACCGCCGAAAATATTTATAAAGATACCTTTGACATTCTTATCTCCAAGAATAATCCTGAAGCCGTTTTCCACCATCTCGGCGCTGGCTCCTCCGCCCACATCAAGAAAATTGGCCGGCTCGGCTCCTGCAAGCTTGATAATATCCATTGTAGCCATTGCAAGGCCGGCGCCATTTACCATATTCCCGACATTCCCATCCATTTTTATATAATTCAGATTGAATTTTGATGCCTCAACCTCAAGGGGTTCTTCCTCATCAAAATCCCTGTATTCCAGAATATCCTTATGCCTGAAAAGAGCATTATCATCAAAGTTTATCTTTGCATCAAGGGCAATAACAGCGCCGTCTGCAGTGATGACAAGGGGATTTATTTCAAGGAGAGAGCAGTCATAGTCAACAAAAATGCTGAAAAGATTTTTCAGCATTGCAGAAAATTCCTTTATCGAAGCAGCCGGCAGATTCAGTCCGAAAGCCGCATCCCTGCAATGGTAGGGATAAATTCCTGCAAGGGGATCGACATATATCTTTATTATCTTTTCGGGACTCTTTTCCGCAACCTCCTCGATATCCATTCCTCCGGCCTCGCTTGCCATAATAACAATTTTTGCGGAAGCCCTGTCAGGTATAATTCCGAGATAAAGTTCTTTTTGAATATTGAGCCCCTGCTCAACAAGCACCTTTTTCACAAGCCTTCCTTCAGGACCGGTCTGATGGGTGACAAGATTCATGCCTATTATGCCGGATGCGCTCTTTTCTGCTTCTCCAAGTGAATTGCACAGCTTTACACCACCCCCCTTGCCACGGCCTCCCGCATGAATCTGGGCCTTAACAACAACCGGAAAGCCTCCAAGAGTATCTGCAATCCCGGCCGCTTCCCCGGGTGTAAATGCAACCCCGCCCGCTGGAACGGGAACACCGTATTTTTTAAACAGATCCTTAGCCTGGTACTCGTGTATTTTCATCCTTTCATTTCCTCATGCCCATATAATATGCAGATAAAAAAGCAACCTGTCATGTATTTAATTGCACCACACGTAAAGCTCTTTTGAAACCTTTGAAGAGCTTCCAATTTTGCTCAAGTTCAAGGAAGGCGAGAATTTCAACCACAGGAATACATTTAAGTATTCCGAGGATTGAAATTTGAGCCTGACGCTGAAATCGGGCAAAAGGGATGCTATGCAAAGGTTTCACCCAATTATGCAAAGTACAGCGTTCTTAGGCACCGAATCCCCGCTCTTGAAATTAATAGCCTTGATAATACCTTCAACAGGAGAAGAAAGAGCATTTTCCATCTTCATCGCTTCGAGAATTACAACCGTATCCCCTTTTTTAACGTGATCGCCGACATTCTTCTCATAAGAAACAATCATGCCGGGCATGGGAGCATTCAGCGTGACTCCAGCGCCGACTTCTGTCGGAACCGCTTCGGGCATTGGAGCCTTGGGAGGTGCTGCTGGTGCGGCAGGTTTAGCGACATCGGTGGCCGCAGGTGCTGCTGGTTTCGTTACAGCCGAGGGAACCTGCTGTATGAAGTTTATTACCGGAGCTCCCCCAACCTCCTCAACACCGACCTCATAATAGTCGCCATCCACAAATACACTGAAATTACGGAGTCTGTCACCCTTTGCAGGTCCCTCTTTCTTTTCAGCCTTTTCAACAAGCTTGCCGGCCTTTGCCTTTGCAATGATATCCTGCTCGGCTTTTACCTGCTCGAGAGTTCTGGGCTTTACCTCGGCAGGCGGATCTTCCTTGCCGTATTTCCATTTTAAAAACTTTTTCCCGGTAACTGGATAAAGCGCATAGATGAGCACGTCATCGATATCGACGGCAAGATCCTTGACTTCTTCCTTTGCCTTTTCAAGTTCAGGCTCTATAACCTCAGCAGGTCTGCATGTGATAGGTTTTTCTCCGCGCGGATATCCCTTGAGAGCCTTCTCCTGCAGCTCAGGATTGATGGGAACTGCTGTTTTCCCGTAA